>JBARZK010000112.1:0-29331 GCA_049649965.1 Erythrobacter sp.
GGTTTCACCTATGCCAATGCGGCGGTGATCGACGTCGACAACGTGATCCAGCGCGGAACGCAGGAATACCACTTGCGCGGTGGACGAGGGTCTGACGCCAGACCGGTCTAGCGAAGCTCGACACGAAAACGGGCGCCGGATCGCTCCGGCGCCCGCTTCGAGTGTGCAGCAGTGGCTGACTTACATTTCGTCGGCCTGGTCTTCCATGTTTTCTTCCATGGCGTCCGTCTGGTCGTCCATCTGGTCCGCGGTATCGTCGGTGATCATGCCCTCGGCTTCCATCTCGTTGACGGTTTCATCGCGGTTGTCTTCCATCATCTCGGCCTGGTCTTCCATGGCCTCTTCTTCCGGGCTGTCACAGGCAGCAAGCGAAAGAGCGAGAGCGACGGCCACAGGGGCGGCGGTACGGGCGAAATTGAACTTCATGTCTGAATTCCTCGTCTGCTAGGGAAGCGACCTTAGCGTTTGTTAACGTATGCTTCAGGTGGATCAACAGGCAAAGCGCGCTGGTGTTCCGAAAAATGGCCAAAATGTGACTTAATTTTTGTTCGCCTGCCCGGAAAGGGCCGGATTCAGGTCCGTATCTTATCACGCACGATCATGTGATATGCGAGCATTGCCGCCCCTGCGGCGAGCACGGAGAGAAGCAGTGCCAGCGGCGTCAACCCGCCCAGGACGGAGTTTCCGTTCGCGACCACACCTACGATCAGCGCAGCAGCGGTGGCGATACCGATCTGCCTGAGGATTTCGCTCGGCTGGTCGGTGCGCGCGATGATGGATGAAAGCCAGCCGGCACTTATGCCGATGATTATGAGAAGAAGTAACGCCATCTGAAAAGTTCGCCCGATGAATATCGGACATTCAATCCTCGGTTTCTCGAACTACGGTTCAATTTTGCCAATCGGCGAACCGCCGTTTCGGTTCCCGCAAACCCTGACGGAACCTTAATCTCAGAAGAAATAAAACAACGCGCAACCCAGAAGAATTCGATAAATCACGAACACCATCATGGATGCGCGCTTCAGGAAATTCATCAGGAACGCCATCGTCACGAACGCAGCGACGAAGGTCATGCCGCCGGTGATGATTGCTTCCATCAGCAGGTCGCCCTCCGCCTCCAGAAGGTCGGGAACGATGAGCACCCCTGCCCCTGCTACAGCGGGGATGGAGAGCAGGAACGAGAAGCGCGCCGCCTCGAACCGTCCATAGCCGAGCGCGCGCGCCGCGGTCATCGTGACGCCAGAACGGCTCGTCCCCGGGATAAGAGCCAGCGCCTGCGCCAGCCCGACGATCAGCCCGTCGCGCCACGTCATCTGCTCGAACGTCTTCACCTCCTTGCCGAACCGGTCGGCCAGTCCGAGCAGGATGCCGTAGAGGATGAGGTTGGTGGCGATGAGGTCGGTGAACCGGATCGAGGCAAGCAGATCGTTGTCGACGATCGGGATGCCGATGAACGTTTCGACGAAGCCGTTGAGAAAGCCGAGCTTGATCGAAAGCCCGAAGATAACGGCCGGGATAGTGCCAAGCAGTATCCACCAGAACAACCGCTTGAATTCCGGCGCATCACCGATCCCGATCGTAGCAAACCCGCCCCTGGCGAGCCCGACGACATCGCGAAAGAAGTAGACCATGATCGCCAGCAGCGATCCGACATGGACTGCGATATCGATCATCGGGCCCTGGTCTTCGGACCCGGTGAAGACCGGGACGAGGATGAGGTGCCCGGACGAGGAGATCGGCAGGAACTCGCTGATCCCCTGGACTACGGCGATGATAAGCATTTGCAGGAACGTCATGTCCCGCGCTCCATGGCACCGGCGCGCCGCGTGTCAACGCTGTTGACGATTGTGCCGCGCCGGGAAGGATAATCGGCTTGCGACGCCGGTCCGCTCGGCCGGCTATCGCCGCGCGTAGCTTCAGGCAGCTTCGCTCGCAGCGAATTGCAGGCGGGCGAGCCGGGCGTAGAGGCCGGCGGCGGCGGAAAGCTGTGTGTGCGTGCCCTGTTCGACCACTTCGCCATCTTCCAGCACGACGATCCGGTCCGCAGCGCGAACGGTGGCGAGCCGGTGAGCGATGACGAGCGTGGTGCGATCCTTCATCAGACCTTCGAGCGCGGATTGCACCGCCTGCTCGCTCTCGGCATCGAGCGCGCTGGTCGCTTCGTCCAGCAGCAGGATCGGCGCATCGCGCAGCAGGGCCCTTGCGATGGCGATGCGCTGTTGCTGGCCGCCGGACAATTGTGTCCCGCCCTCGCCGAGATAGGTATCGAGACCGCGCGGCAGGTCGCGCAGGAATCTTTCGGCATTCGCGGCGCGCGCCGCGTCCCAGATGTCGTCGTCCGACGCGTCCCAGCGGCCATAGCGCAGGTTGTCCCGCGCATCGGCGCTGAACAGCACGCCGTCCTGCGGCACCAGCGCAAGGCGTTCGCGGACGTCGGCAGGATCGGCTGCGGTGAGCGGCACGCCGTCCAGCCTGATGGTGCCGCCCTGCGGATCGTAGAACCGTTCGACCAGCTGGAAGATGGTCGACTTGCCGGCGCCCGACGGCCCGACGATCGCAACCGTCTCGCCCGGCTCGATCTCCAGGTTGAAATTCCTCAGCGCCGGCGTTTCGGGTCGTGCAGGGTACGAGAAGGTGACATTGCGGAACGAGAGGCTGCCACGAGGGGGCTCGGGCAGCGTCTGCGGGCGCGCGGGCGGTGCGATCTGGGGTTCGGCTTCGAGCAATTCGCCCAGCCGCGCGGCCGCGCCCGCGCCGCGCAGCAATTCGCCATACACCTCGGTCAGCGCGCCGAGTGCGCCTGCGACAAGACCGCCCACCAGCACGAAAGCCGTGATCGTGCCGCCGGTCATCGCCCCTTCGGCGACTTCGAGCGCGCCGCGCCACATGACGAGGGTGATCCCGCCGAAAACCAGCAGGATGACAATGGTCGTCATCATCGAACGAAGCGCGATGCGCTGGCGGGCGGTCTCGAACGTCCGCTCTACCACGCTGCCGAAGCGGCCGGCCTCGCGCTCGACCTGGCCGAAGCTCTGCACGACCTTCATCGCGCCCAGCACTTCGGTCACGTAGGCGCCCACGTCGGCGACGCGATCCTGGCTGTCGCGCGAGATGGTGCGGATCTTGCGCCCGAAGAACACGATCGGCGCGATCACGAGCGGGATCCCGATCAGCAATCCGATCACCAGACCCGGTGCGAGATAAAGAAGCAGCGCGATCCCGCCGATCGCGGTCAGCGTGTTGCGCAGTGCCACCGAGACGGTCGTCCCGACCACCGTTTCGATGATCGCCGTATCGGAGGTCATCCGGCTGGAAATTTCCTTGGGACTGTTCTCTTCATAGAAGCCGGGGGAAAGCCGCAGCAGGTTGCGCTGCACCTTCAGCCGTATGTCGGCAACGACGCGTTCGCCAATCCAGCTGACGTAATAGAACCTGAGCGCCGTGCCGATACCCAGGATGACGACGATCATCAGCAGGTACTGGAACGCCTGGTCGATCTCCGCGACACCGGCGGTGCCGCCAAAGGCTTCGTCGACGATGACCTTGAACCGCCACGGTATCGCAAGCGTGGCCGCCGCCGTGATGAAGAGGGCGAACGCGGCAATGGCGATCTGGCGCGGATATTTGCCTGCCTCGCGGAACACCATCGTCAGCGGGGCTAGCGAACGTGCCTTGCGCGGCTGCGCGCCCTCGTCATCGGGCATTGCTTCGCCGTGCTGTTCGCGCACAGACTGGTCGCGCGTGGTCTTCTGGTCCCCGTCCATAGGGTTTTCCTCTAGTCGCGAAGCACGCGAATTTCACGTGCAAAAAGCACGTCGCGCGATGCGGGTGAGACGCGCGCGACGGTCTTGTGCATTGCACAATCTCGGTGGAGCCGCCATCTAAGGTGCCCTTGCCCGCCTGCCGATGGCATGCGCGCACACGCGACGACGGATCGGATCTCATGCTCTATCATGCCTACGAATTGCAACGCAGCTGGCTGAACTCGGTCAGTTCGGTGGCCGCGATCAGTTCGGAAATGCTGGCGAACAAGACCAATCCGTTGGGCTATCTCGGCATAGGTCCGCTCGCCGCAAACGCTCTCGACGTGCTGTCTCATGCGACCGCCACTTATGGAAAGCCTGCTTTCAACATCACCGAGATCGACGTCGAGGGAACGCTCCATCCGGTGATCGAGGCGACGGTCATCAATCGCCCGTTCGGCGACCTCAAGCGCTTCCGCCTCGACGGCATCACCGACGAGGAGCGCCTGAAACGGCCAAAGCTTCTGATCGTCGCGCCGATGAGCGGCCACTACGCCACCTTGCTGCGCGGCACGGTCGAACGGATGCTCCAGAAATTCGAAGTCTACATTACCGACTGGGCCGATGCGAAGATGGTGCCGCTGCACGAGGGCCGGTTCGATCTCGACGATTACATCGACTACCTCATCGAGTTCCTCGAATACATTGCCGCACACGAACGCGCGCCGGGCGACGACACCCGCCCGCACATGCTGGCCGTATGCCAGCCATCGGTCCCGGCTTTCGCCGCCACCGCGCTTCTCAACCAGCGCAGTTCGCCGGGCACTCCCGCCACCTTGACCATGATGGGCGGGCCGATCGATACCCGCGAGAGCCCGACCACGGTCAACGACCATGCGATGAACCGCCCGATCGAATGGTTCCGCAATTCGGTGATCGCCACCGTACCGACGAACTATCGCGGTGCCGGACGGCGCGTGTATCCTGGCTTCATGCAGCTATCGGCGTTCATGAGCATGAACCTGCAGAGCCACCTCATGAGCCATTACGAGATGTTCAAGCATCTCACCGCCGGGGACGAGGCGAGCGCGCAGGCGACGAAGGATTTCTACGACGAATATCGCAGCGTGTGCGACATGACCGCGGAGTTCTACCTGCAGACGGTTGAGGAGGTGTTCCAGAAGCACTCGATCCCCAACGGCACGTTCGAACACAAGGGCGAGATCGTCGATCTGACGCAGATCACGGACACCGCGCTGCTCGCCATCGAAGGTGAGCGGGACGACATCTCCGGCCTCGGCCAGACCAAGGCGGCGCTAAAGCTGGCGACCAACCTGTCCGATGCCAAGAAGCGCTATTACATGGCCGAAGGTGCGGGACATTACGGCATCTTCAACGGCAGCAAATGGCGCGGACAGATTGCCCCGGTGGTCGAGGAATTCATCGCGAAACACGGCTGAGAAGCCAACACGCCGGCCGCGAACGGCCCCGATCGATCACGAACCGCGGTGTTTCTCTACATCGTATGGCTCGCCGTAACGGTCTCCCGGTATCTCCAGGGCCGCCCTGTCCCAGCCCTGCCGGTCGGCGATGGCGACATAGGTCTCTTCGAGGAAACCGAGCAGCGCCGCATCTGGATCGGGTGCGGCCAGAACTTCGCGATAGGGCAGGACAAACTCGCCCAGAGCGGCGAGCCAGTACGCCCCTTCCGTCTGGAGAGGGACGTCGCCCAAACCCTCGGGCGCGGGGTAACCGTAGGCGTAGAACGCCGCTTCATCGACACCTCCGCCACCCGGCCAGAAGCCGGCACTGGCAACTTCGTGGCTGTACGCGTCGCGCGTCACGCGGTCTGGCAGGTTGGGAAAGCCGCCGGGATGAAGCGGAGCTTCGCGTCCCGAAAAGCGCGTGACGGCGAGATCGAAACTTCCCCAGAACAGGTGGCTCGGGCTCGATTTTCCGACGAAACTGCTACGGAACCGTTCGAACGCACGGTCGGCACTGCGAAACGCTGAGTGGAAACGGCGGGCTGTATGCGGGTCCCATGCCCGCTCCTTTTCGTCCTCGGCGAAAGGAATGGCCGGATCGACCTCGTTGGGCGCACCGGCGACATCGGTGGCGATGCCGGCACGGCCCAGAAGATCCTCGAACTGCGTCAGGAAGGCGGCGACGCTCTGGCCCTCGATCGCGAAGCTGCCACGAAACCCGTCCGAGGTTTCCAGTGCGACTTCGCTCGCGAGGCAATCGAACAGCACCTCGGCCTCGCGCTCGCCTCCCTCGACCGGATAGCTGCGAAAGCCGCGCGGCACGACGCGCAGGGCAAGGTGCCAGCCGTGATTGCACCAGACGCGCGTGCGGGTGGGCAGCTTGCCGACGACCTGGAGGTACGCATGGCACGTCTCGATCACCGCCCGGTCGGCGGAATAATCGAGTTCAGGCCAGCGCCCCCCAGTCATCGGAATACCTCCCTCAATACACCTCGAACAGTCCCGCGGCGCCCATGCCGCCACCGACGCACATGGTGACGACCACGTACTTCGCCCCACGGCGCTTGCCCTCGATCAGGGCGTGGCCGGTGCAGCGCGCGCCGGTCATGCCGTAGGGGTGGCCGATCGAGATCGAGCCGCCGTTGACGTTGAGAATGTCGTTGTCGATACCGAGCTTGTCGCGACAGTAGAGCACCTGCACCGCGAACGCCTCGTTCAGCTCCCACAGGCCGATGTCGTCCATCTTGAGGCCGGTGGCCGTAAGCAGCTTGGGAATGGCGAAGACCGGGCCGATACCCATTTCGTCGGGCTCGGTGCCCGCAACCGCCATGCCAACATAGCGGCCGAGCGGCTCCAGGCCCTTCTGCTCGGCGAGCTTGGCTTCCATCAGGACGCTGGCCGCGGAACCGTCGGACAACTGCGAAGCGTTGCCTGCAGTGATGACCTTGTCGGGGCCCATTACCGGGTTGAGGCTCTGCAGGCCTTCCAGGGTGGTCGAGGGGCGATTGCCCTCGTCCTTGGTGATGGTGATCTCTTCCTTGCTGACTTCGCCGGTTTCCTTGTCCTTCTTCATCATCGTGGTGGTGACCGGCACGATCTCGTCGTCGAACTTGCCCGCTTCCTGTCCGGCAGCGGTGCGCTGCTGCGATTGCAGGGCGTATTCGTCCTGCGCTTCGCGGCTGATGTTGTAGCGCGCCGCCACGGTCTCGGCCGTGCCGAGCATCGGCATATAGACGTCCTTGTGCATCTCGATCAGCGCGGGATCGGGAGAAACACGCATTTCGGGCGTCTGCACGAGGCTGATCGAATCCTGGCCGCCGCCTACGACGATATCCATGTTGTCGACCATGATCTGCTTGGCCGCCGTCGCGATCGCCACCAGGCCGGACGAGCACTGGCGGTCGATGGTCTGGCCGGACACGCCGACGGGAGCCCCGCCGCGCAGCGCGACCTGCCGCCCGATATTGCCGCTCTGCGTACCCTGCGTCAGCACGCAGCCCCACACCACGTCGTCAATCTCGCCCGGATCGATCTTAGCGCGTTCGACGGCGGGCTTGAACGAATACGAACCAAGCGTAGGCCCTGGCGTCGCGTTGAAGCCGCCCTTGTAGGCGCGGCCGATGGGGGTGCGGGCGGTGGATACGATTACGGCTTCACGGGTCATGGAAGGAATATCCTCTTCAAATTCGATTAGCCCGAAAGGTCGGGCGATGTCAGGGTCTGGCAGGTCCGATCGGAACCGATCAGACGAAGTACTGGGTGATCCACTCGCAGATCAGCGCGGGCTTGTCCTCGCCCTCGATCTCCATGGTGATCTCGGCGGTCTGCTGCCACTGACCGGGCCGCTTCTCGATCATCTCGACGAGTTTCCAGTGTCCGCGAATACGCTTGCCGGCGCGAACCGGGGCAATGAAGCGCGTCTTGTTGCCACCGTAATTCACGCCCATCTTGACGTTGTCGACCTTGGGAATATCGCTATTCGCCCCGAGATAGGGGATCATCGACAGCGTCAGAAAGCCGTGGGCGATCGTCCCGCCGAACGGCGTCATCTTCGCCTTTTCCTCGTCGATATGGATGAACTGGTGATCGCCGGTGGCATCGGCGAACTGGTTGATGCGCTCCTGGCTCATCTCGACCCATTCGCTGGTGCCGATGTTTTCGCCCGTCTTTGCGGCGAGATCCTGCGGTGTCATGGCAAATGCTCCTTTGTTGCGTAATGCGTGCGCGAGGGTTTGTTGCCACACCAACGTGCGACCACCCCAACGCGTTTCGGCGCGCTTCATGGCAGGGGCGCGAACCGAGTGCAATCGCGCGCTGGCGAACCGGTTGACGGGCGGGCACGGCAGGCATCGTTAGCGGTCCGTTTATCATACCGTGCTAGCGCAGAACCTGGAAAGCGAAGCCGAAGGGCGGCTCGCGAAGGTTCCGGGTCCAGACAGGATGGAGCGCATGGCACAGTTGGATATGCTTATCGGCAGGCTGGCGTGGCAGCGGCGCACGACGTCCTCGGCACCCATATCCACGCACGGCGCCTTCGTCGCGATCCTGACGGTTTGGGGCGCGGCGCTGCTGGGCCTGAGCGTCGCCGTGCTGTCGCCCGCGGCGATCGCGCGGATGGCGGCTGTCACTGGCACGGGCTCTCTTCAAGCGGCTGCGCAACCAGTGTTCAGCCTGCTTGCCGCGGCGATCGGTGCAGCTATTGCCGGGCCGGCCGCGCTCGCATTGCACCGCCGGTCCACCGCGCAAATCGCGCAGAACACCATCATCCCCGGTCTGAAGGGGCATTTCGACGAGTTCGCACTATCCGCAGCCCCCGTCGAGCCGATCGATCCAAAGAGCGAGTTGGGTAGCGACAGCCTTGATGAGCCGGTGACGACGATGCCGTTCGCCGCCCAGACGGAGGACGACCCGGAGCCGGTTGACGAAATCGTCGCCAAAGCCGACATCCTCGATGCGGCGCCCTTCAGCGGGGCTTACCGGCAGGCCCCGCGCGCCATGTCGCTGACCGATTTCGGCCAGATGTCAGAACGCGACGGGGTGTGGGTCATCGAGCCGGCAGCCGTTCACGAAGGCGACAATGATGCTGACGGCGACACCATCCCTCCCGCCGAGGATGAACAGGCAGGTCATGCCGGCCTCGACAAACCAGTCGGCCCGACCCGCGCACTCGCACAATTGCGGGCGGCACGAACCGACGATCTCAGCCTGCTCCAGATGGTCGAGCGCTTTGCTGCCGCACTTCACGCCCACCATGACGGCGCAAGCGGACCGCAACGGGACGAAGCGCTGGCGCAAAGCTTGCGCGCCCTGGAACTGTTCGATCGAAACGGCTTCGATTGTGCATCTCACAATGAGCGAATCGCGGCCTCCGATGTGGCCGGACCCGATGAGCCGGACACCGCCGGGAGGTTGCACGACGTGCGCGGAGCAGCCTGACACTTGCGGTCTGCGCAATTAAAACGATGTAGAGTTCGCTCTTACGTAACATTCGTACGCGCGCGACGGTTGCAAAACCACAAAACCATCTCCAAATAGAACCGGAACGAAACGGGTGCCGGAGCGCGATAGCTTGCGGCACCACGCTGCTGCGAGCTTCGGTATCGGTCGACCGGTACCCGGCAAGCCTCGCGGTGGCCTCTGACATGACGGGACACGCCGATGGGCCACCCACGATCGACGGGTTTGTACGACCCCGCCAACGAACACGACGCCTGCGGCGTCGGAATGATCGCGCATATCGGTGGCCGCAAGAGCCACGATATCGTCGCGTCCGCGCTCGAGATCCTCGAATCGCTCGACCATCGCGGTGCGGTCGGAGCCGATCCGTTGCTGGGCGATGGCGCGGGCCTGTTGATGCAGATCCCCGATGGCATCATCCGCCGCTGGGCCGACGAATACGGGCATGATCTGCCCGCACCGGGCGAGTACGCGATCGCCATGTGCTTCCTGCCGCAGAACGAGGCTGCGCGCGATTTTGTTGTCGAGCGGCTCGAACGTTTCAGCGAAAAGGAAGGCCAGCGCTTCATCGGCTGGCGCGATGTGCCCGTCACCATGAACGGACTTGGCGATGCGGTCATCGCCTCGATGCCGGTCATCCGCATGGCCGTGGTCGCGCGCGGTGAGAACTGCGCCGACGGCCAGGCGTTCGAGCGCAAGCTGATGGTGATCCGCAAGCAGGTGCAGAACCCGCTCGCTACGCTGGAGGAAAAGCACGACCTCCCCGGCCTGACCGAGACATACCTGCCGAGCTTTTCCAGTCGCACGATCGTCTACAAGGGACTGCTGCTCGCAGGACAGGTCAAGACCTTCTACGACGACCTGTCGGATCCCGCATGCATCAGCGCTTTCGGCCTCGTCCACCAGCGCTTTTCCACCAACACCTTCCCCAGCTGGCGGCTGGCCCATCCGTTCCGCTTCATCGCCCATAACGGCGAGATCAACACCGTGCGCGGCAACGTGAACTGGATGAATGCGCGCCGCCGGACGATGGAATCCGAGCTGCTTGGCCCGGACCTCGACAAGATGTGGCCGATCATTCCGCACGGTCAGTCCGACACCGCCTGTCTCGACAACGCGCTCGAACTGTTGCTGGCGGGCGGCTACAGCCTTGCCCACGCGATGATGATGCTGATTCCCGAGGCGTGGAACGGCAACACGCTGATGGATCCCGAAAGGCGCGCGTTCTACGAATACCACGCTGCGCTGATGGAGCCGTGGGACGGCCCGGCCGCCGTGTGCTTCACGGATGGACGCCAGATCGGGGCCACGCTCGACCGCAATGGCCTGCGCCCGGCGCGCTACTGCGTGACCAAGGACGATATCGTCTGCCTCGCCTCGGAAAGCGGCGTCCTGCCGTTCGCCGAGGAAGACATCGTGCGCAAATGGCGGCTGCAACCCGGCAAGATGCTGCTGATCGATCTAGATCAGGGTCGCATCATCGAGGACGAGGAACTGAAGGCAGATCTCGCCGGCGCAGAGCCATTCGCGCAATGGCTCGAGCAGTCGCAGGTCCGGCTCGGCGATATCGAGGATATCGAGACCGAGCTGTCCGAACTTCCCGAGGACAACACGACACTGCTGCAACGCCAGCAGGCATTCGGTTACACGCAGGAGGACATCACCCGCTTCCTCGAACCGATGGCGATGGGGGGCGAGGACCCGGTCGGCTCGATGGGCACGGATACGCCGATCGCCGTCCTGTCGGACCGCGCGCGCCTGCTCTACGACTATTTCAAGCAGAACTTCGCCCAGGTCACCAATCCTCCGATCGACCCGATCCGCGAGGAGCTGGTCATGAGCCTTTTGTCCATGATCGGGCCGCGGCCAAACCTGCTCGGCCACGATGCGGGCACGCACAAGCGGCTCGAGGTGGAGCAGCCGATCCTCACCAACGAAGACCTTGCTAAGATCCGCTCGGTCGAAGCCTCGCTCGACGGGGCGTTCCGGTGCGAAACGATCGATATTACCTTCGATGCGGCCACCGGCGTCGAAGGTATCGAGCTTGCGATCAAGGAGATGTGCTGGGCCGCGACCGAGGCGGTGCTCCAGGACCACAACATCCTGGTCCTGTCCGACCGGGCGCAGGGGCCGGGCCGGGTGCCGTTGCCCGCGCTGCTCGCCACGGCCGCCGTCCACCATCACCTCGTGCGGCAAGGCCTGAGGATGCAGACCGGTCTCGTCGTCGAGAGCGGCGAACCGCGCGAAGTGCACCATTTCTGCGTGCTCGCAGGATACGGCGCCGAAGCGATCAACCCCTATGTCGCGTTCGAGACGCTCGAGAACATTCGCGCTCGCAAGCACGCCGATCTTTCCCGCGACAAGGCCGAGGCCAATTACATCAAGGCGATCGGCAAGGGTATCCGCAAGGTCATGTCCAAGATGGGCATCTCGACCTACCAGTCCTATTGCGGCGCGCAGATCTTCGATGCGGTCGGCCTGTCGAGCGCGTTCGTCGCTAAGTACTTCACCGGTACGGCCAGCCAGATCGAGGGCATCGGCCTCGAACAGGTGGCCGAGGAAAGCGTGCGCCGCCATGCGCAGGCCTATGGCGACAATCCGCTTTATGCCGGGATGCTCGATGTCGGCGGCATCTACCAGTACCGCCTGCGCGGGGAAGAACACGCCTGGACCCCCGAGAACGTGGCAGACCTGCAGCATGCGGTGCGCGGCAACAAGCCCAAGGAATACGCGGAGTTCGCAAGGTCGGTGAACGAGCAGTCCGAGCGGCTGCTGACGATCCGCGGATTGCTGGAATTCAAACATGCCGAAGAACCGCTTCCGCTCGACGAGGTCGAACCGGCAACCGAGATCGTCAAACGCTTCGCCACCGGGGCGATGAGCTTCGGTTCGATCAGCCACGAGGCGCATTCGACGCTGGCGATGGCGATGAACCGTATCGGCGCACGCTCGAACACCGGCGAAGGCGGGGAGGAGCCGTTCCGCTTCACCCCGCTCGAAAACGGCGATTCGATGCGCAGCCGGATCAAGCAGGTGGCGAGCGGGCGGTTCGGCGTGACGACCGAATACCTCGTCAATTCCGACGATATCCAGATCAAGATGGCGCAGGGCGCGAAGCCCGGCGAAGGCGGGCAACTGCCCGGCCACAAGGTCGACAAGCGGATCGGCGCGGTGCGCCACTCGACACCCGGCGTGGGCCTGATTTCGCCGCCGCCGCACCACGACATCTACTCGATCGAGGATCTCGCCCAGCTCATCCACGACCTGAAGAACGTGAACAACGAGGCGCGTATCTCGGTGAAGCTCGTGTCCGAAGTGGGCGTGGGCACCGTGGCGGCCGGCGTGTCGAAGGCGCGGGCCGACCATGTCACGATTTCCGGCTATGACGGCGGGACTGGCGCATCGCCGCTCACCAGCCTCACCCATGCGGGATCCCCGTGGGAAATCGGGCTGGCCGAAACGCAGCAGACCCTGCTTATCAACAATCTGCGCAGCCGGATTGCCGTGCAGGTCGATGGCGGCCTTCGCACCGGGCGCGACGTCGCTATCGGGGCGCTGCTTGGCGCAGACGAGTTCGGCTTTGCCACGGCTCCGCTGATCGCGGCGGGGTGCATCATGATGAGGAAGTGCCACCTCAACACCTGTCCGGTCGGCGTCGCGACGCAGGACCCGGTCCTGCGCGCGCGCTTCACCGGCACGCCCGAACACGTGGTCAATTACTTCTTCTTCGTCGCCGAGGAATTGCGCACGATCATGGCGCAGATGGGCTTTCGCACCGTTGCCGAAATGGTCGGGCGGGTCGACCGCCTCGATGCGGGCCGGATGCACCGTCACTGGAAGGCGAGAGGCATCGATCTTTCCCGCCTGCTCCAGAAGATCGAGCCGAAAGACGGAAGCGGCCTGCTTCACAGCGAGACGCAGGACCATGGTCTCGGCGCGGCGATGGACAACGCCATCATCGCCGATGCCAAGGATGCGATCGAGGCGAAGACGCCCATCCAGCTTGAATACGAAATCCGCAACGTCAATCGGACCGTCGGCGCGATGCTCTCGGGCGAAATCGCCCGCGCGCACGGCCATGCCGGCCTGCCCGCCGAAACGATCCGCGTGAACCTGACCGGGACCGCGGGGCAGAGCTTTGGCGCCTGGCTCGCCCACGGTGTGACACTTGATCTCGTCGGGGACGCCAACGATTATGTCGGAAAGGGATTGTCCGGCGGCCGGATCATCGTGCGCCCACCTCAGGGCGTGCCGCGCAAGTCGAACGAGAACATTATCGTCGGCAACACGGTTCTGTACGGGGCCGTCGCGGGCGAAGGCTATTTCGCCGGTGTCGCGGGCGAACGCTTCGCCGTGCGAAATTCGGGCGCCGTCGCCGTGGTCGAGGGCGCGGGCGACCATGCCTGCGAATACATGACCGGAGGCGTCGCCGTCGTGCTCGGTCGCACGGGCCGCAACTTCGCGGCGGGAATGAGCGGGGGCATCGCGTATGTCTACGATCCAGAGGGTGATTTCGCCGAACGGGTAAACCCCGCGCAGGTCGATCTCGAACCGATCGACGCCGCACCGTCCGAAAGCGAAGGTACGGGGCGTCCCTTCCAGCGTCCGCGCTCGGTCAACAATTGCGGCATGGGCGACATGCTGCGCCACGACGCCGAGCGTCTGCGCATCCTGATAGAGCGGCACCAGCTGCACACTGGAAGCACCGTCGCGAGCGCGATGCTCGAGGACTGGGACGCGCACCTGCCGCGCTTCGTCAAGGTCATGCCGCGCGATTATCGCCGCGCCCTCGAAATGCTCGAAGCCGAGCGCGAGGAAGCGGCCCAGGAAGCAGCCGAGTAGGCGGGGGAGCAAGGGTCATGGGCAAGGATACCGGATTTCTCGAGATCGAACGGCGCGAGCGCGACTACCTCGATGCCAAGGAGCGCATTTCGCATTATCGCGAATTCGTCGTTCCGCCGGACGATGAAACCCTGGCGAGCCAGGGCGCGCGCTGCATGGATTGCGGCATTCCCTATTGTCACAACGGCTGCCCGGTGAACAACCTGATCCCCGACTGGAACCACCTCGTCTACGAACAGGACTGGAAGAACGCGCTCGACCTGCTGCACAGCACGAACAACTTCCCCGAATTTACCGGCCGCGTCTGCCCGGCGCCGTGCGAGGCGGCCTGCACGCTCAACATCATCGACCAGCCGGTCACCATCAAGTCGATCGAATGCGCCATTATCGATCGCGGATGGGACGAAGGCTGGGTCGTACCGCAAGTGCCCGAAACGAAGACCGGCAAGTCGGTCGCCGTGGTCGGGTCCGGTCCTGCCGGCCTCGCCTGCGCACAGCAACTGGCGCGGGCGGGTCACTCCGTGACGGTGTTGGAGAAGAGCGACCGGATCGGCGGTTTGCTGCGTTACGGTATTCCCGACTTCAAGATGGAAAAGCACCTCATCAATCGCCGCTGCGTGCAGATGGAGGCCGAGGGTGTGACATTCCGATCGAGCAAGGAGGTCGGCGTCGACATTTCGCTCGCCTCGCTGCGCGAGAATTTCGACGCGATCGTGCTCGCCGGCGGATCCGAGGATGCGCGCAACCTGTCGATACCGGGTGCCGAAATGCCGGGCGTACGCCTCGCCATGGAATTCCTGACCCAGCAGAACAAGCGTGTCGCGGGTGACGACGAGGTCCGCGCCGCCCCGCGCGGCAGCCTGCTTGCAACCGGCAAGGACGTGGTCGTGATCGGCGGCGGCGACACCGGGAGCGATTGCGTCGGCACTTCCAACCGGCAGGGCGCGAAGAGCGTCACCCAGCTCGAAATCATGCCCAAGCCCCCGGAGAAGGAGGACAAGGCGCTGACCTGGCCCGACTGGCCGGTGAAGCTGCGCACGTCCTCCAGCCACGAAGAAGGTGCCGAGCGCGACTGGGCGGTCCTGACCAAGCGGGTGATCGGCGACGGCGAGAAGGTCACCGGCCTCGAATGCGTGCGGGTCGAATGGGCCGAGGGCAAGAGCGGGCGCGAAATGCGCGAAGTCGAAGGCAGCACCTTCACCATTCCCGCCGATCTCATCCTGCTCGCCATGGGTTTCGTCGGACCGAAGAAACCCGGCCTGCTCGAACAGGCGGGGGTTGAGTACGACGATCGCGGCAATGTCGCCGCCGACACCGACCGCTATGCCACCAGCGCCGAAGGCATCTTCGCCTGCGGCGACATGCGGCGTGGGCAAAGCCTGATCGTGTGGGCGATTCGCGAAGGTCGGCAATGCGCGCGAAGCGTCGACGAAGCCCTCATGGGAAGCACGCAATTGCCGCGCTGATGCGAGGTGCGCTTTGGCACGAAGGAGCCGCCATTCGTCGCACCTCGCGCACTTGACCTTTGATCTGCGGGACTTTTTTCGCCATTCGCCTCTTGGCACCGCCGGTCGCGGTTGTCATGGAAGCGTCGCTATCCCCCACTACGCCGGAACCCCCATCGCATGAACGCGAACGAACGACTGCCATCCGACGAAGGCCGCGCCCGGTCCGGGTCCCCGAGCCTGCTCGGATCGCTCGGCGTATTCTTTCGCGGGTTCCTAGAACATCCGCGCATGGTGGGATCGGTCATTCCGTCCTCGCGCACGACGATCGATGCGATGCTTCGTCGCGTGGACTGGGAGAACTGCAAGCTCTTCGTCGAGTACGGGCCCGGCGTCGGCACGTTCTGCCCGCACATCCTCGACCGCCTGCCGCCCGACGGGCGCTTGCTGGTCATCGACACAAACCCGCGCTTCATCGACTTTCTGGCCCGCAGCGTGCACGATCCGCGCTTTCACGCGGAACTGGGTTCTGCGGCAGACGTCGCGCGGTTCGTCCATGACCTGGGCTACGATCATGCCGACTACGTGCTTTCGGGCCTGCCGATCTCGACCCTGCCCGAAAACGTGGCCGACGAGGTCGTCGATGCGACCTACGGGGTGCTGCGCGAGGGCGGTGCGTTTCTCACCTACCAATTCCGGCCCGCGGCCCGCGAATTGACCGAGGAACGGTTCGACCGGATCGACAAGGGTTTCGTCCTGCGCAACGTCCCGCCCTGCCTGTTGACCTGGGGCTGGAAGGAAGGGCCGAGCGACTCGGCACGCAATGCAGTCCCGCACCCTCGCAGCGCGGAGGCGGTCGCGCGATAGCGCCTCTCACAAAGCGCCGTTCAGGACTGGCCGCGCCCGCGCGCCTGCACACCGGCGCGGCGGTTATCGACGTCGCCTTTCGAAACTCGCGCATTGGCCGCGCTCGACCGACGCGCCTCGATCGCCATGCCTCCCGCGAAATCGGCCGCATAGCCGTCGTCTATCAGCGCCTTGTACGAAGCGAGAAAGCCGGGCTCCACCTCGGCCATGTCGGCGGCGAGCCTGCGCGCCAGCGGCAGGAGTTCGTCCGGCTCGACCACGTGATTGACCAGCCCCCAGGCAAGCGCCGTTCGCGCGTCGAGGAAGTTGCCGGTGAAAGCCAGCTCCTTCGCCCGGCTGATCCCGATCATGCGGCTCAGTTTCTGCGACAGCCCCCAGCCCGGCATGATCCCGACGCGGGCATGGGTATCGGCGAAACGGGCGTTGGTGCTCGCGATCAGCACATCGCAGGCGAGCGCCACTTCGAACCCGCCGGTAATGGCGACGCCGTTGATCGCCCCGATTACCGGCTTGCGGCAAGTCTCGATGGCACGAACCGGATTGTCGGCCGGATCGCTCGCATTGGCGCTGCCGAGCGCGCCGTCCTCGCTGCCCAGTTCCTTGAGGTCCAGACCGGCGGTAAAGGCCCGCTCGCCTGCTCCCGTCACGATCACGGCGCGCACCGTGTCATCCGCCTCGATCTCCTGCATGACCGCGTAGAGGCGCCGGCGCAACGCCTGGCTGATCGCGTTCATGGCATTGGGGCGGTTGAGCGTGACAGTCGCGATGCCGTCCTCCACGAAGAGTAATACGGTGTCGTGTTCGTCGGTCATTCCGGTCTCCTCAGCGGACATCGCCAGCACCATGCCCCTTATGGCAACGACCAGTCTATCGTTCCGCGCCCCTTCGCTTCCAGAAAGTCGTTCGCCTGGCTGAACGGGCGCGATCCGAAAAATCCGCGATAGGCGGATAGCGGGCTGGGATGCGGCGATGTCAGGATAAGGTGCATACCCGGGCGCTGCGATGGCAGGACCTTCTGCGCCACCTTGCGCGCATGCCTGCCCCACAGGATGAAGACGGTCGGCGTCTCGCGGTGCGCCACTGCGCGAAGGACGGCGTCGGTAATAACCTCCCAGCCGCGCCCGGCATGGCTTCCCGCGCGGCCGGCCTCCACCGTCAGGCAGGTGTTGAGAAGCAGCACGCCCTGCCGCGCCCAAGGGGTGAGATCGCCGGTCGTGGGGCGCGCGACACCGCAATCCTCGACCAGTTCCTGGAAGATGTTTCGCAGCGATGGTGGCGGGGCCTCGCCCTCGGGTACCGAAAACGCGAGGCCGTGCGCCTGTCCGGGCCCGTGATAGGGATCCTGGCCGAGCATCACCACACGCACCGATTCCAGCGGCGTGAGCGCCAGCGCCGCAAGCCGTTGTCCGCCGGGCGGATAGACGGTCTTGCCGGCATCTTCCTCGGCTTTCAGCCAGCCGCCCAGCTGCCGCGCCTCGGGCGTTTCGAGAACGGGATCGAGCGCCTCGCGCCAGCTTTCCGGAATATTCGCGTCCGCCATTCTTGCAATGCTACAACGAGCGGGCGTCAGGGCGCGAGACGGCCCTTTCCCTCTATCCCCAATAGGCGTAGTGCCGGCGCACGATGACAGTCCATTTTCATGAAGAAGACCTCCCGCCTGGCGTGCTCGAAGGGACCGGCGCCCTCGCCGTCGACACCGAAACCATGGGTCTCGTCACGCATCGCGACCGGTTGTGCGTGGTCCAGATCAGCGATGGATCGGGCGACGAGCACCTCGTCCGCTTCAATCCCGGCAGCACCTACGAAGCGCCCAATCTCACTGCGCTTCTAGCCGATCCCGGACGGGTGAAGCTCTACCATTACGCCCGCTTCGACCTCGCGGCGATCCAGTATTACCTCGGCGTCACCGCGGCTCCGGTCTTCTGCACCAAGATCGCGAGCAAGCTGGTGCGCACCTACACCGACCGCCACGGGCTCAAGAACCTGGTGAGCGAACTGCTCGATGCGGACATGTCGAAACAGCAGCAATCCTCCGACTGGGGCGGCCCGGAACTGAGCGAGGCGCAGCGCGAATACGCTGCCTCCGACGTACGTGTCCTCCACAAGCTTCGCGATGAACTGTCGATCCGGCTTGAGCGCGAGGGTCGCATGGAGCTGGCGCAGGCCTGTTTCGATTTCCTGCCGGCGCGCGCGATGCTCGATATCGCGGGCTGGGAGAACCGCGACATATTCAGCCACAACGAAGGTTACTACGCGTAGCCCGCGAAGCAGGACCATGGTGACGAAGCGCCGCCACGAAACGAACGAAGCGATGGCGCTGAGAAATCGCCGTCAGCTTTTCGCGACCCCCGGCGGCGCGCACGACCGACTGATCGGCTTCCTCGCGCGGGCGCTGCCCATGGGGGTCGGTGTTCTTGCGGCGCTGATGATCATCACCCCGCTTTCCCCGCGCGGCGAGATCAGCTTCCTCCTCGATCGGGACGAGGTCGCGGTCATCAACGAACGGCTGAGCGTCGATGATGCGATGTATCGTGGACGCGACGATCTCGGGCGCCCGTTCTCGATCACGGCGGGCGAGGCGGTGCAACGCTCGAGCGCCGAAGGGCTGGTGCGCATGGACGACCTGATGGCGCAGTTGCTGCTGCGCGAGGGCCCGGCCCGCGTGTCGGCGGCCGGCGGCGTCTACGACCTCGATCAGAAGGTGGTCGCAGTCGACGGTGCGATCCGCGTGCGCACCGCCGATGGCTACACCATGCGCGCAACGGGCGTCGCGATAGACCTCGATGCGCGAACGATGGTCGGAACCGGCGGTGTCGAGGGCGCGGTACCGGCGGGCACGTTCTCCGCCAACACGATGCGCGCGGATCTCGATGCGCGCACGATCCAGCTCGACGGCGATGCCAGCCTGACATTGATCCCCGGCCGGTTGCAGATGCCCTGACGATGAGGAACGCTCCAATGGAAACCACGTCCAACGCTCCCGTTCGGACCGACCTTCGCGCCGTCATGCTTGGCTGGGCCGTGGGCGGTTTCGCGCTGGCGACGGCTCTGGCCGGTTCCATGGCGGCAGGACAGGGCATCGCCTCGCACAACACCCGGGCGCCCGTCTCGTTCGATGCCGGCAGCATCGATTTCGACGACCGCGCCAACCGCGTGGTGCTGACCGGCGGTGTCATCGTCGAGCAGGCGGGACTGACCGTGCGAGCACAGCGCATGCTGGCAAGCTACACCGACGCTGGCTCGCTCGACGTCCAGCGGATCACGGCGAATGGCGGCGTGGTGGTGACGCGCGGCAACGAACGCGCGAGCGGCGACGTTGCCGTTTACGACTTTAATCGCCGGATCATCACGATGGCCGGGAATGTCAGACTGCGCCGCGGCGGCGATACGCTCAATGGGGGTCGGCTCGTCATCGACCTCGAAAGCGGCTTGTCGAGCATCGACGGGCGCTCCTCGGGCGGCAACGCCCCGGCGGGAACGACAGGTTCGAACGGTCGCGTTACCGGGACCTTCACCGTACCGCAGGACTGATCGGGTTTGCTTGGGGAAAGGGCGTCAACGCCCTGACGCGCCTTTCAATAGGCGCGATCGTGGTTCAGCACGGAAACCGTCGCCAGCACGATTTCCAGGTCGCGCCGCAGCGACCAGCCGGCCACGTATTCCAGATCGGACTGCAACCGGTCGGTCAGGTCCTTCTCCTGCACGGTCGCGCCGCGATGGCCGCGCACCTGCGCGAGCCCGGTCAGGCCTGGCTTCAGGCAGTGCCGCGCCCAGTATTGCGCGTCGACTTCCCAGAAATACTTGTCGTTCGCACGGCTGCCCAAGGCGTGCGGGCGCGGTCCGACGATCGACATTTCACCTTTCAGCACGTTGAGCAATTGCGGTAGCTCGTCGATGCTGGTGCGACGCATGAAGGCACCGATCTTCGTTACCCGGTCGTCGTTGCGTGCGGTCGACTTCGCCCCGTCCGCATCCAGCTTGCCGGGCCGCATCGAGCGGAACTTGTACATGTCGAAGAACTGGTTCCCCCGGCCGAGGCGCCGCTGCACGAACAGGATGGATCCCCCGTCCTCGAGCTTGATGCGAAGGGCGACGAACAGCAACAACGGCGAGAGGACGACCAGCGCGACACCCGCGACCACTAGGTCGAACAGCCGCTTGGCAACTCGCGAACGCAAGCCCAGCGGCCCACGCGAAACGACAAGCGTCGTGTTGTTCACGCCTTCGTAGCTATTGATCCCTAGCGCGCCGAGATCGGCGATGGGTTCGCTGGCAATTTCGCCGTTAACCCCTGCCGACTTGAGCAGGAACGACCACGCCGCGTGCCGTTCGCGCGGACAGCTGACGATGACTTTCTCTTGGTAGCGGAGCAATTTCCCGAGCCGGTCCAGCATGAAGGGATCGCGGCTCGTCGCATCAAGGCCGTAACGCTGTGCCGAGATCGTGGTCGCGCGCGGCAATGAGAAAGGAACACCGCCGTCATCGATGATGAGCTGGTTCACCGTGGCTCCGCCCCAGTACCGCTCGACGAAAACCGTCGCCAGGCGGCGTACGGCCACCAGTGCGATGGCGGTCAAAATCAGTCCGAGCGTCACCGAGCCGCGTGAGAACTCGGCGTTCGACTTGGTATAAAATGCGAGGAAATTGATGAGCGCGGCCGAAACCGCCAGCGCGGTCAGCGCCTGGCGTACGGCAAAGGTCCATTCGCGCAGGGCCGTGCCTGAATAGGTCTTGTTGTACAGCGCGATGGTCATGAACACCGGCAGCATTGCCTGCGCCGCCAACATCGTGCGCTCGGTCCACCACACGCCCTCGTAGGCGAACGCCGCAAGCGCGAAGCACAGATGGATAAGGGCCGCGTCAACGCACAACAACAGGATATAGGCGCGCAAACGCCGCCGCTCGCGGGACGGCGGAAGCACCTGCTCTATCCGTTCGGGTTCGATCGCGTCGTATAGCGATCCGGTCAGCTGATTCATGTTTTCGCGGTCTTCATGATTGGACCCCGTACCGGTCGCATAGGGGCTACCCCCTAATAATTGTTAGCCATGTCGAAGGTTCCGTTTGAAGACAAGGATTTGAGTTCGTCGCGAATTACCCACGTTTCGCGGCAAACCGGGCGATCGCGGCCAGATCGTGCGCAAGCAGCAGTTGCGCAGCCTGGCTGTTTTTCAGCAAAGCGCGATGGAGCGCGACCAATCGGCCGATCAGCCGATCGAGATCGGCGGGCTTCCATTGGCGCAATTGCTGGCGAATCGCGTCCTCTTCCTTCCAGAAGACGCCGAGTTGGGCCTTTTCGCCCTTGCTAAGCCGATCGAACGAGCCGCCGCCTGCAAGTCGCGCCTGAATGGTCGCAAGTTGCGCGGCACGGCGTTCGAGCGCGAGGCAGAGGCCGACCGGGTTCATCCCGAGTTCCTTCATGCGCCGCACCTCGTTCGCGATAAGGCCGACGCGCCCGCCCATCGTCGCGTTGACCACCGACCCGAAACCGTCCTCCTCGCTCACCGCGCCGACCGCCTCGTAATCGGCGAGGTTCGCGGTTTTGGGCGATTGCGGATCGGCGTCGAGATAGAGTGCGAGCTTCGCGACCTCCGATCCGGCCAGCCGGACGTCGAGCCCCGCGCCGCGAGCGACCCGTTCGGCGACATCGCCCCCGAGCCGGAGGCCCGCGCCGTCCGCCATCGCCCGAACCGATGCGGTGACGGTGCCCAGGTCGGGCGGGTAGAACATTGCAACCAGCCCATCCCCGCGCTTTTCAAGCAGCTTTGCGGTGCGCGACTTGTCGGTTGCGGACGTTGCGACGATGAGCACCGGTGCGTGCTCGCCCGCCCCGCTCTCCCCGGTTTCGATCAGCGCCTTGACCGCATCATGCGCTTCGTCGCCGCTGGCGCGCACGAAGATGTGGCGCGAATCGCCGAACAGCGAAGTCGTGCGTGCTTCGTCGCCAAGCTTCGCGGGATCGGAGCGCAAGTCTGATCCCGCGATCTCGACGCGCTCACCCGGATCGGTCAGCGCCGCAACGACTGCATTCGCCGCCGCGCTCGCCCCTGCTTCGTCGGGTCCGCAGAAGAACAGGATCTTTGCCGCATGCGCCAAGCGCGGCACGCCGCGCGCGAAATCGCTCTGCTTTGCCTTCATTCGCCCGCCGGCCCGCCGCGCCGACGCTCGCGCAAGGTCAGCGCAACGCGGGTGGCGATCCGGTCGGCAACCTCCTTCGCCAGGTTCTCGAGCGCGCGTTGCTCGGCGGCGATGGTGGCATATTCGCTGGAAACGACGTCGATCCCGGCATCGTAGCCAGAGGTCGCATCGAGCAGGATCTCGCCGGTCGTGACATCGACGAGCTGGTATCGCGCGCGCAGGATGCGGCGTTCGCGGGTGATCGTGTCATCGCCCAGCACGCCTAGCGCCTCGAGCGCATCGTCGAGCCGAACGTCGAGCCGGTAGTTGGTGGGTGCATCGCTTCGTCCCGCAGTGGCGATGCCGAGGCGGTCCTGCAGGGCGTTGCGCACCAGCCAGCCGTCGCGCCCCGGTATGGCGGGAACGGCAACGGACGCGAGACCTTGCGCGATGGCGGCGTTGCTGCCCCCGGCATACATCGGCTGCAGTCCGCAGGACAACAGCGTGGCGCAGGCCGCGAGGAGGATGATCGCGCGGATCATGTGACGATGTTGACCAGCCGATCGGGCACGACGATGACCTTGCGGATATCCGCTCCGTCGATCGAGCGCTGTACCTTGTCCGACGCAAGCGCCAGCGCTTCGAGATCTTCCTTCGCCGCACCCTTGGGCGCGGTCAGCGTGTCGCGCAGCTTGCCCTTGTGCTGGACCGCGATCGTCACCTCGTCCTCGACCAGCAAGGCGGGATCGTGATCGGGCCACGGGGCCATGGAGATCAGGGTCTTCTCCCCGAGCCGGGCGTGCGCTTCTTCAGCAAGGTGCGGCATCATGGGGGCGATGAGGTTGAGGATCGTGCGGATCGCGAAATTTCGGCTCTGGCTCGGCTGCGCTTTCTCTGCCGCGCCGGCAAGCTCGTATATCCGCGCCACTGCCTTGTTGAAGCCGAGCGCCTCGATATCCTCGGCCACCGCGACGATCGCCTGGTGGGTCTTGCGAGCGAGAGCCTTGACCTCACCGGTGGCGCTGGGATCGTGGCTGTCGAACAGCCGCCAAAGGCGCTGGACGAAGCGCCAGCATCCCTCGATGCCGCTGTCGGACCACGGCAGGTCGCGCTCTGGCGGTGAATCGGACAGCATGAACCAACGCACCGCGTCCGCGCCGTAGCGTTCGATGATCGCGTCGGGATCGACGACGTTCTTCTTCGACTTCGACATCTTGACGACCCGGCCGACCGTGACCGGCTCGCCGTCCTCGATGCGCGCCCAGTCGGCCCCGTCCTGCCCCACTTCGTCCGGACTGAGCCAGCTGCCATCGCCAAGCTGATAGGTCTCGTGCGTCACCATCCCCTGCGTAAACAGTGCCGCGAACGGCTCCTGCACGTCGATCTTTCCGATCCGGGCAAGCGCACGGGTCCAGAACCGGGCGTAGAGCAAGTGCAGGATCGCGTGCTCGACCCCGCCGATATAGTGCTCGACTGGCAGCCATTTCGCGACTTCCGCCGGGTCGAAGGGCCGGTCGTCTGGTTGCGAGGCGAAGCGCAGGAAATACCACGAGGAATTGATGAAAGTGTCGAGCGTATCGGTTTCGCGCCGCCCGGACCCGCCGCAATCGGGGCAGGTGGTCTGGCGCCAGGTTTCATGGCGTTCGAGCGGGTTGCCGGGCACGCTGAAATCGACGTCTTCGGGAAGTTCGACCGGCAATTGCTCGCGCGGCACCGGGACGATGCCGCAGCTTTCGCAATGGATGAAGGGGATCGGCGTCCCCCAGTATCGCTGACGCGAAACGCCCCAGTCGCGCAGCCGCCAGACCGTGGTGCCTGTGCCCCAGCCGCCATCCTCGGCGCGGGCGATGACCTCGGCCTTGGCCTCCTCGATCGCCATGCCGTCGAGGAAGTCTGAATTGACGATGACGCCGTCCCCCGCCTCCGCCGCGCCCGCGAAGGGCTTGCCGGCATTGTCGGGGTCGCTGGCGACGACACGCGCGATCGGGAGGTCGTACTTGGTGGCGAATTCGAAGTCGCGCTGGTCGTGGCCGGGGACACCCATGACGGCGCCGGTGCCGTAATCCATCAGCACGAAGTTCGCGATGAACAACGGCAGCGCTTCGTCCGTGAACGGGTGGCGCGCCGTTATATCGGTGCGAAAGCCCAGCTTCTCGGCCGTTTCCAGCGCGGCTGCCGTGGTGCCGCCGCGCTTGCAACGTTCGACGAAGGCAGCGACGTCCGCGCTTTCGCCCGCCAGCGTCTGGGCAAGCGGATGGTCCGCCGCCACCGCGACGAAGCTCGCGCCGAAAATCGTGTCGGGCCGCGTCGTATAGACCGGCAGCTTCCCGGGCAATTCAGCGGTCCGCTTTGCAGGCAAACCAGTTGGCGAAAGGTCGAACGAAAACTCCAGCCCCTGCGACTTGCCGATCCAGTTTTCCTGCATCAACTTCACCTTGTCCGGCCAATGCTTGAGGCTTCCCAGCCCTTCAAGCAGGTCTTCGGCGAAATCGGTGATCTTCAGGAACCACTGGTCGAGCTTGCGTTTCTCGACCTCGGCGCCGCTGCGCCAACCCTTGCCATCGATCACCTGCTCGTTGGCGAGCACCGTCATGTCGACCGGGTCCCAGTTGACCTCGCTCGAACGGCGATAGACCAGTCCTGCCTCGTAGAGGTCGAGGAACAGCGATTGTTCGTGGCCGTAATATTCGGGGTCGCACGTGGCGAATTCGCGAGTCCAGTCGAGCGCGAAGCCGATCCGCTTCAGCTGCGCCTTCATCGCGTCGATATTGGCGCGGGTCCATTCGCCGGGATGAACGCCCTTTTCCATCGCCGCGTTTTCCGCCGGCATGCCGAAGGCGTCCCAGCCCATTGGGTGCAGCACCTCGCGCCCGCGCATTTTCTTGTAGCGCGCGAGCACGTCGCCCATCGTATAGTTGCGCACGTGGCCCATGTGGATGCGCCCCGAGGGATAGGGGAACATCTCCAGGATGTAGCTCTTGGGCCTTTCGCTGTCCGAATCGGCAACGAACGCGCCCGCTTCCTCCCACGCGCGCTGCCAGCGCCCGTCTGCGGCGGACGGATCGAAACGGCTATCGGTCATGCAGGGCTCGCTCGGCGAAGGCGCGGTTGCGCGCGAATGATCAGGAAGCGACGGCCTGTCGGCGAAGGTCGCGCGCCTTGGTCAGGATGATGTCCTCGAGCTTCTGCACGGTCGAGGCCTGGACCGGCGCATCGACCCACCCGGCCCCTTGCACAACCTGCCGGGTCGCGGCGACGCGCAGTGCATCGGCCCGCAGGTCCTGGTCGAGAATGGTCACCATGACCTTCACCCGCTCGTTCGGGTTGGAGGGATTGGCGTACCAGTCGGTCACGATGACGCCGCCGGCGCTGTCCGCGCTCGCAAGCGGGGCGAAGCTCAGCGCATCGAGTGCGCCGCGCCAGAGGTAGGAATTGACCCCGATCGTGTTGATCTGTGCCGCCTGCAGCTCGGTCGTGGGACGGCCGCTGCCGCCGCACGCCGCAAGGACGGCGCAGGCCGCACCGATCGCGGCGAGACGGAGGGGGCGATACTGGGAATGAGGGGCGCGGGTCACTGGCGGAAACATCCTTCAATTGCTGGTCCGGCGACACGAGCCGGATCGACGCGCTGCTTCTATACAAAGCGCACCGTGCGCGGCAAGCTTCGGCTCCTGTCGAAGCCAGGCGCGATGGCCGCAAACTGGGCGCGGCGCGCTTTACTGCGGCTGAACCTGCGAATTGATTCGGTGCTTCTGCAAGGCGCGAAAAAGGCGCCGCTCGGTGTGTGCCTATCGCAACAGGTAGTAGGTATTGGCGATACCTCATGGTTAAAACGATTGCGTAAGTTGGGCGCGAAGATTTATCAACAATCGGAATAGCTTGCGGAGTCGCGGCCAACGCACCGCAAATCGGGAACCTTTACTGGTCAAGTCAGGTTCATCGATTCGCTGCAATGGGCACCCGTCGTAATATGGCGGAAACGCGTCCGACGCATTTCGACCCTTCTCGAAGGGCAACAGGGACAGGGCTTGTAAGGTGATGGCACTCGGAAAGGATCTCTTGGCAAAGGCGCCCCTGCGGCTGCCCGCGCTGAGCCTTGCCGCAGCGATCGCCATCGCCGTGCCGAGCGCCGGGCTCGCGGTTGCGGGATTCGGGCAGGGTGACGTGCCGCTGGCCGGGTCGGCATTCGACCTGTTCACGCCCGCTTCGGTCGATCCGGAACTGGCCGCCCGTGTCGCCGCGAAAGCGCGCGATCGCGGCCTGCGGTTCACCCCGTCGGGCACCGGCATGACCGCTCGCTCCGATCGCACTGTCACCGTCGCCGTGCGCATCGACGACGAAAGTGCGCAGGCGATCTCGATCAAGCCGTCGACCAAATCGGCGCCGGGCCTTGGGACGAGTCTTGCCGGCCTCGATTCGAGCCGCTTCAACCTTGGCACCGCGCGCGGGTATCAGAGCTTCGCGCGTCCGCTGATCGCTCCGGCACTCGATGCCGCGACGTCGCGACCCGGTCGTGCGCGCAACACCCTGACGCTGCCCGACAGCGTGCGGAAGCTTTCGGTTCCGGATCTCGCGGATTTCGCGCCTTCGCGCCCGCGCGGCGACGACGAACCCGGCCGCCTGCAACCGCGGGTCGAACTGGACGATCAGCGAATTGCCGGTCGTTCGCCCAACACGCTCGACGCGACCGCTTCGCAGACGCTCGACGTCGGCGGCAGCTTCCGCCTGTCGCCCAATCTCGATGTGACCGCCGGGGTGCGCTATTCGCAGGAGCGGGAGCGCCTCGATCCGGTGGCGAACTCGGTCAAGGACAGCCAGGCCGTCTACGTGGGAACGCAGATCCGCTTCTGATCCTCCGGACCTAGTACGCCGAACGCTTCGAAAGACCCCGCCCCGGCGGGGTTTTTTGTTGCCTGCCGCTACGGCAACGCTACGCTCCCGAAAAAAACGATGGGGAGAGAAAGCATGAGCCGCGTAGCGATCGTCACCGGGGGGACGCGTGGTATCGGACGCGCGATCTGCGCCCGCCTGAAGGAAGACGGCTTCACGGTCGTCGCCAATTATGCCGGAAACGACGGCGCCGCCCGGCAATGCGCCGACGCGCTCGGCATCGCCTGCTACAAATGGGACGTAGGCGACCACGAAGCGACGATAGCGGGCTGCAAAAAGGTCGCGGACGAGGTCGGGCCAGTCGATGTCGTGGTCAACAATGCCGGCATCACCCGCGACGGCACCCTGCACAAGATGAGCTTCGAGGACTGGAACGATGTCATGCGCATCAATCTCGGCGGCTGCTTCAACATGTCCAAGGCGTGCTTTCCCGGAATGCGGGAGCGCAAATGGGGCCGGATCGTCAATATCGGCTCGATCAACGGGCAAGCCGGGCAATACGGCCAGGTCAATTACGCCGCCGCCAAGTCGGGCATCCACGGCTTTACCAAGGCGTTGGCCCAGGAGGGGGCCCGGTCCGGGGTCACCGTCAACGCTATCGCGCCCGGCTATATCGACACCGACATGGTCGCCGCCGTTCCCGAGAACGTGCTGGAGAAGATCGTCGCACAAATCCCGGTCGGCCGCCTCGGCCAAGCCGAGGAGATCGCGCGCGGCGTCAGCTTTCTCGTTAGCGAGGAAGCAGGCTTCGTCACCGGTTCGACCATGAGCATCAATGGCGGCCAGCATATGTATTAAGGCGTCCGCGTCATCGCCCCGCGCTGGCGATTACTCGTTCGCGTCGTCGAACCGGCCCCCGCGCCCTTTGCCCGATGCGAAGCGTTGGGCTCCGTTCCGGCCGGTTTCGAGCACTTTCAGCCCCTCTTCAGTTTCCCGCCGAAGCGCGATTTCAAGTGGCAGGTCGCGGCCGCGATACACGCCCGCCCGGTCGGTCAGCATGGTTTCCTGCGGGAACGCGGCAATCTCCTTGGCCAGCGCGATCGCTGCGCTGCGCGCCTCCCCTGCGGGAACGACGCGCGTCGCGAGCCCGATCGCCAGCGCTTCGGACGCCGATACGGGGCGACCGGTGAGGATAAGGTCGAGAGCGACACCGTCCCCGACAATGCGCGGCAGGCGCACGGTGCCGCCGTCGATCAGCGGCACGCCCCACCGGCGGCAGAACACGCCGAACACGACGTTTTCCTCGACCACGCGCAGGTCGCACCAGCATGCGAGCTCCATGCCGCCCGCCACCGCGTGGCCATCGACCGCCGCGATTACCGGCTTAGATAGCGCCATCCGGGTCGGTCCCATCGGCCCGTCGCCGTCCGGTTCGACCCGGTTGTCCTGCCCTTCTGCCACCGCCTTGAGATCGGCGCCCGCGCAGAACGTCCCGCCAGCGCCCGCCAATACGGCGACGCGCGCATCGTCGTCGTTCTCGAAATAGCGGAAAGCCTCGGCAAGGGCGGAGGCAGTCGCGCGGTCGACGGCGTTGCGCCGCTCGGGACGGTCGATGACGACGAGGGTCACCGGCCCGTCGCGCTCGATCCTGACGCTGTTGGTGATGGCACTCTCCCTTGCCGCGCGAACTTGCGGGACTGTCGTTTTCCTACCCGACCGGCGCAGGCTATAGGCGCGCAGCATCGGGTTTCGCTGTGAACGCCTTATCGAGCGTAAACCGGTTGGAAAAGTGTCAGGCTGGCATTTCGGCTGTAACCATGGGTGAAAACAATGAGATACTTGGCAAAACCCGGCCTGACACCCCTGTCAGGTGTGTCAGGCTGGACAGGGCGAAAGGCATGATGACCACGCCCTACCATCCCCCGGTCAAGCGCTCGATTGCGATTGCCGGACATCAGACCTCGATCAGTCTGGAACCGATATTCTGGGACTTGTTGAAAGCGGCAGCGGAGCGCGAAGGTGTGCCTGTCAGCACCCTGGTTGCGC
>JBARZK010000113.1:0-40832 GCA_049649965.1 Erythrobacter sp.
CCCTTGCGACCGGTTGCCGCCCCGTAATCGTAAAGCTGCAGGGTTATGCCGATAACTTCGGCTCCGCTGCGCGCGGCCAGTGCGGCGACGACGGATGAATCGACGCCGCCGCTCATCGCAACGACGATGCGACATTCGGCAGCTGGCCGCGGCAGGTCGAACAGCGATTCGTTATCGACCGCGATATCGTGCGGACCCGCGATTGCGGGATCGGAGGCGGTGGCAATATTCATGATCGCGCGTCATATAAGGCACCAGGCTGGCGCGTGCCAGCCTCGCCTGTTCGCGGATCGCGCGCTCGTAGCAGGCTCAGCGTTCCTAAATTTGGGTAAATCCGCGTTTTACTACATCTTGACGCTCTCGCCCTAGAGCGGGCTCATGTTCGAAAAAAGCCAGCCAGAACGACGCCGCCCCGCCGGTGTGAAAATCGGGAAGAGGCCGGACGATAAGCCTTCTGGCGTCGAGAGCACAGCTGGCGAGGATCGGGCCGATAATCTTTCCGAGTTCGAGGAAGGCCCCCTTCGTGAACTCGAATGGGACGAACTGACCACGCGACTGCGAGCGACGCGCGACCTGCGGGAGCTACTTCAGACCGAAAGCGGGGGCTCGGGTGCCGCCGGTGGACTGCGGGTATCGGGGTTTGCGCGCGCGGCCGACCGTTATCTCGAGGGGCGTCATTGCCAGGGTGATGAACCTGCCAGACCTTCGTCCGATACCGAAGAGAGCCAAAACGCGCGCCATGCGTCGGCCCCGGATCACGAAAGGCCAGTGCGCCAACGCCCTGTTAACCCTATTGCTTTATTCCGCGGCAAAGCCTCGGTCGCCAGAAACGTTTCACCAGCTCGGTTCGGCAATGCCGAAGCGGGCGGACGGGGCAGGCGGCTGAACGCCACGCGAGAGACGACAAATGATTGAAAATCAAGATATCCGCCCCGCGCAGGTTATCGGTCCGCTCGGCGAGCCGCTGACCCTCGACGACTTGCCTTCGCCCAAGACGAAGCGCTGGGTCGTGCGTCGCAAGGCGGAAGTGGTCGCGGCGGTCAATGGCGGCCTGCTCACCCTCGACGAGGCGCTCGAACGCTACGGCCTCACTCTTGAGGAGTTTGCATCATGGCAGCGCGCGATCGACCGGTCGGGGATGCTCGGCCTGCGAGTGACGAAGCTCCAGTCCTACCGCGATCTTTACGAGCGACAGCACAAGTTCTGATCGAGCCTAGAAGGGTTTAGCGCGACCTTTCTTGACAACCACCCGGGAACGACCGGTGCCTCCATCCGTAGCATTGTTGAATACAGTGCAATCTTGGAGACGCTCAATGGGATGGATTATTGCAATTATCGTCGGCGGCCTGATCGGCTGGATAGCCAGCATCATCATGGGACGCGATGCCTCGATGGGCATCTTCTGGAACATCATCGTCGGACTGATCGGTGCGCTTATCGGTGGTTTCATCGGCACGACGCTGCTCGGTACGGGTTCGACCCTTACCAGTTTCAGCATTCCCGGCCTGTTGATGTCGCTGCTCGGGGCGGTTGTCCTGCTCGCGATCGCGAACCTCATTCAACGGGGCCGCGTACGGTAACACGCGAATTTAGTTGAACAATTCGCAGGGCGGCACGGTCGTAGAGATCGTGCCGCCCTTTTCTTTCGTGCTTCGGGGGTTTCAGGCCTTAGATCTGCCAGATCGCCAACGTCGCTCGTCCGCCTGCGAAAGACGCCAGTCGAGCCACGCATTGTGCGATGGCGTGCGGGCGCTTATGTAGGATTGCACAAGGTGCCTTATCTCGTTAATACAGTCGCGGGGGGCTCGGGCGCTTTTGCAGGGAAGCACGATGAATTACGAGACACCGATCACGGCCGACGCGCAGGACGACATCGCTCACGATGTTCCCCGCGAGGCCGCCGCGCGTCGGGACGCCGAGGGATCCGGCCGGTTTCCGCGCAAGATGCTGATCGGCGGAGCGGCCCTGTTCGTCCTGCTTCTTGCAATCGGGGCCTATTTTGCCTTGGCAGGCGGGGAACCGGCGGAAACCGGCGACGATAACGCGCAGGCACCGGTCGTAAGCGTTATCGCTCCGGGCCGGACGAGGATCGAAGGCGTAATCGAGGCGCCCGGCACCATTGCCGCACGCCGCGCGCTGCCCGTAGGCGCTGTCGGCGAAGGCGGACAGGTCGTATCGGTCCGCGTCGATGCCGGTGACTGGGTGCGCGACGGCCAGGTTCTCGCCGTGATCGACCAGTCCGTTCAGAACCAGCAGACGCAGGCGCAGGCTGCGCAAATCGAAGTTGCCCGTTCCGATGCCCGGCTGGCCCAGTCCAACCTCGACCGGGCCTTGCAGCTTGTCGATCGCGGCTTCATCTCGACCGCCGATGTCGATCGCCTTACCGCGACCCGCGATGCCGCCGTGGCCCGGGTCCGCGTTGCCGAAGCGCAACTTGCCGAACTGCGGGCCCGGAACGCGCGCCTCAATATCGTAGCCCCGGCTGCAGGTTACGTGCTGGAGCGCAATGTCGAGCCGGGCCAGACAGTCAGTGGCGGATCGGCCGCTTTGTTCACGATCGCGCGCGGCGGCGAAATGGAGATGATGGCCCAGGTGAGCGAAAGCCAGCTTGCTACTCTCTCTCGCGGCGTCATGGCCCGTGTCGTTCCGACCGGATCGAGCGAGCGTTTCGAGGGGCAGGTATGGCAGCTGTCTCCGACGATCGATCCGCAAAGCCGGCAGGGAACGGCGCGCATCGCCTTGTCCTATGCGCCCGAACTTCGTCCCGGAGGCTTCGCCACCGCCTACATCAACAGCGGCACGCTCGAAGCGACCGTGCTGCCCGAAAGCGCCGTCCTTGCAGATGACGACGGAAGTTTTGTCTATGTCGTCGGCGAGGACAATCGCGTCCGGCGCACTGCGGTCACCACGGGCGATGTGACGCCCGAAGGCATCGCCATCACCGAAGGCCTTTCCGGGTCGGAACTGGTCGTCGTGCGTGCGGGCGGGTTCCTCAGCGCCGACGAGGTCGTCAGCCCGCGGCGCGTCCAGGAGTGAGCGGCACATCCCTTCCCTCGCTTGATCCGCGAATACCAGAGTAACTCATGAGCCTTCGCAACATATCCGCATGGTCGATCCGCAACCCGGTGATCCCGTTGGTGCTGTTCACCGCGCTGCTGTTCGCCGGGCTGGTGAGCTTCAGCCGGATGGACGTGACCAACAATCCGGACGTCGAATTTCCGGCGGTCGTGGTGAACATCTCGCAGCCCGGTGCTGCCCCCACGGAGATCGAAAACCAGATCACGCAGCGCATCGAAAGCGCGTTGCGCTCGATCAATGGCGTCAACTCGATCCAGTCGACCGCGACCGAGGGCAGCTCTCGCACCTTCGTCGAATTTGAGGTGGGCACCGACATCATCGAGGCGGTGAACGAAGTCGAGACCGCCGTCGACAGCACCCGTCCGAGCCTGCCCGACGGGATCATCGAACCGCGCGTTTCCAAGGTAAACGCGGTTGGCGGACCCATCGGCTATTTCGCGGTCGAAGCCGACGACATGACCATCGAGCAGCTCAGCTGGTTCATCGACGATACGGTCTCCAAGCGGCTCCTGAACGTGGAAGGCATGGCGGAGGTCAATCGCGGCGGGGGTGTGGACCGCGAGATCGAAGTGATCCTGGACCCTGCAAGAATGCAGGCCCTGGGCGTCACCGCCTCGCAGATCAACGCCGTGCTGCGGCAGGAAAACCTCGATGCCGCAGGCGGACTCGCCGAAGTTGGCGGGACGCGCCAGTCGCTGCGGGTTCTCGGCAACAACGATAGCGCGTTCGAACTCTCGCAGCGGCAAATCCAGCTGGGCGGCGGTCGCACGATTCGGCTTGCCGACGTGGCCACCGTGCGGGACGGATATTCCGAACGCACCTCGAAGGCCGAACTGCGCGACAAGGAAGTGGTGATCTTCTCGATGACGCGCGCGCGCGGCGCCTCCGACCTCGCCGTGTACGAAAACGCGCTCGAAGTGATCGAAGAGATCGAGACGGAAACCGAAGGAGTGGAGTTCGTCTCCCTCGGCACCAGCACCACCTATACCGAAAGCCAGTACGAAACCTCGATAGCTGCCTTGATCGAGGGCGCGATACTGGCGGTCGTCGTGGTGTTCTTCTTCCTGCGCGACTGGCGCGCGACGTTCATCAGTGCGGTTGCCATCCCGCTTTCGGCGATCCCGACATTCTTCTTCATGGACCTGCTTGGGTTCAACCTCAACTTCCTGTCGCTGCTGGCACTGGCTCTGGTCGCGGGCGTGCTGGTCGATGACGCGATCGTGGAGATCGAGAACATCGTGCGGCACATGCGCATGGGTAAGACCGCCTATCAGGCCAGTATCGACGCGGCCGACGAGATCGGGCTTCCGGTTGTCGCGACCAGTTTCTGCATTGTCGCGGTGTTCCTGCCTGTCGGGCTGATGCCGGGCATTTCCGGGCAGTTCTTCCAGAATTTCGGGCTCACCGTCGTGGTCGCGGTGCTGATGAGCCTGGCCGTCGCACGCATGGTCACGCCGCTGATGGCGGCCTATTTCCTGTCGTCCAAGGGTCACGCCTCGCATGGCGAAGGCAAGTGGATGGACCGCTACATGCGGATGCTGGGGTGGACCCTCGACACCGGCAAGATGGAAGCCCGCAGGGCAGGTCATCCCGCTCCGCGCTCGCGCATTCTTTATGTGATCGGCTTGCTGGCCGTCGTGTTCCTGATGCTGGCCGCGACCGCGTTCACCCTCTTCAACGTCTTCGACGCGATCAACAGCCTGAACATCCCAGATCAGGTTGCCGGGGCGATCACGGCGGACACGAACAGCTTCGTCCATGGCATCGTGTCGAAAGTCTTCGAAATCGTGACCGTCCTGCTCGTCTCGATTATCGCGTTCGGTGCGGGATGGCTCGTCTTGAAGCTGTTCGAAGTGCTGGGGTCGCTCGGCAGCCGGCGTGAAAGCACCCTCAAATACCTTACCGCCCGCTTCTACGATCACAGGGTATGGATGCTCGGCATCGGCTGGTTTTCGCTACTTGTGACGATCCTCCTGTTCATGCAGGTGCCGGGTCAGTTCCAGCCGACGATCGACCAGGATGAAAGCACAGTGGTCGTCGAGATGGTGCCTGGTACGACGCTCGAGCAGACCAAGCGCGTCGTCGACCGTGTCGCCGACATCCTCTATGAGCAGCCGGAGGTCGACCTCGCACTCGAGAGCATCCAGGTCGGCTCGGCCAACCTTTATATCAATCTGAAGCCCGATCGTGAACGAAGCTCGATCGAATTCGAGCGCGAACTCGCGCCCCGCCTCGCCGAAGTTGCCGATGCGCGCGTTCGCTTCCGGTCCCAGAGCGGAGGTTTCGGTTCGGGACGGGACATCACCGTCATGTTGGCCGGATCGGACCCGGATCTGCTTAACGAAACCGCCAGCGAGCTGGTCGCGCAGATGCGCGGGATCGACGACTTGGTCGCGCCGCGTATCAGCGCCGATCTCAATCGTCCGGAAATTATCATTACGCCGCGCGAACAGATCGCCGCCGAACTCGGTGTCTCGACGGCCGCCTTGTCGCAAACCATTCGTATCGCAACCCTTGGCGAGATCGAACAGAACGCGGCGCGCTTCTCCCTTTCCGACCGGCAGATCCCGATCACGGTGAAGCTGTCCGAAGAATCGCGCACCGAACTTACGACGATCGAGAACCTTCCGGTCCCGACCGCTTCCGGTGGTACCGTGCCACTGGGGCGGGTGGCCGAAATCAGTTTCGGTTCCGGCCCCACCGCGATCCAGCGCTACAACCAGAACCGCCGCGTGCTGATCGGCGCCGACCTTGCCAGCGGCGTGCTGAAGGGCGAAGCGCAGAACCAGATCGACCAGTTGCCGGTTCTGCAGGACCTGCCCACGGGCGTCGTCCGCGATGTCGTGGGCGAGGAACAATGGCAGGCCGAGCTCATCAGCAACCTCATCATCGCCATCATCGCCGGCGTGCTGCTCGTTTTCGCGACGCTGGTGCTGCTCTACAAGCGGCTGATGAGCCCGCTGGTCAACATGACCTCGCTGGCCCTGGCGCCGCTCGGTGGCATCCTGCTGATCTGGCTGATCGACAAGCCGCAATCCATGCCGGTCTATATCGGCGTGCTCCTCCTGCTCGGTATCGTATCGAAGAACTCGATCCTGCTGATCGACTTCGCGATCGAGGAGATGGATCGCGGGACCGGAAAGCTCGAATCGATCATGGAGGCCGGGCACAAGCGCGCGCAGCCGATCGTGATGACCACGATCGCGATGACGGCAGGCATGATCCCGGTCGTGGTCAATGGCTATTTCGGCTCCGGCGACGGCGCCTGGCGCGAACCGATGGGCTGGGTGGTTATCGGCGGGCTGATCATGTCCACGATGCTTACGCTGGTCATCGTACCGGCAGGTTTCAGCCTAGCCGACGGGTTCGAGCGCCGGGTCGGTCCGTGGCTCAAGCGGACACTGCTGACCTATCGTCCGGGTGACGAGGATCGACCTTACGAGCCGGCGCCTCCGACCCCTACGCCCGCACCCGGCGCGCAGGGCAGCGGCCCGGCCATCCCAGCGCGTCGTTTGCCTCCGGGCACCGAACCCGCCGAATGATGCGCGGCCCGCGAAACCCGTGACGCGCAACGGCGTTTCGGGCAGACAGTCCTTCAATGGCCAATGCTGAACCTGTTCCACTGACCTTCGGCGGTGAACCGCTCACCGCCGATCGGGCACGGCGAATGCGCTGGACCGCGACCGGTCTTCTGGCCGCGATGGCGACGGTGTTCTTCACCACGCATGGCCTTGTCGGCGATCATCCTGCCTGGGGCTATGTCAACGCCTTCGCCGAAGCGGCCATGGTCGGGGGGCTGGCCGACTGGTTCGCCGTTACCGCGCTATTCCGCCACCCGCTCGGCCTACCGATACCGCATACGGCGATCATTCCGACCAACAAGGATCGTATCGCCGACACCATGGCGCAGTTCCTGCGCGAGAACTTTCTGACGCCAGCCGTCGTCGCGCGGCGCATGTCGGGGATGAACGTTGCCCAGGCGCTGGGCGACTTCCTTGTCGATCCCCCCGATGCCGCCGGACCCGACACCCGATCGCGCATAACGGGCGGCGCGGCGGACCTCATGGCCGAAGTGCTCGAATCGCTCGACCCCGACCGGCTCGGGATGCAGGTACGTGCCGGGCTTGCGGGACAGCTTGCCAAGATCGAAGTTTCCCCTCTCCTCGGACGCATGCTCGAAAGCACGATGGCCGATCGCCGTCACCAGCCATTGATCGACAGCTTCATCCGCTGGGCCGGACTGACTTTGGAAGACAACGAGGAGACCATTCGCGAAATCATTCATGCCCGCGTTGCCGGCGTCCTGCGATGGGCCGGGCTCGACAAGACCATCAGTTCGAACGTGCTCGACGGGCTGTACAAGCTCCTGGCGGAGGTACTGATCGATCCCGAACACCCCTTGCGGCACAAGGTGGAAGACGGGCTGGCGCAGCTTGCGAACGACCTCCAGCACGATCCCGTCATGCGCGAACGGGTCGAATCCACCAAGCGCGAACTGGTCGAGAACCCGGCCGTCGGCGAATGGTGGATGGGCGTATGGGAGCGTTTGCGGCGGTCCCTGATCCGCCGTGCGCGTGAAGGCGATAGCGGGTTGGGTCTGGAACTGCGCAAGGGGATGGGTGAACTCGGACTAGCACTCAAGCAGGACGTGCGCCTGCAAACGCAGATCAATCGCTTTGCGCGTCGCACCGCCGTCGGCATAGCCACCCGCTATGGCAGCGAGATCGTCACGCTGGTTTCCGAAACGGTGCGGCGCTGGGATGCGACCACCATCACCGGCCGCATCGAGAACGCGGTCGGTCGCGACCTGCAGTTCATTCGCATCAACGGGACGGTGGTCGGAGGCCTCGTCGGAATGACGCTGCACTTCATCACGACGCTGCTTTAAACAAGCAGTTCTTCACCATCGAGTTGGGTGAGGATTGTGCCACCCTCGACGAATGCGCGAGGCTGATGTAGTCGAACATCAGGGATCGGGATTCGATCTTAGTCTCGAACAACCCGACACGGCGGCGCGTACTGCCCCCCGAAGTCCAGTTGGCGGCTCGTTGTCGGTCATGTCACTCAACGCTGAAAACGATGTTTATAGAAAAGTACGATGCTACTGGCTTACCTTTGGCGTTGCGCGCAGGTTCGAACTTGGCGCGCTTCATCAGGCCGAGGCAGACAGCGTCGTCGAACAATTGCGGCCGGTTCGAGTTCGTCACGATGCACGACGTCGCCTTCCCGTGCGCATTGACGGTGAGGCGCACCCCGATCTCGGCTCCGATTTGGTAACGCACCAGGTAGCGGGGGTAATCTGCAGGTGAAAGCCAATTGCCATCGTCGATTGCGGTTGGCGGACTTGCCTCGCCCGTTAGTGCCCGGCCGGCCTCCGAAAGAACGTCCGACAGCTTCGCGCCGCACATACCGAGAAAGCCGAAGGGTACGGTCATCGATCCCAGTTCGAGTTCGATCGGTTGGGCGATCGAGGTTCTCAGTTTCACGCGATCGATCATACCGGCCCGGGTCATGTCGATGCCTGCAGCCGCTTCTGCACTATCCAGTTCTTCGTCCTGCGGCTCGTCAGGGCCGTCGATCGTAACGCCATACATCCGCAGGACCGGTCGCCCTTGGCTCGATTCGGCGGTGATGTAGCTCCGCACGAATTCCGGCTCGTCGCCGAACTGGATGTGGACGCCGTTTCCGTAAGGGTTGCGCAGCGGACGTCCCAGGAACGTGAGATTGTAATTTGCCTCGATCCCGCCTTGCTCGATCCATAGCGTCGTGCGGTCCTCTCCCGCGCCGAACTCCCTACTCGCTCGGCACCGATCGTCGAATTCCTGGAAATGCCATTCGGACGAGGGCGATAGAACGAGCTGTTCGCCCGCGCCGGCCGGCGGCGCCAGACCGGGTGACAAAGTCATTGCGGCTGCCAGGCCGAAAAGCAGTGTGCGCGTCATCGCCATATCGGAACCCCCCATGGCTTCCGGGTAACGCAGGGCGCGTTTCGAAACAATGTATTGCAGGGCCGAACGGGGCCGCCGGCCGTTCTGCGCTCAATCTCCCCAGCGACCACCATGAGCGTCCGCAGTCCAGAGATCATGCTCTGACAGGATCAGCGAGATTGCGTAGAACGATGGAATCGCACCGCTGTCCGCATCAGTGGCGGGTTCGAACGTCATCGCGCGAATGTCTGCGCACACGTCGGGCTCTTCGCCACCGGAGGATAGCGCGTACTCGTGCAGGCAATCGCTCACCGATCCATCGGCGGCGACCATGGCCCGCACTCGCAGCAGTGCCTTGTGACCCTCGTTCCCGGGCTTGCTCGCAAGTTCGTGGTGAAGGCGCCTGAAATACGCTCGTTCGCCGGGCATGCGCGCCGGACGAAAGGCGCGGTGCACGTCGATATCGAGCCCCCAGATCGGGAGGAGATCGTTCGAGCATACATTGAGCGCTTCGAACGGCTCCTTCATGCTGCCCGTTTCCAACGATACGATCCGGGTCGACCGCTGGAGGACGATCCGCTCCGCAAGGTCCGCCGCCTCTGGATCGATCGCCGCCGCAACCAGTGCACGCTCGCCATTCCGAGAGCGCTGCTCGTCCTCTATCGAAACATCCGCGATGGTTACGACATCGCCATAGCCCGCCACGTCGTATTCCAGCGGGTTGATGGTCTTCATCTCGTGGTCCGACCGCATGCCACCGTAGAACCAGGATCCTTTGTGGGAAGACGCGAAGTCCGGACCGGCGACGGTCAGATCGAATGTCGATCCGGGGGCGATCTGTTCCAGGACCACCATGCCCGGACCGTCCGGCGAGTCGAACCGGCGCGATAGGCGGCATCGGTCGTTGCCAATTTCGAGTTGCCACGGCGAAGGCGGCTGCAGGACGATGGCACGATCCTTTTGCGCTAGTTCACCGGGCAGCGCTCTCGCTTCGACTTGTTTGCTTGTCGAAAGCAGTAGCAGCCCCGTCACCGCTGCGACGGAAAGCACCTTTGCGAATTGTCGCAAGACCATAAGAAGAACCCCCCGATCCGGCGTGGAACGGGGGGTCTTGTCGGTCAAGGCGGCTATCGAACTCAGACCTTCTCGGTCAGTTCCGGCACCGCGTTGTAGAGGTCGGCGACCAAGCCGATATCCGCGACCTGGAAGATCGGGGCGTCCTCGTCCTTGTTGATCGCGATGATAACCTTGGAATCCTTCATGCCCGCAAGGTGCTGGATCGCGCCGGAAATGCCGATCGCGATGTAGACTTCGGGGGCGACGATCTTGCCGGTCTGGCCGACCTGGTAGTCGTTGGGCACATAGCCCGCATCGACTGCCGCTCGGCTCGCACCGATCGCCGCGCCAAGCTTGTCGGCGAGCGGATTGATGATCTTCTCGAAGGTCTCACCATCCTTGAGCGCGCGGCCCCCGGACACGATGACCTTGGCGCTGGTGAGTTCGGGACGGTCGCCGCCATCGGCGACGTCGCGGCTGACGAAGCTCGAAATGCCCGCATCGCCCGGACCGGAAACGTCCTCGACCGCGGCCGATCCGCCCTCCGGCGAAGCCTTTTCAAACGCGGTACCGCGCACGGTGATGACGAGCTTGGGATCGGACGACTGGACCGTCGCGATCGCATTCCCGGCGTAGATCGGGCGGGTGAAGGTCTTGTCGCCTTCGACCGAGAGAATGTCGGAAACCTGCATCACGTCGAGATGCGCGGCGACGCGCGGCGCAATGTTCTTGCCGTTGGTGGTCGCCGGCGCAAGGAGCGCGTCGTAACCGTCCATCAGCTTCGCCACGAGCGGCGCGACGTTCTCGGCCAGTGCTTCGCCATACGCGGCGTCGTCCGCCTTCAGCACCTTCGCAACGCCTTCGATCTTCGCAGCCGCTTCGGCGACCGCGCCACAATTATGGCCGGCGACGAGCGCGTGCACTTCGCCGATCTTGCCGGCTGCGGTGACGACCGCGAGCGTCGCGTCGTTCACCGTTTCGTTATCGTGTTCGACGAGAACCAGAGTGTTCATGTCTTGCTTTCCTTTCGGGAACGCCGGTCAGGCGATGTCCATTTCCTTGAGCTTGGCAACCAGCGCGTCGACGTCTTCGACCTTTTCACCGGCCTGGCGAACCGGCGGCTCGCTGACGTTCGTGGTGGTCAGGCGCGGCGCGATGTCCACGCCGAAATCGGCCGGGCTCTTGGTGTCGAGCGGCTTCTTCTTCGCCTTCATGATGTTGGGGAGAGAGGCGTAGCGCGGCTCGTTCAGGCGCAGGTCGGTGGTGACGATGGCCGGCATGGTGAGCTTGACCGTTTCGAGCCCCCCGTCGATCTCGCGTTTGACCGTGACGCTGTCGCCTTCGATCTCAACCGTGTTGGCGAAGGTGCCCTGCGGGCGCCCCATCAAGGCGGCGAGCATCTGGCCGGTCTGGTTGGAATCGTCGCTGATCGACTGCTTGCCGAGCAGGACGAGGCCGGGCTGCTCTTCTTCCGCGATCGCTTTCAGGATCTTCGCAACGGCGAGGGGCTCGACTTCTTCGTCGGTCTCGACAAGGATCGCGCGGTCCGTACCCATGGCGAGCGCGGTGCGCAGTGTTTCCTGCGCCTTGGCCGGGCCGATGGACACCGCGACGATCTCGTCCGCATTGCCCGCTTCCTTGATCCGGATCGCTTCCTCGACCGCGATTTCGTCGAACGGGTTCATGCTCATCTTGACGTTGGCGAGATCGACGCCCGAACCATCCGACTTGACGCGCGGTTTGACGTTGTAATCGATCACCCGCTTTACCGGGACGAGGATTTTCATGTGGCTTCCTTCCGCTTGGACGCGCGGGTGCCAACGCACCGGCGCGTGCTGCAAATTTCGGCGACGGCCTAACTTGCGCTTACGTAAACGTCAAGCAGCGGCCATGGCGCTCTGATTAATCGAACGGCCGAAATGCGGCGCGCGTTCCCTCGCCGTTCGATGAAGTGGTGACGACCGGCTCGGGCGACGAGGGAAGGCGCCTGTCAGGCCGCCTTCTTCACCTCGGCGACGATCTTCTTCGCTGCGTCGCCCAGATCGTCGGCGCTCACGATCGGCAGTCCCGAATTGTCGAGGATTTCCTTGCCCTTCTCGACATTCGTGCCTTCAAGGCGGACGACGAGCGGCACGGAAAGGTTCACGTCCTTCGCCGCCTGGACGATGCCATTGGCGATGACGTCGCACTTCATGATGCCGCCGAAAATGTTGACGAGGATGCCTTCGACCGCAGGATCCTTCAGGATGATCTTGAATGCCGCGGTGACCTTTTCCGTGGTCGCGCCGCCGCCGACATCGAGGAAGTTCGCCGGGAACGCGCCGTTCAGCTTGATGATGTCCATCGTTGCCATGGCGAGGCCGGCGCCGTTGACCATGCAGCCGATATTCCCGTCGAGCTTGATGTAGGCGAGATCGTATTCGCCCGCTTCGACCTCGGCAGGGTCTTCCTCGGTCTCGTCGCGCATCTCCTCGATCTTGGGATGGCGGTACAGGGCGTTTGCATCGAAGCTCATCTTGGCATCGAGGACCAGCAGCTTGCCATCCTCGGTCTCGACCAGCGGATTGATCTCGAGCATCGACGAATCGGTCGCCATGAACGCTTCGTAGAGCTGCTTGGAAAGCTTCTGAGCCTGCTTGTTGAGATCGCCTTCGAGCTTGAGCCCGAACGCCACCGCGCGCCCGTGATGGGGCATGAAGCCCTGTGCGGGGTCGATGGTGATGGTGGTGATCTTCTCGGGCGTCTCGTGGGCCACGGTCTCGATATCGACGCCACCCTCAGTCGAGGCGACCATCGCGACCTGCCCGGTGGCGCGGTCCACCAGTAGCGAGAAGTAGTATTCCTTCGCGATGTCGACGCCGTCGGTGACGTAGAGGCGATTGACCTGCTTGCCTTCGTCGCCCGTCTGCACCGTCACAAGCGTGTTGCCGAGCATGTCGCGCGCGTTCGATTCGACGTCCTCGACCGACTTCGCCAGCCGAACGCCGCCCTTCGCGCCCTCTTCCAGTTCCTTGAACGTGCCCTTGCCGCGGCCGCCGGCGTGGATCTGCGCCTTCACGACGTAGAGCGGGCCGGGCAGCTTCTTCGCGGCGTCGACCGCTTCCTCGACGCTCATCGCGGCATGACCCTGGGGCACGGCGATCCCGTGCTGTGCGAGCAAATCCTTGGCCTGGTATTCGTGGACGTTCATGGCTTGAAAGGTCCCTTTTCGCTTTTCTGTGCGGGAGAAAGGTTGTTTGAACGGCGCATAAGCACGTATCAGGCGGCATTGAAAGTGCCCAAAGTGCCGCTTTTTGACCATGCGCGTCGGGCGCTATGCAGGAATGTCTTCAGGAATGATCGACCAGGAACGGTTCATCGAGATCGTACGTGAAGCGGGCCGGATCGCTCAGTCCCGCTGGCCGGGCGACGGGCACGAGTGCCAGACCTGGGAGAAGAGCCCCGGCGACCCCGTCAGCGAAGCCGATATCGCTGTCGACAAGTTCCTGCGCCGCGAGCTCGGGCGCCTGCTTCCGTCCGCATCGTGGCTGTCGGAGGAGACCGCCGACGACAAGGCCCGCACCCGCAGTGACCTTATCTGGCTGGTCGATCCGATCGACGGAACACGCGATTACGTACGCGGGCGGTCCGGCTGGGCGGTTTCCGTGGCACTGATCAGCGCGAACAAGCCCCTGCTCGCGATGCTGTCGGCCCCTGCCCGCGACGAGGAATGGGCGGCGGTAGCGGGGCAGGGCGCAACGCTGAACGGCAAGACGATCCATGCAAGCGTGCGGCGCGAATTCGCAGGGGCCCGGGTGCCGGTGGATAGCCTGCCAAAGGCCGATGCGGACCTGACCAAGGTCGAGAAGCCCAATTCGATCGCGCTCAGGATCGCGATGGTCGCCGACGATCGCGCCGATCTGGTCGCGACGCTGCGGTGGGGTTTCGAATGGGATATCGGCGCGGCGACGCTGATCGCACGCGAGGCTGGCGCACGCGTATCCGATGCGTTCGGCAAACCGCTGGCCTACAACAAGCATGTGCCGCAGGATTTTGGCGTGCTCGTATGCTCGCCCTTCATCCACGCCGCAGCGGTCGAGAGGCTGGAGGAACGCGCGGCCTATCTTACGACGAAGCCGGACATCCTGTAGGTTTCACGTGGAACAAGGGCGGAACATTGCTGTCCCGCCCCCGTTCGTTCAGATCGCGAGAGATGCGCTTATCGAGCGCGCGCCGCCGCGACATCGTCTTCGCTGACCGGAATGATCTTGATCTCGACCCGGCGGTTGAGCGGTTCGGCAACGCCGTCCGCGGTCTTGACCCGCAGATAATCGTAGCTTTCGCCGTAGCCGCGCGTCTCGATGCGCGAACGGGCGACACCGTTTGCCACCAGCACGTCCGCCACCGACTGCGCGCGACGTTCGGACAAGTTCTGGTTGAGCTGGTCGCCGCCGGTCGTGTCGGTAAAGCCGTACACGTCGATCAGCGAGTTGGGGTAACGAATCAGGCTGTCCGCCACCGCGTCGAGCGTGTTGCGAAACGACGGGCTGACCTCCGCCGAACCCGATGCGAACGTTACGCCGTCGGGCAGGCGGACGAGGATAGCGTCCTGATCGCCGATTTCCTCAACGTCGACGCCGGTGCCTTGGGTCACTTCGTCGAGTTCGCGGATTTGATCGTCGAACTGCTTGCCGACGACCGCACCGGCCGAACCGCCGATACCCGCGCCGATGATTCGCGCCGTGTCGCCGCCGATAATGCCGCCGAGTAGGTAGCCAAGCGTACCGCCCAGTCCTGCGCCGATCGCGGTCCGCGACGCCTTCTGTTCGCCGGTATTGGGGTCGGTGACGCAGGCGGTCGTGCCCAGCAGGGCGAGTGCGGCGGTGCCCGAAAGCAGGATACGCGAAGTCTTCATGGGTTTTTCCTCCCGGTTTTAAAACATTTGTGAGTGACCAAAGATCGAAAGGCGCGGCGGTTCCTGTTAACCATTCGAAAAAGCGCAACATTCGCGCTTGTAAGGTGCCGTGCGGGAGTGGCGGCGCGGCGCAATTGTGCTAGCGCGTGATCCCGTGACACCGTTTCCCTGGTCAGACCTGTTCATCATCGCCGGGCTCATCGTGCTCAACGGCGTTTTCGCCATGTCGGAACTGGCGATCGTTTCCGCCAAGACCAACTCGCTTCGCGCGCGCCGCGACGAGGGTTCGGCCAGCGCCCGCGTGGCGATGGAGCTGGCCGCCGAACCGGGCAAGTTCCTCTCGACCGTACAGATCGGCATCACGCTGATCGGGATCGTCGCGGGCGCCTATTCGGGCGCGAGCCTTGGCCAGCCGGTGGCCGAACGGCTCGCCGCGATGGGGGTGCCGGGGGATTTCGCGGAGGAACTGGGCTTCATCCTGGTGATCGCGCTGACCACCTATTTCACCATCGTCGTCGGCGAACTGGTGCCCAAGCAGCTGGCGCTGCGTGCCGCGGTGCCAATCTCGCTGATCATGGCGCGCCCCATGGCGGTTCTGGCCCGCGTCGCCGCGCCGCTGGTCTGGCTGCTCGACAAGTCGTCCGCCGCGCTCATCGCCCTTTTCGGCATTTCGGCGAAGGGGCAGGCATCGGTAACGGCGGAGGAACTGCGGATGATCTTTGCCGAGGCCACGCAATCGGGCGTTATCGAGGCCGAGCAGCACCAAATCCTGACCGGCGTGGTCCGACTTGCCGAACGGCCGGTGCGCGAACTGATGACGCCGCGTACGGAAATCGACTGGCTCGATGCCGACGCCGATGCCGCGCAGGTCCGCGCGGTGATCGATGAAAGCCCGCATTCCCTGTTGCCGGTGGCAGAGGGATCGCCGGATTCGATCCTCGGCATCGTCAAGGTGCGCGAGATCCTTGCGGCGCAGGCCGCCGGACGGCCTGTCTCGGTGCGCGAGATCATGCACCGCGCCGAAGTGGTGCCCGACCAGCTCGATGCCATGGACGCGCTGCGGGTGCTGCAATCGTCCGATATTGCGATGGTCGTGGTCCACGACGAATACGGGCATTTCGAAGGCATCGTCACGCCCGCCGACCTGCTGACCGCGATCGCCGGAAATTTCGCCAGCGACAAGGACCAGGGCGATGCGCCGCAGATCGTTGAACTGGGCGATGGGTCGCTTCTGATTTCGGGCGCGCTATCGGCCGATGCGCTGGCCGACCGGCTCGGCCTCGATTACGGCGAGGATCGCGAATTCGGCACGGCAGCGGGCTATGCCCTGTCGGTCATGAAGAAACTGCCCACAGTGGGCGAGACCTTCACCGATCAGGGCTGGCTGTTCGAGATCGTCGAGATGCAGAACCGCCGTATCGACAAGATCGCGGTGGCCCGGACCCAGGAAGAGCCGGTCCCGGGCTAGGCCGGTCGGCTCGAGGTCGTCAGCCCGGGATCAGTGCCTGCGCCGCCGCACCGTCGCCTTCGGGTGCAGCAATGATGTCGCGGGTCACCCGGCCTTTTGCCACGGTGTTGGTGTCTGGATCCCCGACCTGCGAGCGGATGCCCGGATCGGCGGGGCCCGCCCGGTCGAGCGCGCTGGTTTCGATCTCGCTGCGCTCCGCCGGCCCGAACAGTGCCTCGAGCGCCTGTTCCGATGCAGCGCCTTCCGACGCACGCGGCGCACCGGGAGCGGGCGGGGTGAGGGTGAAATCGGGCGGCACGACCAGCGGCGCCTGACGCTGGACGGCGAATTCGTCGGGCCGGTCGCGGTTGAAAATTCCGCTGCCGCCACAGGCGCCGAGGATGGCGCTGGCGGAGACGAGCAGGATGGCGGTCTTGTAGGCAGGCATTGGTCTAGTTCTCCGTTTGCACGTCGGCGCGCGTCGATCGGGCGCGCGGGCCGATGTCCGGCTGGTCGTCCCTGTCATCCGCATTGTCGCGCACGAACAGGCTGCGGGCAAGGATTATGAGGACGCCGATAGTGATCGCCGCATCGGCGATGTTGAAAACGAGGAAGGGGCGGAACGTGCCGATATGGAGGTCGGCATAGTCGATGACATAGCCAAGCTCCCAGCGATCACGGATATTGCCGATCGCGCCGCCCAGGATGAGGCCCAGTCCGGCGATATCGCCCAGCAGCCGCTCGCGCATCATCCAGACGAGCACGACCACCCCGATAGCCGCCGTCACCGCGACGAGGAACAGCCGCATCTCGATGCTGGTCGCCTGGAACATCCCAAGCGAGATGCCCCGGTTCTCGGTATAGGTTAGGTCGAAGAACGGCAGCAATTCGATGTTGCGGACGGAACGCAGGTTGAGCGGGCCGATCACGTACCACTTCACGAGCTGATCGAGGCTCGCGACGACCGCCGCGATCGCAAGGCCGATCAACCGGTTGCGAGTGAACAGGTTGCTCATGCCACGCGGTCCAGCTGCGCGACGACGCTCTCGCAGCGATCGCAAAGCGCGCCATCTTCGGAGACGCTGGGCAACAGGCGCCAGCAGCGCCCGCACTTGTCCTCGCCGGATTTTTCGACCGTCACGCTGTCCGCCTGCCCGCGTTCGACTGACGCGGCGATGAACAATTCGGCGAGCTGTTCGTCGTTGAAGCCGGCGGGCACGGCGTCGGTCGGCACGGTCACGTGCGCTTCGTTGCTGGAGCGGATGACCTTGTCGCGCCTCAGCGGCTCGATCGCCTCGGTCACGCGCTCGCGCAGTGCGCGAAGTTTATCCCACTTCTCGCGGTCGGCGGTGACGCTCGGCACACTCGGCCATTCGAGCAGGTGGACGCTGCCGCCCTGCTCATCGTCCTCGGGATAGCGGGTCTTCCAGACCTCTTCGGCGGTAAAGACCAGCACCGGCGCGGCATATCGGACGAGAGCGTGGAACAGCAGGTCGAGCACGGTGCGATAGGCGTTACGCGCGGTCGAGTTCGGCCCGTCGCAATAGAGGGTGTCCTTGCGAATATCGAAGAAGAACGCGCTGAGGTCCTCGTTGCAGAAATCGACCAGCAGGCGGGTGTAGGCGTTGAAATCGTAGGCGTTCGCGGCCGCGCGCAGCTTGCCGTCGAGTTCTGACAGCAGCGAGAGGACATAGATTTCCAGTTCGGGGATTTCGCCTACGTCGCTCATGTCGCCGATATACCCGTCGAGCGCGCCGAGCAGGTAGCGGAAGGTGTTTCGCAGGCGGCGATACTGGTCGCCCACGCCTTTCAGGATCTCGTCGCCGATGCGGTGATCCTCGGTGTAATCGACGCTGAGCGCCCACAGCCGGATGATATCCGCGCCGTATTGCTCCATCACCTTCAAGGGATCGATCGTGTTGCCGAGCGATTTCGACATCTTCTTGCCCTTGGCATCCATGGTGAAGCCGTGGGTCAGCACCTGGTCGTAGGGCGCACGTCCACGCGTCGCGCACGATTGCAGCAGCGATGACTGGAACCAGCCGCGATGCTGGTCCGATCCTTCGAGATAGAGGTTGGCGGGCCATTTGAGCGCCGGCCAGCGCCCGGATTCGAGCACGAAGGCATGGGTACAGCCCGAATCGAACCACACGTCGAGAATGTCGGTGACCATCTCGAATTCGTCCGGGTCGTGGTCCGGGCCGAGGAAGTCTGCGGCGCGCGACTGGTGCCAGGCATCGACGCCTTCCTCCCGGATCGCCGCGACGATGCGGGCGTTGACTGCCGGGTCCTGCAAGTAGGAGCCATCAGGGCGCACGAACAAAGTGATCGGAACACCCCAGGCGCGCTGGCGCGAGAGCACCCAGTCGGGCCGGTTCTCGACCATCGAGCCGATGCGGTTCTTGCCCTTTTGCGGGATGAATTCGACGCGGTCGATCTCGGACAGGGCGCGGTCGCGCAAAGTTGTGCCACCTTCGAGGTCGCGGTCCATCGGCACGAACCATTGCGGCGTCGCGCGGTAGATCACCTTCGCCTTTGAACGCCACGAATGCGGATAGGAATGCTCGTAATCGGCGGAGGCGCTTAGCAGGGCTCCCGCGTCGCGCAGGTCCGAGCAGATCGGCCCGTCTGGCGCATTGAAGTTCGCGTTGATGACCGCGCGGCGGCGTTCCTTGCCATCCTCGTCAAGATCGCCCGCGCCGAGCCAAGCCCAGTCGTCGCGGTAGCGGCCATCGTCCATGACCGCGAAGACCGGGCCGAGATCGGCGGTCTTGCACAGCGCGAAGTCGTCCTCGCCATGATCGGGTGCCATGTGGACGATGCCGGTGCCGCTGTCGGTGGTGACGAAATCGCCCGCAAGCATCGGGCGCGGCTCGGCGTAAAATCCTCCGAGGTGGTGCATCGGGTGGCGGACCTTGGTCCCGGCGAGCAAAGAACCGTTGAAGAATTCGACCGTGCCCGTTGTCGGGACTTCGCTGTCTCCAGCACTCAGCCTTTCTTGGAAGATGTCTTTTAGTTCTCTGGCGACAAGATAGCGCTGACCGAGCGGCTCGCCCATATCATCGAGTACTTCTAATAGAACGTAATCGATGTCCGGCCCATAGGCCAAAGCCTGGTTCACGGGGATCGTCCACGGTGTCGTCGTCCAGATCACCGCGCGCGCGCCGACCAGCTCTTCAATCGGCGACTCGGCAATCTCGAACGCCACGTCAATCTGCGTCGAGGTGATGTCCCCGTATTCGACCTCGGCCTCGGCCAGTGCGGTCTTCTCGACCGGCGACCACATTACCGGCTTCGATCCGCGATAGAGGTTGCCGGCCTCCACGAACTTGCACAGCTCGGCGACGATGGTCGCCTCGGCTTCGTAATCCATCGTCAGGTAGGGATTGCCCCAGTCGCCCATGATGCCGAGCCGCTTGAGCTGTTCGCGCTGCACATCGACCCAGCGCCGCGCATAGGCGCGGCATTCGGCGCGGAACTCGGCCGGTGGGACCTCGTCCTTGTTCTTTTTCTTCTTGCGGTACTGCTCCTCGACCTTCCACTCGATCGGCAGGCCGTGGCAGTCCCAGCCGGGGACGTAGGGCGCGTCCTTGCCCATCAGCGTCTGTGTGCGGCAGACCATGTCCTTCAGGATATGGTTGAGCGCATGGCCGATATGCATGTCGCCATTGGCGTAGGGCGGGCCGTCGTGGAGGATGAACTTGGGCGCACCAGCGCGGCTCTCGCGTAGTTTTTCGTACAGCCCGATCTCGCGCCAGCGTGCCTCGATGCCCGGCTCCTTTTGCGGAAGGCCGGCTTTCATCGGGAAGGGCGTCTTCGGCAGGAAGACGGTGTCCTTGTAGTCTGGCTTGCTCTCGTCGCTCATAGGAGAGCGCCGTTAGGACATCTCGCCCGCGCGATAAAGGAGTTTGACCGCGGTCCGTTCGCGGCGCGCCCTGCGCCCCCGGTCTATTCCCCGGCCTATTCCATCGTGCGCAGCCGCCGCGCCTGGAAGGCGTAACGCGCCGCGCGGGCGACGTCCCGTTGGAACTGCGCGTTGACGAACCCGCCGACTGCCGATCCGACCAGCGGGATAACCATGCCCGCCCGCCGCCGGACGGAAGCGAAGGCGATCGCGCGGCTGACGCGCTCGACCACCTGGTCGATTACAGGCGCGATGCTGCTCGTATCGATCGGGGCGAGGGCGCCGGTCTCGTCGATATCGGCTTCGAGCGCGTCGAGGCGGTCGATCTTTTCCTCGTGCGAATCGAGGGCCGCGATCTCGAGCACCTGCAGGCGGAACAACCGCTCGCGCTCACCCTCGCCATCGAAGCCGTAGGCGCGGCCGGTATCGCGGATCGCGCGCAGGGCGATGGCGATTGTCGCAGGAATGTCGGCGCTCGCCGTCAATGCGCCGCCCAGGCCCGCAGCAGCGCCAGAGGAGGCGTTGATCGTGCGGGCATAACGTTCGACATTTTCCGCCGCACGCTGGGCGGATGCGATGTCGGACGTGTCGTGGTCGAACGTGACCAGTTCGGGCATGGTCATAGCCTTGTCGAGCCCTTTGAGCACGCTTTCGACCATCGATTTGGGCAGCATGCCGGCCAGCGCCTTGCCCACCGGGTTGGTCAGCCTCTCGATCCCGCGCCCCAGGAAAGAGGGCGGCGTGTTGCGATAGGCAGTCTGTTCGGCTTTGACTTGGTTGGCGTTCATCGTAGCTCTCCCGGGATGACGCGCCAAGATGTTGCGCGCCGTTCAACAGACAAACCGCGAAACGCCCCAACCCGTTCCGGCGGTTGGACAATTGTCAGTCGAGCAGTCGCCGGGCCTGGTCGCAATCACGCTCCATCTGCGCGGTGAGCGCGTCGAGGCTGTCGAACTTCGCTTCCTCGCGCAGGAAATGGTGGAACGCGACCTCGATCTCCTGACCGTAGAGATCGCCGGAGAAATCGAAGAAATAGGGTTCGAGCAATTCCTTGGGCGGTTCGAACTGGGGCCGGATGCCGACATTCGCCGCGCCTTTCAGCGATTGCCCGGTCGCAAGGACGCGGGCGGTCACCGCGTAGATGCCGTAACGCGGCCGCAAATAATTGCCGAGAGCAAGGTTGGCGGTGGGATAGCCGATCTCGCGCCCGCGCTTGTCCCCGTGTTCGACGATGCCGCGAACGGCGAAGGGCCGGGTCAGCAGTTCGGCGGCAAGCTGCGGATCGCCATCGCGCAGCGCCTCGCGGATACGGCTGGAGGAAATCACGCTCGCCCCGTCGTCGACCGCCTCGACCACGCGCGACTGGAGGCCCAGTGCGCCGCCATGTTTGCGCAGCAGGTCGACATTGCCTTTGGCCCCCTTTCCGAAGGTAAAGTCCCCTCCGGTGACGACGCCGTGCGCGCCGAACCGTTCGATCAGCAGGTCGCCAATAAAGTCCTCGGCGCTCGTGCCGGCCAGTTCGGCATCGAAGTGGAACACGAGCATCGCCGTCGCCCCGGCGGCGAGGTAGAGTTCCTGACGCTGCTCGAGCGTGGTCAGACGAAAGGGCGGAACCTCGGGCTTGAAGAAGCGAACCGGGTGCGGATCGAAGGTTGCGATGATCGAGGGGCGCCCTTCCTCGTGCGCCCAGCGGATCGCTTCGCCGGCCACGGCCTGGTGGCCGCGGTGGAACCCGTCGAAATTTCCCAGGGCGATCACCGCGCCGCGCAGGGCCGGGGCGATCGGTTCGCGATGATCGAGCCAGCGCATCAGGCGATCCCCAGCGCTTTCTCGTCGTCGTCATAACGGCTGTAGGTGACGAAGGAGAAGGCGGGTTTCCCATTGGCGGCAGGGTGATCCTCGCGCCGGGCAACCTTCCACTGCGCCTCGATCGGCTTCATGAAAACGTCGCCCGGATAGTCTTCGTGGATTTCCGTCACCTCGATACGGTCCGCCAGCGGGCGAAAGACATCGTAGATCGCCGCACCGCCGACGACGGCGATCTCGCCTGTCTTGTTGCCGTCGCGCGCGCGGGCGAGAGCTTCGTCGGGGGAGCGTACCACTTCTGCGCCCTCGCTGTTCCAGTTCTCGCGCCGGGTCAGCACGATATGGCGGCGGTCGGGCAGAAGGCCCGGCAGGCTTTCGAAGGTCTTGCGCCCCATGATCATCGGCTTGCCGATCGTCAGCGCCTTGAACCGCTTGAGATCGGCGGGCAGGTGCCAAGGCAGGCCACCCTCCTGACCGATCGCGCCATTGGCGGCGCGCGCATAGATGAGGAACACGAGGGGTTTCACCAAGATTTCATGCCCGCCGGTTCGAAACCCGGGTGACGTGACCCATCTTGCGGCCCTCGCGCGCCTCGCTCTTGCCGTAGAGGTGAAGGTGCTGTTCGCCTCCTTCGCCAAGGATCCGGTGCGCGTCGAGCGCGTCCTTGCCGACGATGTTACGCAGCTCGATTTCGGCGAAGCGCGTCTGTGTTCCACCCAGCGGAAGTCCGCAGATTGCGCGGATGTGATTCTCGAACTGGCTGGTGGCCGCGCCCTCGATGCTCCAGTGCCCGGAATTGTGGACCCGCGGAGCCATTTCGTTGAACACCGGTCCGTCTTGCGTGGCGAAGAATTCAAGCGTCAGCACGCCCACATAGCCGAGTGCTTCGGCGGCTTGCCGGGCGATGTCGCGCGCCTGTTCGAACTGGCTTTCGACGGCGGAGCCGGCGGGCAGGACGGATCGTGCGAGCATCCCGCCTTCATGGCTGTTGGCCGCCGAATCCCAGAACGCGATCGCCCCGTCACGACCGCGCACGAGAATGACCGAGAATTCGGCCTCGAACTCGACCTGCCGCTCGAACACGCAGGGCCGGCCGGGCAGTCGCAGTCCACGCGCGTCCTGCGCCGACCCGACGCGCCATTGTCCCTTGCCGTCGTAACCGTCGCGCGTCGTCTTGAGGATGCCCGGCGTCCCGATACGCTCGATGGCGCGCGCGAAGTCGTCGTCGTTCTCGACCCGGGTGTGGTCTGCGCAAATTGCGCCGAGATCAGTGACGAAACGCTTTTCCGCCAGTCGGTCCTGCGCGGTGCGAAGCGCCGCGGCATCGGTTGCTAGCAGCTGGGCCGGGATCGCTTCGACGGCTTCGAGCGGTACGTTCTCGAACTCCCAGGTGATCACGTCGCACTTTCCGGCGAACGCTGCCAGCGCAGCCTTGTCGTGCCACTCGTTCTCGAAGAAGTCGACGCAGGCTTCGGCCGCGACATTGTCGCCTTCCGGCGCGTAGCCGATGCAGCGATAGCCAAGCTGCATCGCCGCCATCGCGAGCATCCGGCCAAGTTGCCCGCCGCCGAAGATGCCGATGGTCGAACCGGGGGGAAGAGACGCACTTGATGAGCTCATGGCTGGGGAACCTCGCCCACCGCTGCCGAGCGCGCGCCGCGCCAGTCGCGCAGGCGCTGCGACAGGTCCTGGTCGGAAAGGGCAAGGATGGCCGCTGCCATCAGCGCGGCATTGGTCGCACCGGCCTCCCCGATCGCCAGCGTGCCGACGGGTACTCCTGCGGGCATCTGCACGATCGAAAGCAGGCTATCCATCCCCGACAGGGCCTTCGACTGCACCGGTACGCCCAGCACCGGCAGATGTGTCATCGCCGCGATCATGCCCGGCAGATGCGCTGCGCCGCCCGCGCCTGCGATGATGACGGCGAACCCGTCGTCCGCTGCGGTTTTCGCAAAATCCGCCATGCGGTCGGGCGTGCGATGGGCGGAAACGATGCGTGCCTCATAGGCAATGCCGAGCTCGTCCATGATATCCGCAGCACACCGCATGGTCGGCCAGTCCGACTGGCTGCCCATGACGATCGCGACCTTTCCTCCCATCGATCGGCTCCCCCTCATGCGTCCTTCAGGTAATATCGTTCGCCCGGTACCATCTTCGCATCGAAGTCGTAGATTATCGGCTCTCCGGTCGGAATTTCGAGGCCCGTTATATCGTCGTCGGATATGCCCGAAAGGTGCTTCACCAGCGCGCGGAGCGAATTGCCGTGGGCCGAGACCAGGACCGTCTCGCCCGCTTCGAGAGGCGGCAGGATGGCTTCGCGATAATAGGGCAGGACGCGCTCGATCGTCAGTTTCAGACTCTCGGTCGTTGGCACATCGATCCCTTCATAGCGCGGATCGGCGCCGGGATCGTATTCGTGCCCGGGTTCCATGTCGGGCGGCGGCGTGTCGAAGCTGCGGCGCCAGATATGGACCTGCTCGTCGCCGTGCTTCTCGCGCGTCTGCTGTTTGTCGAGGCCGGTCAGGCCGCCATAATGACGCTCGTTCAGGTGCCAGTCCTTGACCACCGGCAGCCACAGCATGTCCAGCTCCTCAAGGGCAAGGTTGAGCGTCTTGATTGCGCGGGTCTGGTACGAAGTGAAGGCTCGCGTAGGGCGGATGCCGTGCTCCTTCATCAGGACGCCTGCGGCGCGCGCTTCCTCCACGCCTTTCTCGGTCAGGTCCACGTCCCACCAGCCGGTGAAGCGGTTGGCAAGGTTCCATTCGCTCTGGCCATGACGGACGAGGATCAGTTTGGACAAAAGGTTTCTCCGGATATTCAACGCACGGCGCGGGCGGAAGGGTCGCCTCGTTAGTCGCCGCCGCGCGGCTTGGAAAGGTCCGACGCTGGCGATTCGTCCGCGTCGCGCGTCAGGTCGCGTGATTGCGCCTTGCGCCGGCGCAGGTTCTCACGCAGTTTTGCCGCAAGGCGTTCTTCGCGCGAGAGTTTCACGCCATCGTCTTTACTCATGCGAAACGCCATGCCGCTAGGGGCGCTAGTGTTCAAGCACACCTTGACATCGGCGGCCGTCCCGCAGATAGGCGCGCCACTTCCCGGCGCTGCTGTAGCTCAGTGGTAGAGCGCGTCATTGGTAATGACGAGGCCGAGAGTTCAATTCTCTCCAGCAGCACCATTCTCCCCGCCGGCCGCCTTTTAAGCGCGGGCGGGCTTTCGGGGAGCGTGCCGCTCCCTTCCACCCCCACTTTTGACAATGCGCGCGTGCGCGTCGCTTCGCTATCCCTGCCGCTCTGTGTAATTCGAAGGAGCGAGCGATGGATCTGGGGCTCAAGGGCAAAAAAGTCATCATGAACGGCGGCGCGCACGGCCTTGGCCTTGCATCGCTCAAGAAATTCGCGGCGGAGGGTGCCGACGTCGCCTTCTTCAGCCGCAAGGACGACAAGATCGAAGCGGCGAAGAAAGCCATCGGCGAAGCCGGGAATGGCAAGGTCTTCGCCGAGGTCTTCGACATGAACGACGGCGGCGATGCCTACAAGGCATGGCTAGAGAAAGCTGCCGGCGAACTGGGTGGCTGCGACATCTTCATCCACACCGCCTCCAGCTCCGGAACGGGCGGGACGGGCGACTGGCAGAACGGCCTCGATTTCGACATCATGGGTGCGGTTCACGGCGTCGAGGTGCTGACGCCGCATCTCGAAAAATCGGATTCCGGTTCGATCGTGTTCATGAGTTCGACCGCCGCGCTCGAAACCTTCATCCAGCCGCAGGCCTTCAACGCGCTCAAGGCCGCGCTCATCACCTACGGATCGCAGCTGAGCCAGGCGTTGGCGGGACAGGGCATCCGGGTCAATATCGTCAGCCCGGGCGCGATCTATTACGAAGGCGGCAACTGGGAAGCGATCAAGGGCGCGGTGCCCGAACTGCACGACGCCACGCTCGCCAAGATGCCGATGGGCCGGTTCGGGAATGCGGAAGAGGTGGCGAACGCCATCGTCTTCGTCGCCAGTCCTGCTGTCCCCTACATGACAGGTTCGAACGTCGTCGTGGACGGCGGCTTCACCCAGCGCGTGCAGTTCTAAGCGACGCCCTTCCCGACTTCCTTTCCGAAAACAGGAAATGCTCCATGGCCGAAATCGACCGCGACAAGTTGCTCGATATCTATACCCGCACGATGAAGGTGAACCGCACCGACGAGAAGTTCCGCGAACTGCTGATGCAGGGGAAGGTCGCGGTCATGTATTACTGCGTGCGGGGACAGGAGCTGGTGTCAGCCGCCGCGATGGCGGCGCTTGAGCAGGACGATTACGTCGTGTGCACCTATCGCGGCCAGGGCGAGCAGACCGCCAAGGGCATACCGATGAAGAAATGGTGGGGCGAATGCCTCGGCAAGGCGACCGGCACATGCAAGGGCAAGGGCGGGACCATGCACATCACCGATCCCGAAACCGGGATCATGGTGACGACCGGCGTCGTCGGATCGGGCATCCCCATCGCCAACGGTCTTGCCATGGCCAGCCAGAACAATGGCGACGGGCGCGTCACGCTCGTCAGTTTCGGTGACGGTGCCGCAAATATCGGCGGGTTCCACGAGGCCATGAACATGGCCCAGCTCTACAAACTGCCGGTCGTCTTCCTGTGCCAGAACAACCGGTATGGCGAGCACACCGCCTACGCCGACCACACCGACAGTCCCAACATCGCCACCCGCGCCGAAGGGTACGGGATGAAGGGCGTGACGGTCGACGGCAATGACGTCAACGAGGTCTATCCCGCCATGGTCGATGCGGTCGAACATGCACGCAGCGGCAAAGGCCCGGTGTTGGTGGAGGCGATGTGCTACCGCATGATGGGGCACTTCTTCGGTGCCGATTTCTCCTACATGCCCGAAGAGCATGTCAACGAGATGAAGGCCGAGGATCCGCTGCCCAAGCTCCGCAAGGTCATGCTCGAGCGCCAGTTCACCGAAGACGAGCTCGACGAGATCGTCGCCGGTATCGACAAGGAAATCGAAGAAGCGGTCCAACATGCGCTCGACGCGCCGCTCCCCGATACCGATGAAATCTACAAGGACGTGCTCGAGGAGACCGCCTGATGGCCGAGATAACTGTCACCGAAGGGCTCAACAAGGCGATCGACGAAGCCATGGCCGAAGACGACGGCGTTTTCTGCCTGGGCGAGGACGTGTCGGCAAAGCAGGGCGGCGGCGTGTTCAAGGTCACGCAGGGCCTGTCGGAAAAATACGGTGAGAACCGCGTACGAGCGACGCCGATTTCCGAAACCGCGATCGTCGGCGCGGCGGTTGGCGCGGCGCTTGCCGGGCAACGTCCGATCGCCGAGATCATGCTGATGAACTTCGTCGGCGTGTGCATGGACCAGATCGTTAATCACGCCGCGAAACTTCGCTTCATGAGCGGCGGGCAGACGCCGTGTCCGATCGTGATCCGTACGACGACTGGCGTCGGCGTCGGCTTCGGCGGGCAGCATTCCGACATGCTGGAGGCGTGGTTCGCCCACGTGGCCGGCATCCATGTCGTCACCCCGTCCAACGCCGCAGACGCGCGCGGCCTGATGCGCGCTGCGATCGATGCGAACGATCCGGTGATCTTCATCGAGAACATCCTGTGCTACGGCCTCAAGGCCGAAGACCCTGGCGAAGGTTACCGGGTGCCGCTGGGCAAGGCTGCGGTCGCGAAAGAAGGCAGCGACATTTCGCTCATCACCTATGGCCGCACCGTGCTCGACGCGCTCGAAGTTGCGGGTGACCTCGAAAAGGAAGGCGTGAGCGTCGAGGTCGTCGATCTGCGCACCATTGCCCCGTATGACGAGGAAACGGTGCTCAAGAGCGTACGCAAGACCGGCCGGGCGCTGACCCTGCACGAGGCCGTGCGTCCGTTCGGGACGGGGGCCGAGATCGCCGCCAACATCCAAGAAAAGTGCTGGGACCAACTAAAAGGGCCGGTGCGCCGGATCGGCGGCACGTTCTCCGCCGTGCCGTTCGCCAGCCACCTCGAACAGGCGTGGATCCCGACCAAGGATGAGATCGTCGAACAGATCAAGGCGGCAACCGGGAAGGACTGATGGCCAACGAAATTCGCATTCCCAAGCTCGGCATGAGCGCGACCGAAGTCATCCTGTCGGAATGGATGTTCGGCGACGGGGAGGAAGTCGCCAAGGGCGACATCATCTACACCGCCGAAACCGACAAGACGACGGTAGAAATCGAGGCGCAGAACGGCGGCATTATCCGCCCGACGGGCGAAGAAGGGACCAAGTACAAGGTCGGCGACGTCATTGGTACGATCGAATAGGAGCAGGAGCATGCTGACCCCCGACGATCGCAAACGCATCCTGACCGAAGTCTACGAGGCGGCGCGCGAAGGGCGTTGGGACGATCTGGCCGCGCAGGTCACCGATGATTTCATGATACACGAGGCCCCTTCGCTACCATACGGCGGAGCGTGGACCGGGCGCGATGCGTTCCAGCGGCTCTACCCTGCCGTCATGGGAGCCTGGGACGATCCCGAAGCCGAAACCCTCGAGATTGCCGGCGGCGACGAATGGGTTCTCGCGGTCGTTCGCCTGACCATGACTTCGAAAAAGACCGGACGTCGCTTCAGCCAGACAGTGTGCGAGGCGGGGACTTTCGAGGGTGACAAACTGAAGGACCTGCACATCCACTATTTCGATGCGGCAGCGGTGGCTGCAGAGGCCTAGCTAGCGGTCAAGAACCCTCGTACCGGTCGAGCCACGCCCGGCTCGTCCGCGCGACCTCGCGCGCCCGTTCGTTGAGGTCTGGGAAATTCTCGCGCAACGTCTCCGATCGCTCCTCGATCGCAAGGGGCAGGTCCTGTGGCAAGGCGTCCAGCATCGCGCCGATAGCGAGCCCGCCGTGTCCAAGCGGCATACGACGATTGACGGCATCGTCGATCACGGCATCGGCATCGGACATATCCGGCGGTTCGGCCGGTGCATCGCATGGCTGACAATAGCTCAGCCATTCACGCGGAACATCGCGAAGGTCCTGCGCCGTTCCACCGGAACGCGACCAGTGCAACGTATCGACCAGAAGCGCCTTGGCCTCGCCTTCTACGCTTTCGAGAATGGCGCGTGCCTCGTGGAGGGTCCTGACCTCGGTAAACATGCCGAACTCCAGATTGACTCTCACCCCGGTCCCCCGCGCGCGTTCGACCAGGGTCTGGAATTTCGACGTGGTGGCGGCCGGATCGGGATCGCTGGAGACGCAAAGCAGGTTTCGCGCACCGAGTTCCGCGGCGATGTCCACCAGTTCGGCGAGCCAGGGGTCGGGCTTGCCGGGTTTGATCCAGGCGACTTCCAGATCGAGCAGTTCGACACCGGCATCGGTTGCCTGTCGTTTGACGTTGCAGGTCGTTTGCGCCGTCCAACTTTCCTGTTCCGCCCACATGCCGCCGAAATCGAATTCGCTGGCCGCTGCGGCTTCGATCAGTAGAGCGGGTGTCGCTTCGGGCATGATGCCGGCGGCCAGGGATATCCTGCGGCGGGTCATCGCATCCTACAGCGTCTGTCCATCGTCGAGCACGAAGTCTGCGCCCGTCACGAATTCCGCCGCGTCCGAGCACAGGAACAGCACGGGCCCGTCGAGCCCACGTTGTTCCATCAGGCGCCGCTTGGGGAAGCGGGCGATCTGTTTTTTCCCGTTCTCGGTTTCGAACCAGTCTTCGTTGATGGCGGTACGAATATAGCCGGGCGAGATCGTGTTCACGCAAATCCCGTAGCGGGCCCACTCACGCGCCATGCTGCGCGCCGCCTGGACGACTCCCGCCTTGCTCGCGGAATAGGCGACCAGGCCGGGGGAGGGTTCGAACGCGGTAACCGAAGCGACCATGACGATCCTTCCCCCCGGTCGCCCGCCATCGCCGCCCGCAGCGATCATCCGCTTCGCCGCTTCGCGTGCGGTCAGGATTGCGCCCTTGAGATTGATCGCCAGCGTACGCTCGATCTCCTCTTCGGAGATCTCGGTTGCCATGCCGGCCCCGTCGACCCCAGCGTTCGCTATGACCGTGTCCACCGGTCCGAAGGCATCGTCGGCCGCATCGAAGCCGGCCACGATATCCGCTTCGGTGGTGACGTCCATGGTGATGGCGGCAGCCGAACCGCCAATCTCGTCAGCCAGCGCCTCAAGCTTCTCGCGCCGCCGGGCGCCCAGCGCGACGCGCGCGCCGTTGGCGGCCAGCAGCCGAGCAAAATGCGCACCGAGGCCGGAGGACGCGCCGGTGACAAGGACTGTGCGCCCGGAAAGATCGACGGAAAGGCTCATGGCGAGCCGCTATGACGTCGCGGGCAGTTCGCCGTCGAGATATTTCTGCATCGTGCGCTGGAAATGGCGCACCCGGCTGTCCTGATAGTGGCCCAGTTCCATCTCGCCGTCCTTCATCGCCTTCATGCCGGTCTGGACGTGCGGCAGGTTTGCCATGTCCTGATCGAACACGTTGGCAAGCTGCGGCCCCATCAGGTCCTTGGCCCAGGAGAACGGCTCGTCGTCGGGGATGTAGGTCATCTCGACCGAGCGCGGGCGCTCCTCGCCCTTCTTGGTCGGGAACAGCAGCCGGATCTCCATGGTGCACCAGTCCGGTGTGTCACCCGGCAGCCAGCGATAGACCAGAGTCGGAAGAAAACCGATCCAGGGGGAAAAATTGGGGAAGATGTTGTAGGTGAAGTTGTCGAGGATCTCGCTGTCGGACGCATCCTCGTAATCGTGTCCATATTGTTCGGCGAAGCCCTTGCGCCCTGCTTCGGCAAGCACCTTACGCGCGCCGAGCGGATCGTCCTTGTCAAAATCGACCTCGCTCTTGCCAGCGGCGAACCGGCGATTGGTCTCGCTGTCCTCGCCCCCCGAAAATTCGTTCATCTTGTCGAGCACGTAGTTGGAATCCTTGCCCTTCATGTGCGGGCTGAGGACGCCGGAAGGCGTGATCGCGCGGTTGAAATGGTCGCCAATCAGGTCATAGCGCGTGTTCGCGTCACCTAGGAAGCCAAGCAATTGCGGATGAGTGGTGATCGAGTGCCAGGCTTCCATGAAGGCTTCGGCGGTTGCCTTCCAGTTGGCCGGAATGCGTTTTTGCACCCACATGCCGGTGTAGCGATTTTCGAAATCGTAACGGTCGTAGTGGTCTGCCGCCGGGCCGAGCCATGTCTTGAAGTCGGGAAGGTCGTGGTTCTCGGTGAGCATCACGAAGCCCTGCCATAGCTCGACCCGTGCTTCGGGAAGGCACATTTCCTTGCCTTCGAGATGCTTGAAATCCCATGGCGAGGGAATTTCCTTGAGGCTGCCGTCATTGCGCCAGGTGAAGCCATGGAACGGGCAGCGCAACTGGACGGATTTGCCGCCTTCGGTGCGCAGTTTGCGCCCGCGGTGCAGGCAGGCATTGTAGAACGCCTTGACCCCACCATCCTTCTGTCGGACGAGCAGAAAGCTCTTGCCAGCTATCTCGAAGAGCACGGTGTCGCCTGGATCGGGCATCTCGTCTTCGCGCGCGGCGAACAGCCAGACATTGGGCCACATCTTCTCGCGCTCGAGTCGGGCATATTCTTCCGAGATGTACGGTTCGACCGGCAGCGGCTCGTCGCCCATGTCGATCGCGTGTTCCTCGAACAGGTAATCGGGCGGCGTGCGCGTATCGCCTTCCAGCATGTCGGTGTAGCTGATGCCCGGGCACCGATCCTCGCCGGAAATGATGTCCTTTACCTCGTTCATGTGCAGCCTCGATCCCTTGTGATTACGCGCAAGTGTTGGTTACGCCTCATACTTTTTGCAGTTTGCAGGGGCCTGAATATCACACACGCCGGTGGTCGGTCATCCTAGCGGATTGGAGAGGTCATGATGGTAAGCGGTGCTGGAAAAGGCGGAATTTCAGGCCTTGGAGAGGTGATGCAGCTCGCCTTCGTGCCACCGGACTTCGACGCTGCCGTCGCTCACTGGACCGGCGTGATGGGAGTCGGACCGTTCTTCCTGATGGAGAACATTCATCTCGAAGGAATGCGATACAAGGGTGAGCCAACGAACGCCGCGTTCGATCTCGCGCTTGCCTACTGGGGCGACATCCAGATCGAATTGATCCGCCCGCGCGACGACCAGCCATCGATCTATACGGGCGAGTATGCGCAAGTCGGCAACGGCCTTCACCACGTCTGCATCCTGGTCGACAATGTCGATGAGGCACGACGGGTTTGCGATCGCCAGGGCGCCGAAATCGTGATCGAAGGCGAGCTTGGCGATAGCCGGGTGATCTACGTAGATCCGGGACAGGGGCCGGGATCGCTGGTGGAAATCCTCCAACAAGGTGAGGACGGACCCGGCCTGTTCGCGATGATCAAGGAAGCGGGCCGTTCATGGGACGGGACCGACCCGCTCAGAACCCTGGGCTGAAACGGCCGCTTTCTTTCTTTCAACAAGCCGAGGTGGCACGGACCTAAGAGTTCGCCCCCAGATAGCCCAGTTGCCCGGCTTTGAAGATGGTCTGAGCGCGGTTGACGCTATCCAGCTTCTCGCCCGCGCGGTGAATATGATACCGGATCGTCGCATGGCTTCGGTCGAGGATCATGCTGATCTCCCGGTCCGTCTTGCCGATCGCCGCCCAGCGCAGGCACTCGACCTCGCGCTTCGACAGGACGCAATCGGACGGGATGCGCCGCTTGGTACGCATTGCCTGCACATAGCCTGCAACGAACCGGCGAACCGCCTGCGACAATAGCGGGCCGTACAGGGCGAACTCTTCGCTGAGATCCTCCTTGATGCGGTCCATGCTGACAAAGCTGCTGGCAGAAATCTGGCCGAAGGGGAGGTGCACGGGCACCACGATCGCCGCCTTGCACAGCGATCGCTTCTCGAAGTCCGACAGGTCGATCTCCTCGAGATAGGAATTGCGCCAGCGCGTGTAGAAGCCTTCCGTGTTCACCCAGAAAGGCTCGCTTTCGTAGCGACAGGCGCGAGGCAGCGGCGAATGCAGCGCAAGGCGATGGTCCTCCCACCAGCGCGCGCCGTCATCGAGCCAGCGGAAGATATCGGCGTTCAAGATGGTCCCGTCGGCATCGACCATCGGTTCCTTGGAAGAAATGTCGTCGCATACCGCAACCTGCAGTCCGCGTTCGCGCGCGATCCTGGCGAGGCTTTCCGCTGCTTCGTGAATGTCCTCGGGACAGGTTATCGTGACCTGGTCGAGCAATTGCTCGATATTTTCCCGTCCATTCGGCGTGCGAAGCTCGACGACATCGGCGCTCATGCATTCTCTCCCGTTGTTTTTTTGCTTTCGAGTCGGGAGCCTACACGTTTTTTCGCGTCTTGCCTCATATTTTACGTAGGGGCATGGCGGGATGGCGGTGGTAGGTCCGATTTGGACACACCATGCGAAGGGAGCGCTGTCCATGGCCTGGCAGGGAGAGAATTTTGGCGCCGCACTGAAGGCGCTGGCATCGCGGATCGATCCGGAGCGTCCGGCGATAATTCATGGCGAGCGAACCGTCCGCTGGAGCGAACTGGACGCGCTGACGGACGCCATCGCCGCGGGTCTGCTCGACAGAGGTTTGAAAGCGGGCGACGTGGCCGGTCAGATGCTGCGCAATACGCCGGATTACCTCCTCGCCTATTTCGGCTGTGTGAAGGCGGGCCTTGTCCCGGTTAACGTCAATTACCACTACACCGCGCGCGAACTGTCTGACATCTGCGAGCGCTTCGGAATGAAGGCGCTGTTTGCAGAGGCCGATCATGCGGACGTTGCGCGCGAGGCGATGAGCACGCCGGGCGAGGTGTTTGACGTCTGCGCGCAGGAATGGGCGCACCTCAAGTCCCACGATCTACCGTCCGATTTCGCAGTAAACGACGATCCCGAGGCGCTCTTTTACACGGCGACCGGCGGCACGACCGGAATGCCGAAGGCCGTGATGTGGCCGATGGTCGAGGCATGGCAGGCCTTCAGCATATCGGTATGGCAACGCGGTCCGAACCAGGCGCCCTTCGTCGCGAAGTCGCTCGACGAACAAGTCGAGGAGGCGGCGAAGATCGGTCCCGATCACCCCGCCAGTGGCTCGCCGCTTCTCCTGCTGAGCCCGCTGATGCACGGGGCAGGCCAGTTCACCGCTGTCATCCACCTTCTGAAAGGCGGAACGCTGGCGCTGCTGCCGGTCCCGAAATTCGATGCCGAGGCGGCGCTGGACGAGATCGAGCGCATCTCCGCGCGAAACGTCTTCATCGTCGGCGACGCGTTCGCCTTGCCGCTCGCCAACGCGCTCGACAAGCGCGACGATCCGGGACAGGCGATCGCAAGCCTGCGAAGCATCACCAGTTCGGGCGCGGTATTCTCGCCCGAAATCAAGCAGCGCCTGATCGCGCACAATCCCGGACTGATCGTGATCGACGCGCTCGGTTCCTCCGAAAGCTCGGGTACCGGCATAGTGGTCACCAGCGCCGCCGGGTCGTCTGGGGGTGGCAAATTCCAGCCCTTGCCCGGTCGCGAAACGAAACTGTTCGACGAAAACCTCAAGGAGATCGAACCGGGAGAAGCGGGAATAGGCATCGTCGCGCGCACCGGTCCGCTGCCGCTGGGTTATCTCGGCGAGACCGAGAAGAACGCGGCGACCTTCCCGGAAATCGACGGAAAGCGATGGCTCATGACGGGCGACCGCGCGCAGTGGAGCGAGGATGGCAGCCTCGAGTTCATCGGCCGCGACAACATGTGCATCAATACCGGGGGCGAGAAGGTTTTTCCCGAGGAGGTCGAGGCCGTCTTGCTCAAGCACCCCGCGGTTGAAGACGTCCGCATCGTCAGCCTTCCCGACGAGCGCTTCGGACGAAAGGTCGTTGCCGTGATCGAACCCGCGAACGATGCCGAGGCGCGTGAAGATGTGCTCGATGGCCATGCGCGCGAAGGTCTTGCCGCCTACAAGATCCCGCGCGTCTATGTCTTCACGGACCGATCGCTGCGGCTCAACAATGGCAAGCCCGACTACAAGACGGCTCAGCGGCTGGCGGAGGAAGCGGCGGATTCTAGAGGCTAGCCGGCAGCCCGGTCGGCCTTGTCCTTGGCGTTCGTACCCTTGATCATCTCGCGCATCTGTTCCCATTCGGCATCGCCCAGGCCTTGCAGGGCCGGGTAGAACGTCCCGCCATTGGCCTGGTAACCCGCGCCGTCGATGGCGATAGTCTGCCCGTTCACGTATTCTGCGCCCGGCCCCATGAGGAAGACCGCGAGGTTGGCGAGCTCGTGCATCTCGCCCGCGCGGCCCATGGGGTTCATCTGGTTGTTCGAATTCCCGCCCTGTCCGCCGGGGCTGAGCCGCGCGCTCATGCCCTTGGTCGGGAAAAGGCCCGGAGCGATGGCGTTGAAGCGCAGGCCGTGGCGCCCCCATTCGGTCGCGAGGCTTTGCGTCATGGCGTGGATCGCGGTCTTGCTCATGGCGCTCGGCACCACGAAGGCGCTGCCCGACCACACCCACGTCGTAAGGATTGAGAGGAAACTCGCGCTGCGGCCTTCCTCGATCAGGCGCTTGCCGACATCCAGTGTCACGTAAAACGTACCCCGCATGACGATGTCGGCAATGGCGTTGAAGCCGTTGACCGACAGGTCCTCGGTGCGGCTGATGAAATTGCCCGCGGCGTTGTTCACGACGCCGGTAAGGGCACCGCCATCGGCCCAGATCGTGTCCACCATTTCGTGGATGGCGTCGGCATCGCGGATGTCGCAGGCGTGCCCGGCGATTTTGCCGCCGTGCATTTCCAGCAGTTCGTTCACGGTTTCGTCGAGCTTGTTCTGGCGCCTGCCGCAGATGTAGACCGTCGCGCCGAGCTTCAGAAACCCCTCGGCCATCTCGCGACCCAGCCCCGTGCCGCCTCCGGTCACGAGGATTCGCTGATCCTTCATCAACCCGTCGCGGAACATGAGCTTCGATACGTCCATGAAGATCTCCCAGAGGCCCGCTTCAGAGGCCCAGTACGGTTTTGGCGATGATGTTCTTCTGCACCTCGTCCGACCCGCCAAAGATGGTGGCGGCGCGGTTGTTCAGATAGCGGCCCATCGCGGTTTGCGCATATTCGCTGCCGACCGGCTCGGGCGCTTCGTTCCCGTAAAGCGGGCGTTCCAGAGGCAATTGCAGTGCATCGGGTCCGATCAGTTCGAGCCGCAGGCTGTCGATCCTCTGCCCGATATTCGCGCTCAGCAACTTGACCAGCGAGGTCTGCGGTCCGGGGGCGCGACCCTTGGCGAGTTCGGAGAGTATCCTGAGTTCGGTGACCTCGAGCGCTTCGGCATCCAGCCTGGCCCGTGCCAGCTTGTCGCGAAAGCGCGGATCGTGCGCCATAGCCCCGTTGACGCCGGAGGGCTGTTCCTTCGCCAGGACTTCGAGCCGTTCTATGCTTTGCAGCAGGCGAGGGGCGAAACACGATCCACCGCGTTCGTTCTCCAGCAGGAACTTCGCGATACCCCAGCCTTCGCCTTCCTCGCCGATGCGATTGGCGACGGGCGTGCGCGCATCGGAAAAGAACACCGCGTTGACTTCGTGATCGCCCGACATCGACCGGATCGGTGTGACCTCCACGCCTTCCTGGTCCATCGGCAGCAACAGGAAGCTGATACCCGCCTGCTTCTTGCCCGAACTGTCGGTGCGCACGAGCGCGAAGATCCAGTCGGCATGGTGGGCATGAGTGGTCCAGATCTTCGACCCGTTGACGATATACTCGTCGCCCTCGCGGCGTGCGGTGGTCTTGAGCGAGGCGAGATCGGACCCGCTGCCGGGTTCGGAATAGCCCTGGCACCAGTAGTCTTCGCCCGAAAGGATGCCGGGCAGGAAGCGCTCTTTCTGCTCTGGCGTGCCGAACTCGCAGATCACCGGACCGACCAGCCGCAGGCCGAGTATGGCGAGTGCCGGGGCACCGGCGAGTGCGCATTCCTTTTCGAAGATGAACTTCTGCGTCGGCGTCCAGCCGGTACCGCCGTCCTTTTTGGGCCAGTGCGGTGCAATCCAGCCCTTTTCATGCAGGATGCGATGCCATTCCATGCCGATATCGGGTTCGACGAAGACCCCAGGCGTGCGCCTTGCGCCGTCCTTCAGCCGGTCGGGCAGGTTGTCGTGCAGGAATTCACGCACTTCTTCGCGAAAGGCGCGATCTTCGGGCGAGAAGGTCATATCCATAAGGTCAATCCTCGTCCCGCATGGCCCACGCGATGGAGCGCCGCAGGAGTTCGTCGTACACATCGTAGTTCCACGCGCACATCTCCTTGTGCGGGTAGAAGTCCTGCATCCCGGGCAGGTCGTAGTGGCCCCGGCAGTGGCCCAGCGTATTGTAGACGATCTGACCCTTGCCGATGTCACGCGTGTAGAGAACGGGGACGGTGGTGTCCTTCCATTTCTCCTCGACGAAGCCGGTCGCCTCGCCATCGAACGTGGTCTGCATCAGGGTTTCGATCGGGGCCGTGGTCTTCGAAAGGTACAGTTCGTCTACGATCTCGAAATCGTCGATGCCCCGGGTCAGCTCGTGCGTCTTGTTCACGACCTCGACCGGGAAGGGGCCGATGGGGGGATGCGCCTTGAACTGGGTGCCGAGCATTTCGAACACTTCCGGGCGTTCTTCGGGGCAATCGACCAGGCCCTCTTCGGTAAAGACGAGGATCGAATTGGTCCCGTGAAGCGCCAGCCACTTGCCGCCGCTTTCGAGCCAGCCGCGCAGCTGCTCAACCTGGCTTTCGGTCGGCATCAGGTCACAGGTATAGGTGACGAGGAAGCGGCAGGCATCGAGCCGATCGAGCCCTGTATAATCGCACGCCACGGTGGTGCGGATATGCGGGTGCTCCGCCAGCAGCTTCAGTATCTCTAGCCGGGCATAGTCGATATCGTGATACTTGCCGGCCGCGACGAAATGCGCGTCGATCCGGTTCGCGGGGTGATCGCTCATCTCAGCTCCTGATACTGCCGCCGCCATCGACCGTTAGGTCGCAGCCGGTGGTAAAGCTTGCCTCGTCGCTCGCAAGGAAGACGACCGCGCGGGCGACCTCCTCGGGCTCTCCGATGCGGTTCATCGGATGAGTGGCGGCGAAGTTCGTTTCGACGTTCTCCGGCGTATCTGCACCGGAAAACTTGTAACGGTCGTACATCGGCGTGCGGATCGCGCCGGGGTGGACCAGGTTTGCGCGAATCGGCACGCCACGCTCGGCGCAATCGAGCGCGATCGACCGAGTCAGGGCCAGCAGGCCCGCTTTCGAAGCGCTGTATGCGGCGACGAAGGCGGCGGCGCGCAGGGCGATCATGGAACCGATATTGACGATGGCGCACGGCTCCCCGCTGGCTTCCATCGCCGGGATCGCCGCACGGCAACCGTAGAACGGGCCTTCGAGATTGATGTCGATCGTGCGGCGCCAGCTATCGAGATCGACGTCGATCACGTTGCCCGGCTCGGAAATGCCGGCGATGTTGCACAGCACGGTGAGCTTCCCGAACCGCTCCTGAGTATGCCTGACGGCCTCGTGCCAGCGATCGAGATCGCGCACGTCGAGTTCGAATGCGGCAGCGTCATCGCCCAGTTCCTCCGCAAGTTCGCGGGCCTTGTCGATCTGCGTGTCGCAAAGCATCACCTTGCCCCCCTCGCGAACGATAAGCCGGGCGGTGGCAGCGCCGATCCCTTCCGCGCCCCCTGTCACGAGAGCGACCTTGTTCTCCATGCGTCCCGTGGCGGCGCCCGTCATTCAGCGCTCCAGTATCGCGACGGCGGACAGTCCGGGAGCGCCATAGACATGCGAGTATCCGGTCCTCGGGCCGTTTCCATCCTTGCCTGGCACCTGCCGTTCGCCCGCCCGGCCGCGCAATTGTTCGACATTCTCGTAGACCTGCCGCAGGCCCGACGCGCCGATCGGCTCACCGCAGGCAAGGCAACCGCCATCCGTGTTAACCGGAAGTTTTCCGTCGCTGTTCGACCAGCCGTTGGTGAGCCATTCCTCCTGCTCACCGTCCTTGCAAAAGCCGTTCTCGGCCATGTGCATGATTTCGGCGCCGCTCTCGGTATCCTGCAACTGCGCGACCTCGATGTCTTCCGGTCCCATGCCGGCACCCTCGAAGGCGGCCTGCGAAGCGAGCACGGTCGGCTTGCCCCCGTCGTTGATGCTGACGGCGGGCTGGAAAACCTCGAAGCTGTCGGGCGGGCGGGTCCGCACCGAGATAGTGGAAATCCGAACGCCGCGGGCGCCCAGTTCGCGGGCCTTCTTCTCGCTGGCGAGGATCAGCGCGACGCCCCCTTCGGCAGGGGCGCAGAACATGTACTTGGTCAGCGGATCGTTGATCACGGGCGCGTTGAGAACGGTTTCGAGATCGATCTCGCTGCGCCGCCATGCGTGCGGGGTTTTCGCGCCGTTGCGAAACGCCTTCACCGCCACCCGGCCCAGCGTTTCGCGACTGATCCCGTGCAATTGCATGTAGCGCTGGATCTTCAACGCGAAGAATTGCGTCGTCAGCATCATGCCGGTCTGCCCGTACCATTCGGGAAGCCCGTAATCGGACGGCTTGGCGTTGAAGGCGCCGCGCGGATGCTTGTCGAACCCGACCGCGAGGGCAAGATCGTACATCCCGCTGGCGATCGCCTGCTGCGCCGCTGCGAGCGCGCTGCCTCCGGTTGCGCAGCCATTGGCGACGTTGGTGAACGGAAGCGAGGTGAGGCCGAGCTCGTTGACCATGATATCGGCGCTGCCCGATGCCGACGATCCGCCATAGGCGCACTCGATCTCGGACCATTCGAGCCCCGCATCCTCGAGCGCCTGGCGTACCGCGTAGACCCCCTGCTCGCGCCCTGAACGTTCCTGTGTGCGACCGAAGGGATGGATCCCGGCCCCGATGATGTGGACGGGCGCGGTCATGCGGCTTGCTCCTGGCTCTGGCGCGTCGGACGGAACGCGAAAGTGTCGTATTGCTTGTTGAAAGGCACGATGCACAGTTCGACCGGCAGATCGAGGCGCAGTTCGTCGAGTTCTGCCTCGACGAGACGGCTCTCGACGATCACCTCGCCGGGCAATTCGACATAGCCAAGGAGGAACGGCTCGAAATCTTCCGGACCTTCGCCCGGACCCGATCCCGGCCCTTCATAAGGCTCCTTGGGCAGGAAGCTTTGCGTGGTCCATGACCATAGCCGTCCCTGGCGCGAAAGAGGATGGGGTTCGACGTTCGCCGCGGCATCGCCCTTCGGCATCGGGAAAACCACTTCGCCCGACGGCAGCTTTCCGCCAATCAGACGCGGTTCGCCGTCGTCGCTCCACAGATCCGGATCGATCTTTTCGCCCATTTCATCAATACTCCCGCTTCCGTGCGCGCTCGAAGGAATCATGCCGCCACGGCGTAATCGGCAAGGGCGGTTTCGGCGTCGCCGAACAGCATTCCGAGAACCATTACCCGCTTCATCGCGTGGCCGATCGAAAGCTCGTCGGTGATGCCCATTCCGCCGTGCATCTGCACCGCCTCGCGCGCGACGGCATCGACGTTCTCGCCGATGAAGGCCTTCGCCCCGGCCGCCGCCTGCCACCAGGTCGCACTTCCATCACGTTCGGTCAGCGCGGCGCGATAAAGCATCGAGCGACACTGCTCGATCCGCGCGTAGCATTCGACCAGCCGGTGCTGGAGCGCCTGGAACGATCCGATCGCGACGCCGAACTGCTCGCGCTCCTTCACGTAGGCCAGCGTATCGTCGAGCAGGCGCTGGCCAAGGCCGACCATCTCAGC
>JBARZK010000114.1:0-16590 GCA_049649965.1 Erythrobacter sp.
GCCTATCTCGCCGCCGAACCGGGCGCTGCGAACTTCGTCAGTGTCGGCGACAAGGTGGCGGAAGGCGACACGCTGCTGATCGTGGAGGCGATGAAAGTCATGAACCCAATCGCCGCCGACCGTGCGGGCACGGTGAAGGCTGTCCTGATCGAGAACGCGCAGCCGGTCGAATACGACCAGCCGCTCGTCGTCATCGCCTGAGGGGGCGCCGACGCATGGACATTACCCGCATCCTTATCGCCAATCGCGGCGAAATCGCGCTGCGCATCCACCGCGCCGCGCACGAAATGGGGATCGAGACGGTCGCAGTGCACTCGACGGCCGACGCCGACGCCATGCATGTCCGGCTCGCCGACCATGCCGTCTGCATCGGCCCTCCCCCGGCGAGCGAAAGCTACCTCAACCACGCCAGCATCATATCTGCCGCCGAAGTGGCCGGGTGCGACGCGATCCACCCAGGCTATGGCTTCCTCTCGGAAAACGCGAAGTTCGCCGACATCGTCGAGGCGCACGACATCGTCTGGATCGGCCCGAAGCCCGAGCATATCCGCACCATGGGCGACAAGGTCGAGGCGAAGCGCACCGCTGGCGCACTCGGCCTGCCGCTCGTCCCTGGATCGGACGGTGCGGTGGCGGACCCCGACGAAGCGAAAGCGATCGCGGGCGAAATCGGCTACCCTGTCATCATCAAGGCGGCGAGCGGTGGTGGCGGCCGTGGCATGAAGGTTTGCGAAAGCGAAGACCGGCTCGAAACCCTGATGAGCCAGGCTGGTAGCGAGGCGAAGTCCGCCTTCGGTGATGCCACCGTCTACATCGAGAAATATCTCGGCAATCCGCGCCATATCGAATTCCAGGTTTTCGGCGACGGCGAAGGTAACGCGATCCACCTCGGCGAGCGCGACTGCTCGCTTCAGCGGCGTCACCAGAAAGTTCTGGAAGAGGCACCATCGCCGGTCCTGGGCGAAGAAGACCGCGAGCGCATGGGCGAGATCTGCGCGCAGGCCATGCGCGACATGGGCTATCGCGGTGCGGGCACCATTGAGTTCCTGTGGGAAGACGGCGAGTTCTACTTCATCGAAATGAACACCCGCCTGCAGGTCGAGCATCCGGTGACCGAAGCGATTACCGGGGTCGATCTGGTTCGCGAACAGATCCGTGTCGCTGCCGGAAAGCCGCTGTCGGTCGCGCAGGAAGACATCGTCTTCAAGGGGCACGCGATCGAGTGCCGCATCAACGCCGAGGATGCTTTCAACTTCACTCCGTCGCCGGGCAAGGTGACCTATTACCACCCGGCGGGCGGGATGCATGTGCGCGTCGATTCCGGGCTGTACGCAGGCTATTCGATACCGCCTTATTACGACAGCATGATCGCCAAGCTGATCGTCTATGGCCGCCATCGTAAAGGCTGCCTCATGCGCCTGCGCCGTGCTCTCGATGAAATGGTGATCGAAGGGGTGAAAACGAATATTCCGCTGCATCAGGAATTGCTACTGCAGCCCGACGTCCAGGCCGGCGACTATTCGATCAAATGGCTCGAAGACTGGCTGTCCCGGCGCGCTGGAAACAACTGACCGCTTCGTCCGACCTGCGTGCTTGCGGGCACGCCTGATCTGCGCAACGGGTGCTGCGGGAACGGTTTGGCTACGCGGCACGTTCTGTTGTCGGTGAACCCATATGCAACTCGCGGGATCGAGGCGCTGGGGGTCAGGCAGCGGGACGAGCCATGCGACACGAGACGATCAGCGCGCGCGATGCGGCTCCGGGCCCGCAGGCGACGGACGGCGCGTCAGATCTGCGGCTCAAGCTTAACTCCACTGAGCGCAAGACCCAGATCGTGGTCGTCGGCGGCGGTGCCGGTGGTCTCGAACTGGTTCGCAAACTTGGCGCCAAGTACGGTCGCAAGCGGCACGACATCATACTCGTCGATCGCAACCTCTCTCACATCTGGAAGCCCCTCCTGCACGAGGTCGCGGCCGGATCGCTAGACGCCAATCTCGATGAGGTCGGCTATCGCGGCCATTGCGCGCGCTGGGGATATCGCTTCTTTCAGGGAAGCCTGTGCGGGATCGACCGCGAGGCGAAGACCATCGAACTGGCCCCGGTGCTCGACGAAGAGGGCGAGGAGCTGATTGCGGGCCATACGATCCGCTACGACATTCTGGTACTCGCCCTCGGCTCCGTCTCGAACGATTTTGGCGTTCCCGGAGTGCGCGAACACGCCCTCTACCTCGATTCGCGAAAGCAGGCCGACCGGTTCAGAACGAAGCTGCTCGATCAGTGCCTGCGCGTCAGCCGAGCAATGCTTGCCGATCCGCAAGCCGACGCGCAGGTCCGCATCGCAATCGTGGGAGCGGGCGCGACCGGGGTCGAACTCGCAGCCGAACTCTACAGTTCCGCCGCAGCCCTGTCGCACTATGGCCTCGAAGTGTTCGACGAAAGCCGGCTCGACGTGACTATTCTGGAAGCCGGCCCGAGGATCCTGCCGGCCCTCCCCGAAGAGCTGTCCGCCGCGGCCCGCCGGGAACTCAAGAAGCTGGGCGTCGCAGTGCGCGAGAACACGCAGGTGATCGAGGCGCGGCGTCGATGCCTCGTCATACAGACCGGGGCGCGGATCGACGCCGACCTGATCGTCTGGGCGGCCGGGGTGAAGGGTCCGGAATTCCTCGGGACGCTGGGGCTGGATACCAATCCGCGCAACCAGGTGATCGTCACCGACACGCTCCAGTCCGTGACCGATCCCGATATCTTCGCGCTTGGTGATTGCGCTTCCTACACCCCGCCCGGGGAAGAAACTCCGGTTCCGCCACGCGCGCAGGCCGCGCACCAGATGGCAGCGACCGTATTCGAGAACATCAAGCGCATACAGAAGGGCAAGCCGCTCGAGCATTTCGTCTACGAGGACAAGGGTTCGCTCGTTTCGCTCAGCCGCTTCTCGACGGTGGGAAGCCTCATGGGCAATCTCGTGGGCGGCAGTCTCGCGGTCGAGGGGCGCATGGCGCGCTTCATCTACACCACGCTATACCGACTGCACCTGCTCGGCATTCACGGCTGGGGTAAGGGTTTGGGCCTGATGATGCTGGGCCGGGTGAACCGGATCGTGCGGCCCAAGCTCAAACTCCACTGAAGCGTTCGCGCGCGAGACTCCCGCCGCGGTCAGTCGAACGAAAATCCCGCCGCCTTTGCCTCCGCGACGATTTCCTCGCCGGTCTTCATCGGACTCGGTTGAGCGAGATCGTACCAGTCGGGTTTCTCGTCGACGAAGATCTGCTGCTTGATCGAGAAGCCTTCCGGCAGGTCGAACAGTCCGGCAAGGAAAGTGCGGTTGCCGGTTGGCTTGAACAGGTACCACAAATTGCTGCCGCACTTCGAACAGAACGCGCGCTGCGCCCAATCGCTCGAATCGTAAGTCGCGACCGCGTCCTCCCCGGCGATGTCGAACCCTGCGCTTTCGAGTCCGGCATACATCGCCCCGCCCCATTGCGCGCACATCGAGCAGTGACACACGTCGATCTGTCGTTCGGCTCCTGTAAGTGTGATCGTGACCGCGCCGCACAGGCAGCGACCTTCCAGCGGTCGTTCCAGACGGTCTGCGGTATCGCTCATGGCTTGACTCCCGGAACGCTCAGATCGGCACGCCCGGTGCGTGCTTAGATGTGCGGATGGTCAGCGAGGTCTTGACGCTCGCGACATTGGGCGCCGGCGTAAGCTTGCTGGTCAGGAATTCCTGGAAACTCTGGAGGTCGCGGCTGACGATCTTGAGGATGAAATCGATCTCCCCGTTAAGCATGTGGCATTCGCGTACCTCGGGGAGGTCGGCCATGTGCTCCTCGAACTCGCGTAGCGCGCTCTCGGCCTGGCTTTTCAGGCTGACCATCGCGAAAACGGTGATCGCAAATCCGAGCTTCGAAGGGTCGAGATCGGCGTGATAGCCCCTGATGACGCCTTCTTCCTCCAATCCGCGAACACGGCGAAGGCACGGGGGGGCGGTCAGGCCGACGCGCTGGGCAAGCTCGACATTCGTCACCCGCCCTTCCGCCTGCAATTCGGACAGAAGCCGCTTGTCGATATCGTCCAGGTTCGCCATCGGACCGTTCCCTATAAAGTCGGCGCATGCCCGCACGTCTGGAACGTGTCCCGCACGCCATTCCGGCACTCACCGCCCATTTTCCCCGGCATGTTCGAGCCGCAAAAGAGATAGCCCGCGCAAACATCCAGAATGCAGTCGGGGCGTGCTGCCTTATTAAATTGCATGTGCCAGCAATTGTCCCGCTTTGCAACGCGCCGTGCGGGCACGATGTCCGGGGGGCGAAGCGGTGCTATCGGACGGCATTGCCAGGGACGGGTAAGGATTTTCGCCTAGGTGCGTGCGAGGCTCGTTCCCAATCACGCGCGCCGACCGGGAACCTGGATGCATTTCGACGACCGCCTCGAGACGGTTCTGCGCCATCGCGGAACGAGCGAGGCGGCCTTGCGCACGCAATTGCGGCAATTGCTCGACATTCTCGGCGCGGAGCGCACGTTCGCGGGCGAGCGCGACCGTGTCCCGGCCTTCGGAAGCGCGGCGCCCGATCCCTCGCTTATCGCACAGGCGTGGGAGCGGATGGACGTGCTCGCCGAAGCGATCCCGGCGGATGAACGCGCCGCCATAATTCGCGAGCGCGGCTGGCGGTTTCGCAACCCCGAACTCACCATGCATTTCGCCGAGGCCGAACCCGAAGTCGCCGCAGCCGCCCTTTCCCGCGTGGTCCTGTCGGTCGAGGACTGGTCTGCGCTCATTCCCCGTCTGCCTGTGCGCGCACGCGGCTTCCTGCGCTTGCGGCGCGACCTGCCAACGGCGATAGAGATCCTGCTCGAGCAACTCGGTATACACGATCGGGGCCTGCCCCAGCCCGCCGACGATTCGCTCGAAAAGCCAGCAGATTCCCAACCCGTGCAAGCTCCGCCGCCGCCTCCCCCGACGCGATCGTCGCAAACGCCCTTCCCGGGCAGCGAGGGCGAGCGCGTGGGCGAAGGACGAACCGAGATATCCGAAATCGTCGAGCGGATCGCCCGGTTCAAGCGGAGCCGCGATGCCGCGCGTGAAAGCGAACGGGACCAGCCGCCGCCGGAGGACATGCCGCGCCTGCCGCTGGGCGATGAGTTCGATGGCGATCCCGACCGGGTGGACACGTTCGGCTTTGCCGCCGACACCGGCGGTCGGATCGACTGGGCCGAGCCGTTCGTGGCCCCCATGGTGATCGGCACTCGTCTCACGCGGTCGCCGCGGCACTTTCCTGAGGCGCGATCCGGCCCGATCGAACGGGCGCTGTCGCGCCGCCAGCCGATCGACAATGTCGAATTCAATCTCGACGGTGCGCCGGCCATCGCAGGCGAATGGATCATCAACGCGCGCGCGCGCTTCACAGACGAAGGCAATTTCGCCGGATATGTCGGCCGGTTTTGCCGCGTTGCATCGGCAGAGGATGCCGCCGCCAACGCGGCGCGGCGCGAAGCAGACCAGATCCGGCAATTGCTCCACGAACTGCGCACGCCCGTCACTGCCGTGCAGGGCTATGCCGAAGTCATACAGCAGCAATTGTTCGGGACGACGCCCCACGCCTATCGCGCGCTTGCTGCCATGATTGCCTCCGACGCCGCGCGCATCCTCGAAGGGTTCGAGGAGCTTGAACGGCTTGCTCGGTTGGAAAGCGGCGTGTTGGCGCTCGGCACCGGTCGTAGCGATCTCGGGGCGCTGGCGCAGCAAACGGTCGCACTGGTAACGCCGGTGCTGGAAACCAGGAATGCTGACTTGCGCGTAACGCTGGAGAACCGCTCCAAACTGGCGCTGGTCGCCGCGAACGGCGACCAGGTCGAGGCACTGCTGTGGCGTTTGCTCGCGACGATCGCGAGTTGCTGCAGCGAAGACGAACGGATCGTCGCACGCCTTGTCTCGAAGGAGGGAGAGGTGCGGTTGGAATGCGAGCTTCCCGCGAGGCTGGCGAAGCTGGACGAAGTTTTTTCCGCCGATGCGGGGCAAGGCGACGGGACCATTCATACCGGGCTTTTCGGCGCGGGGTTCGCCCTGCGCCTTGCCCGGGCCGAAGCGCGCGGCGCGGGTGGAGACCTTGTTCGTTCAGGGGAGAATCTAGTCCTCACCCTGCCCGCGATCGAAGAGGTTGAGCCCGCCCCTGCCGCGTCCGACGCGGGCTGATCGATGCGCGCTTGTTTCGCTACGCCAGCCACGGTAGGGCAGCGGCGCTCTCCTCGCCCCGGTTCGGGCGATCGAGATCGGGGCCTGTAGCTCAGCGGTTAGAGCTGGCCGCTCATAACGGCTAGGTCGCGGGTTCGAATCCTGCCGGGCCCACCATTTCCCCTACATCAGGACCGGAAGAAGCGGGTTCGGGAATTTCCGGTCGACGGTGACGCCGTAAAAGCTCTCGACGAATCCGGGAAGCTCGGCACATTCGACGAGCTCCCCGCTTGCCAGTTCATCGCGAACCACGATCGGCGGCAGCGCCGCAAGGCCCACGCCTTCGCGCGCCAGAAGCCGCATCATCGCCATGTCGTCGACCTCCGCCGCGATCTGCGGTCGCACGCCGAGCCGGTCTGCCACCGCATCGAAACCCATGCGCAGGGCCGATCCGGGCGTCGGCAGGATCATGGGCGTTTGTGACAGTCGTTCTTCGATCGAGCAGTCCTCCCCCAACAGCTGCGGCGTCGCGATCAGGCCGACGGGCTGCTCGTCCAGCTGCCGCACGATGAAACTGCTGAGCGTGTCGGGAGCAGGCGGCTGGTTGGTGAGCACGATGTCGAGCTGCAGGTCGGTGAGCGCATTGAACAGTTCGCCCCCGCTCCCCGAACGAAGCACCACCTCGACATCGCGGCGACCGAGAAGCGGGCGGAGGAATTGCAGCTGGAAATTACGGGAAAGCGTTGCGAGCGACCCGATACGCAACACTTCGCGCTGGCGCCCGGTCGACTGCAGCGTGGCGATCAGCTCGTCGCCGCTGGCGAAGATCGAGTTGGCGTAATCGAGCGCGATCCGCCCCGCTTCGGTCAGCAGGAGCGCGCGCCCGCGTCGTTCGAACAATTGCTGGCCCAGACGTTCCTCCAGCAACCTGATCTGCGTTGAGACCGCAGATTGGGAGACGTTCAGGATGTCGGCGGCGCGGGTCAGGTTTCCCTCGATCGCAACGGCCCGAAAATAGCGCAGGTGGCGATAATTGAGTTCGCTCATACAGTTCTTTTAATCAGAACGTAACGTACCGAACAATGTATTTTTATCGAGTTTATGCGCAGTCTACCTGCTCCGCCAGCTTTCCCGCTCGCTGGATCCGGAGCCACGATGACCGACTTCTTCCTGCCCCTCCTTGCGCCGCTCGTGTTCGCGCTGGTCGCCGTTATGGCCTCCTTCAGTCCCGGTAAGCGCCCCTTGTGGCTCCTTCGAACAGCCGAAATCGCGGGCCTTGCCGCGATCGCGATCTCGGTTGCGAGCATCGTCCAGCTTGCGGTTCTGGGACAGGGCACTTCGCCGGTCCTCGGCTTTGGTGAGATCGGCCTTTCCATCAGGCTCGATGCGGTCAGCGTCACGATGCTGGCGATGATCGCCGTGATCGGCTGGGCGGTGCTGCGCTATTCGAGCCGCTACCTCGACGGCGAAGAGCGCCAAGGCGCCTTCATCGGCTGGATGGCGGCAACCCTCGCAGCGGTGCTGCTGCTGGTACTGGCGGGCAACCTCCTGCACCTCGTCGCCGCGTGGATCGGCACGAGCCTGTGTCTCCACCGTTTGCTGCTGTTCTATCCCGAACGGCTCCAGGCGATCCGCGGTGCGCGCAAGAAGTTCATCGTAGCGCGACTGAGCGATGGTGCGCTGGCGGGCGCGGCCATCCTGCTGTGGGCCTCCTACGAAACACCCGATCTGGCGTCGATCCTTGCGCAGGCACGGGCGGGCGCGGCGCCGGCGGAGGCGCTGGTTGCGACGGGTCTCCTCGCGTTTGCGGCCGTGCTGAAGTCGGTACAGTTCCCGACCCACGGCTGGCTGACCGAGGTCGTCGACACCCCGACGCCGGTATCGGCCCTGCTCCACGCCGGCGTGGTGAATGGCGGCGGGTTCCTGCTGGTGCGTTTCGCCGATGTGATGCTGCTGTCACCGGGCGTTCTTGCCGTCCTCGTGATGATCGGCGGCTTCAGCGCGCTGCTCGGCGGGCTCGCCATGCTCGCGCAGCCGGCGGTCAAGAATTCGCTGGCATGGTCGACGATCGCGCAGATGGGTTTCATGATCATGCAGTGCGGACTCGCCCTGTTCCCCTTGGCTCTGCTGCACATTGTCGCGCATTCCTTTTACAAGGCACACGCATTCCTGTCCTCCGGATCGGCGGTCGAAGTCGTTGTGTCGGTCCGCCGCCCCGGGCCCATCGCTGTGCCTAGCGGACAGAACGTCGCCACTGCGTTCGCCCTCGCTCTCGCCATCTACGCTGCGATCGGGGCACTGTTCGGGCTGGGCGACAAGACCCCACAGGCGATCGGACTGGGGGCGATCCTTGTTTTCGGCGTCGCCTACCTGCTGGCACAAGGCCTCGCCGACAAGGCGCCGCGCGAGCTTACCCGGCAGACCGCCTTCTATTCGGTCCTCGCTTCGCTGGGCTATTTCGGTCTGCAACGCGGCTCCGAATGGCTCACCGCGAATACCTTGCCCGCCACGCCGATGCCGGGCCCGCTCGAATGGACCCTCATCGCACTGGCAGTCGCCAGCTTCGGCCTCGTGGCGATCGCCCAAGCGCTGTTCCCGGTGTGGGCGACGCACCCGGCCGCCGCGGGTTTGCGGGTCCACCTTTCGAACGGGCTCTATGCCAACGCGGTGTTCGACCGCCTGGTCGGCAACTGGTCGACCACAAAGACCCGATAATCCGGCGATCGAAGGAGCAACACGATGCATACCCAGCTTGCCGCCATCTCGAAGGACGACACTGTCGGCATAAGCGCTTCGGCGATCGACGCGGCAGTCGAGCAGGCCGTCCGCCAGATACCGCCCGCCTGGCCCCTCGCCTCATCCGTCGCGGTAAATCCGTTCCTCGGCCAGTCGGACGAAACGCTTGCTGCCGCCGGAGCGAAGCTGCGCGATGTCGGCGGTGTGGCGATAACGATGCCGCGCGCGTGGTACAGGGAGCGCATCGCTCGGCAGGAGATGAGGGGCGGTGATCTTGCCGCAGCGCTGGATGCGTCGCCTCATGCAGGCAAACCAGCCGATGTCGACACGTTGCGCGCCGCTCTTGAACGCGATCGCGAAACCCCCGAGGCGCTTCCCACCGCAGCCGAACTATCGGCGCTCGCAACCGGAGTAGACTGGCCCGCAATCGTATCCGACCGGATCGGCGCGTGGCTCGGGAGCCATTTCGATGAGGGGCAGGCACTCTGGCCGCCGATTCAGGGCCGCTCGGGGTGGGCGGCATGGCGCACCTACGCCACCCACGATCTGACGCCGGAAATCATGGGACTATCGGACTTCGGGCAGATCGTGGCGGAGGCACCGCAGGATGCGCCCGAGATGATCGAGCGCGCGGTCGGGACGCTCGGCCTTGAAGAAGCCGCCCTGCCCCGCTTCTTCCACCGGATGCTGTTCTCGCTTGGCGGGTGGGCGCAGTTCGCTCGCTACCGGCTGTGGCAGGCGGAGCTCGCTGGCGAAACCGATGCGGTCGTTTCCGACCTGCTGGCGATACGTTTGTCGTGGGAAGAGGCGCTCTATCTGCAGAACCGCGACGCGATCGGTCTTCGCTGGGAGGATGCCTGTTCAGCCTATGCCGCCGAGCACATGCCGCACGCCGATGACGTCATCGACGAGATCGTTCAGGAGGCTGCGGAGCACGCGGGGCAACGCGATCTCGCCGAAAGGCTTGCTTTGCCAGGGACTTCGCCGAAGGTGGATCGGCCGATGTTTCAGGCGGCGTTCTGCATCGATGTGCGTTCGGAAGTGTTCCGGCGCGCTCTCGAAAGCCTCGATCCGGCAATCCAGACCATCGGTTTCGCCGGGTTTTTCGGTCTGGCCGACGAACATCGCGGGTTTGCCTCCGACATTGCGGAGAGGCGCTTGCCGGTCCTTCTCAATCCCAAGGTAACATCCGTGGCGGGCAGCGAAGAGGACGCCATGAAGGACCGCAAGACCCGCTTCGACTTGCGGGCAAAGCGCGCCTGGGGCCGGTTCAAGTTCGCCGCGATCTCGTCCTTCGCGTTCGTCGAGGCGACGGGGCCTTTGTACGTGGCCAAGATGGTGCGCGATGCTCTGGGTCTCGGAGACCACGACCGACCCGAAGAACCGCGACCGCGCTTCGTCCCCGAACTGCCCGACGAAGCACGGATCGAAGCCGCAGAGACGATTCTGCGGGCCATGTCTTTGACGCAGGACTTTGCGCCTGTAGTGCTCATTGCCGGGCACGGCGCAAACGTCGCCAACAACCCCCATGCCAGCGGCCTTCAGTGCGGTGCATGCGGTGGCTATTCGGGAGAGGTCAATGCGCGCCTGCTCGCCGGACTTCTGAACGACGCCGCTGTCCGGGAAGGTCTGGCGGCGCGGGGCATTGCGATTCCTGCGGACACCGTGTTCATCGCGGCATTGCACGACACGACCACCGATCGCATGACCCTTTACGATGGCGATCTTGTCGGGCCGGCACCCGCCGAACTCGATCGGGTCCGCGCGCTTGTGGGTAGTGCCGGAGCGCTCGCCCGCGCCGAAAGAGCCACCCGTCTGCCGCGCGCTTTGGGCGAAGCCGACATAGCGCGGCGTGCCCGGGACTGGGCGGAGGTACGGCCCGAATGGGGGCTCGCCGGGTGCAGCGCCTTCATCGCCGCGCCGCGGCACAGGACGACGGGGCGTGATCTCGAGGGTCGCGCATTCCTGCACGATTACGATTGGCGACAGGACGAGGCGAACGGCTATCCGGTGCTCGAACTGATCCTGACCGCGCCGGTCGTGGTGGCAAGCTGGATCAGCCTCCAGTATTACGGATCGACGGTCGCCCCGACTGCATTCGGAGCGGGCAACAAGCTGCTTCACAACGTCGTCGGCGGGATCGGGGTGTTCGAAGGGAATGGCGGCAACATGCGCGCGGGCCTGTCCTGGCAATCGGTCCATGACGGAACGACGCTGGTCCATGAGCCGCTACGGCTGACGGTGTGCATCGAAGCGCCTAGCGAAGCGATTACCGCCGTGCTCGAAAAGCATGCCGGGGTACGCGCGCTGTTCGACAATCGCTGGCTTCACCTATTCGCGATCGGCGAGGAAGGAGCATTGTCGCAGCGCTATGTCGGCGACCTTGGCTGGCAGGATGAAACGTGAACGCTGGTCTGGATAGCCAAGGCCGGTACGGCTTTACATACCACGATCAGCTTGACCTCGCATGGCAGCAATCCTAATCGCGGCGCCTGCCCGACGGGCGGAGCCGGAGACATCGGGGAGTAGCGCAGCCTGGTAGCGCATCTGCTTTGGGAGCAGAGGGTCGCTGGTTCGAATCCAGTCTCCCCGACCACCTTCGCATATCGGAAGGCCGTTGGCCTGACGGACGGACTAGTTCGCCCCGCGCGTATCTTTCGCGATCGACAGCGCTTCACGGGCCAGCTTCGTCAGCGCAGCGTAATCGCCCTGCGCGACAGCGTCCTTTGGCGTCAGCCAGCTACCACCGCATGCAAGAACGTGCGGAAGGGCGAGGTATTCGTGCAGGTTGCCAGCATCGATTCCGCCTGTCGGCATGAACCGCATCCTTGAGAACACGGCGCCGAAAGCCTTCAGCATCGGAACGCCGCCAGCAAGGCTGGCGGGGAAGAACTTGACCGCGCGCAGCCCCATCGCATGGGCGCGCTGGACCTCGCCTGCGGTCATCGTGCCGGGCAAACAGACGACGTCTTCGTCCTGGCAGTAGCGAACGATATCTTCGACGAGACCTGGCGACACGACGAATTGCGCGCCCGCTTCGACCACTTCACGGGCCTGTTCGAGCGTCAGGACGGTGCCGGCCCCGACCAGCAGCCCTTCCGTTCCCGCAAGGATCGCTTTCATCGATGCGAGCGCCCCGGGGCTTCGCATCACGACCTCGACGGTGCCGAGCCCGCCCTCCCCCAGCGCCCGCGCCGTGGCAATGGCACGTTCGGGATCGTCATCGCCCACGAGGGGGACGATGGGCGCGCGTTCGAGAAGGGATGAAATCGCGTCGTAGGATGGTAGTGCGGGCATGGCTTGGCTCTCGTCGGACCGATCAGGGCGAGTTCTCGGTACCGCGGCGGACGTCCTCCAGCAATTGTTCGTCGAGATCGTCGCCATGCAGTACGGATACGTCCCCGGTCGTCTCGAGCACGACGGCACGCACCTTGCTGAAGTCGAGCACGTTCGCCTCCCGAAGTTTCGCGATGAGGTCGTTTTCGGCGACACGGCACGCCTTGAGGGATTCGTACAGGATCTCGCCATTGCGCATCAGCAGCTGGGGCTGGTTGCTGACCGCGTCCTCGAACTTGTCGGACGCCTTGCGAAGGCGGGAAGCGGCTACCTGCGTGATGAACATGGCCGCCATGCCAACTATTGCCTGGAAGAACGCAGTCCATTGCGTTGCCTGTGCGGCACCGGCGATCAGGCTGCCGAGCGCGATCGTCATGACGAAATCGAAATTCGTCATCTTGGAAAGCGAGCGCAGTCCGGTGATCCGGATCAGGACCACGACCCACGAAAGCGCGACCGCCCCCATGATCAGGCCCCGCAGGACAATGTCGAATTCCAGTTGCGTTACGAACATGAAGCGTTCTCCCCACCCGGCACAATAGCCGCGCAGGCGCGGAAGTTGCCGAATTAGCTCTTGTCATCTGGCGCTGGTGTTCGGCGCACTCGGAACGGGAGCGCCGGTCTTGATCGAACGCGGTTCGTTGGCGAGGATGCCGACGACAGCCGTCCAGACCGCGACATTCTGGCGCAGCTGGGCCGGGTCGATCTTGTCCAGCGTATCGTCCGGCGTGTGATGCAGGTCGAAATAACGCGTGCCGTCCTGCTGCAGGTCGATGATCGCCGTCTGCTGATCGCGCGCGATATTGATATCCGCCCCGCCCGTCGCCACGATCGCCGAATTCGCGACGCCGAACCGGGCGACGGAACGCGCGATCCGTTCGTGAAGGTCGCGATTCCCTTCGAGGAAATTGGATTCGAAGCGCCAGATGCGGTCGGCCCCGAAATCGCTTTCGAGTGCCACGGCTATGGGTTCGTCGATATGCGCTTCGCTGTAGGCGACCGAGCCGTATAGCCCGACCTCCTCTGCCCCTGCGAACAGGACGCGGATTGTGCGCAGCGGCTGCCCCGCCTCGGCAACGTTGAGGGCGGCGGCGGCGGCGATCCCGCAGCCCGCTCCGTCATCGAACGCGCCGGGGCTGTTCCACCAGCTGTCGAGGTGACAGGCCAGCAGCACCGGGGGAAGCGAAGGATTGCGTCCTACGATTTCCCCGACGACATTTCCGCTCGTGGTTGTGCCAAGGCGGCGGGGATTGAGTTCGAGCCGCATGGTGACCGGTTGCCCTTCAGCCCGCGCGAACATGCGTTCGAGGTTCTCCGCATCGGGCACCGACAAGGCGGCTGCTGGCGTCGGTTCGACGCCTTCGGGCCAGCCGGTTCCGCCGGTATGCGGATTACGATGATAATCGGTGCCGACGGACTTGATCACCGTTGCGACCGCCCCCTTGCTCGCCGCGATGCCGGGTCCGACCCAGCGCGCCGGGCCAGCGAAACCGTAATGCGATCCGTCCATCGAGGGGCGCATTTCATGGCTGATGTAGGCGACGCGTCCGTCAAGCAAGCCGTCCGGGGCGTTGCGCAGATCCTCGACCGAGCGGAAATAGATCACCTCGGCCTCGATACCGCCTTCGGGCGTGGCGGCGCTGGTACCCAGCGGGAGCGCCACGAGGTCCTGCGCGAAAGGAGCGGTTACGCGGGCTCGCGCGACATCGCCGGGCACCCAGGTTTCCATCTCGAACGGTTCGTCCGCGACATTTGTGAAACCGCGCTCGCGCAGCCAGTCCATCGCCCAGAGCCGGCCGCGCAGTTCCGCTTCGGTCCCGGCCTGGCGGGGGCCGACCTCGGTGGTGATCCCCTCGACGAAATCCCAGGCGATGCGATCGTTCTGAAGCGCGCCATCGGCGATCTGTTCGACATTGCGCGCATCCTGTCCGGCTTGCGCGAAAACGGTCGGGGAGAAACCCAGGCTAGCCGTCGCGATAAGGAATGCGGCGGCGGTCGATCGAGTGGATGGAAGCGTCATGCGGCGCTAGCTAGAGCGCGCCTGCCGGGCTGTCCAGTTCGCGCGTCGACCGCGCAGGTCTCAGGACGCGTTTGCGGTTCGCAAGGCGAGCGGCAGGACCTTCGCGGGCTCACCCGGTTGATCGGTGGGCGCGTCGTCGAGCTCGGTATCGACGTTCCATTCGTGCGACGATGCCGTGCGCGCCAGAACGACCCGGTTCCGGCCGGTTTCCTTCGCCCGGTAGAGCGCGGCATCCGCGCGCTCGAACACCTGCTGATAGCTGTCGTCGGAGCCCCATTCGGCGACGCCGATGCTGGTGCTGACCGTCAGTCTTTCGGCGGTGTCGGAAAAGTCGAGGCTCATCGCCGCCTCGCGAATACGGGTCGCGAGGATCTGTGCACCCGCTGCATCGCAGCCGAACGCGAGGACGGCAAATTCCTCGCCCCCGATGCGCCCCGCAACGTCGCGCGGCCTCACCTTGGTCGCGATCAACTGGCCGAACCGGGCAATAACGATGTCGCCCACGGCATGGCCGAAACGGTCGTTCACCTGCTTGAAGTTGTCGATATCGAAGACGAGCAGCGCAGAAGGTTTGCTCAAATCGCGTGCCTGTCCGTGGACAAGCCGGGCATCGGCTTCGAACGCGCCGCGCATGTGCAGACCGGACAGAGGATCCGTCGTCGCACGATCCTGCTGCTCCTGCATGTTGTCGAAAATGATGCTCGTCGTCAGGACAATCGCGACCAGCGTAAACAGCGTCACGAAGATGAGCATCTGGATGCCGGACAGCATCGCCATGCTCTGTTCGCTACCCGCCAGCGCATGCACCAGCACGTTGGTCGACAGCGCTTTTGCAAATCCGAAAGCCGCCATCGCTCCCAGAACCCAGACAAGCATGCGATCGGCCCAGTTTGCCTTGTTCGCATACCATGCCGACATCGCGATCAGCGCGAACATCGTCGATACGCCGATATTCTGCGCCATCATCATTGCTTCGAATGCGCCGATCGCGGCCGTGTACCACAGCACCGGGGCGGTGAGAGTCACGCAGGCTATCGCGGCGATCCACGGCACCCGGCTTCGCGCGCGAAACGCCAGGCCCCAGAGCAGCGCCACCAATCCGCCGGTGCTGACGACGTGATAGGTCGCGATGGACCAAGGTGTGACCCGGTCGAAAATGGCGATGTTGATGACAAGACCGACCGATAGCGAGCCGAAGCACAACGCATAGGCAAGTATGTGAAGGCGGGTGCGGCGGGGCCACCAAAGGCCGATGAACACTGCTGCGAATATCGTAGCAATGACCGGCAGGATAAAGTGGAGCAATTCCGAATGCATGGCCGCCCTTCTTAGCAGGCGCATTTGTACGCGAAGCTGCTAAACCAATCGTTAAACCGTTAATGCGGGGCGCACCGCCAGCGGCGGCTGTGCCACCATGTGACAACGACAGCTCGCTTGCCGCCTTGCGTGCGAAGCCCTATCTGCCGGCGCGCACATCCCGCCACCATCGAATACCAGACCAAAGGACGACCCATGGCCGCGCAATACGCCTTCGTCATGAAGGACATGACAAAGAGCTTCCCCGGCGCGCAAAAGCCGGTGCTTTCGAACATTTCGCTGCAATTCTACCAGGGGGCCAAGATCGGCATTGTCGGCCCGAACGGCGCGGGCAAGTCCACCCTGATGAAGATCATGGCCGGCATCGACACCGATTTTTCGGGCGAGGCATGGCCGGGCGAGAACATCACGGTCGGCTACCTGCCACAGGAGCCCGAGCTCGACACCGACAAGACCGTGCTGGAAAACGTGAAGGACGGCGCGCGCGAAACCGCCGATCTGGTCGAGCGTTACAACGCGGTTGCCGCCGAAATGGCCGAGCCTGATGCCGATTACGAGAAGCTCGGCGAAGAGATGGCCGAACTCCAGACGAAGATCGACGCGGTCGACGGCTGGACGCTCGACAACCAGCTCGAGATCGCGATGGAGGCTTTGCGCTGCCCACCCTCCGATGCCAGCGTCGAGAACCTTTCGGGCGGTGAGAAGCGCCGTGTCGCCCTCACCCGCCTGCTGATCCAGAAGCCTTCGATCCTGCTACTGGACGAGCCGACCAACCACCTCGATGCCGAAAGCGTCGAATGGCTTGAAAACCACCTGAAGGAGTATGCGGGCGCGGTGCTGATGATCACCCACGATCGCTACTTCCTGGACAATGTGGTCGAATGGATCCTGGAACTCGATCGCGGCACCTACTACCCTTATGAGGGCAATTACTCGACCTACCTCGAGAAGAAGTCCAAGCGTCTCGAACAGGAGAGCCGCGAGGAATCCGGCAAGCAGAAGGCGCTGGCCC
>JBARZK010000115.1:0-3955 GCA_049649965.1 Erythrobacter sp.
CGCAGAGATACATCGGCCATGTTGCGCAATCCGAAGGCAAGCTCGGTGCCCCCTGCCCCGCCGCCGACAACCAGAATTTCCTTCGGTGCAGAGCGATCCACGGCTAGCATTGGCGCGATCTTTTCGACGAAACGGTCGATCGGCCTGATGTCCAGCAATCGCGGATCGTCGCCCAGAAGCGCCTTCGTGCGACCGACCCCGCCCGTGTCGATAGAGCCAATGCCGAAAGCGACGGTGCGACCGCCGTTCGTCCTGATGGTGCGCTGTTCCGGATCCATCTCGACACATCGATCGAGCAGAAGGGTAGCCGAAGCGCGCGCGGCCAGGCCTTCGAGGTCCACCAGCCCTTCCTCGCGCGCATAGAAACCCGCGATCCAGGCCGGGACCATCCCGGAATAGCGCAATGTGGGCGACGGGGTCAGCAGGATCGGATCGGTGCATGGCGGACCGTTTTCGATCCAGTCGGCCAGGACCGCGACATGAGCATGACCGCCCCCGACAAGGACGATCGGTGCTTCGAGCCGCGAAGGGTCGGGTTGGTCCCCAAACGATCCGGTCGAAGCCATCCGCGCATGTCTTAGACAAATGACCGATCGTGTCGAGCAATGCGGCGCATTCGGGGGTCGGCATGGCCTTGCCGCTAGGGCCGCCATCCTCTATTCGATGGCCAAGCGGAGAACGTCTGAAGGGATCGAGGCGCCGCCCAGGCCGATATCGTCGATATCGAAACTCGGGACGTGACAGCGATCATGGCACAAGCGCAAGGGAGCTACGGCACCCGCCTGTCCCTGCGACAGTTCTTCCGCCGTTTTCTCGAGATCCTGCAGCCGGAGCGCAATTTCTACTGGCTCGCGATCGTCTACGGCATCGGCATCAGCCTGATGTCGCTCGCCACGCCGATTTCGGTGCAACTGCTGGTCAACACCGTCGCGAACACCGCCCTGACCGCGCCACTGGTCATGCTCTCGCTGACTCTGTTCGGCCTGCTGGTGATTTTCGGCCTGCTCTATGCCTTGCGCATTCACTTGATGGAGCTGTTCGCCCGGCGCTTCTACGCCCGCATGGTCGCGGAGATCACGCTGATCTCGGTCTATGCGCAGGATCCGTTTTTCGCCGACAACAAGCAGGGCGCGCTGTTCAATCGGTACTTCGATGTGATCATCGTGCAAAAAGCGCTGCCGGTGCTCTTCATCGGGGGCTTTACCGTCCTGCTTCAGGTCATGGTCGGGTTCGTTCTGGTCTCGCTCTACCACCCTCTGTTCCTGCTTTTCACCCTGATCATGTCGGCCCTGATCTGGGTGGTGTGGCTGGTTTGGGGAGCCAAGGCGATCCGCACCGGGGTCGACGAATCGCACGCCAAACACGCGACCGCGAACTGGCTGGAAACGATCGGCGGCTCCAACGGCTTCTTCAAATCGCAGCGCCGGATCGATCATGCCCTCGACCGCTCGGACGAGATGACGCACGAATACTTGGAAATGCGGCGAACCCACTTCCGCCAGCACTTCGCGCAGACCCTCGCCTTCCTGCTGCTGTATGCGCTGGCGAGCGCTGCGCTGCTCGGCCTCGGTGGGTGGCTGGTGATCCAGGGGGAACTGACGCTCGGGCAGCTGGTCGCGGCCGAACTGGTGCTTTCGGTTGCCTTTTTCGGTGTCGCGCAGATCGGGACCTATCTCACCTATTTCTACGACCTTTGCGCCGCGATCGAGGAGCTGACCCTTTTCTACGATGTCGAGCAGGAGCAGCCGCGAAGCGACAGCAACCTGCTCGGCGAGGATCACACGCTCGTCTTCCAGAATGTGCGCGGGCGCGCGCGGCACGAGGACGCAGTCTTCGACCTCCAGGTTCCCGGCGGCGCGATCGTGATGGCGGCGGCGAGCCATCATGGCGTCCAAAGACTGTTCACCAACCTATTGAAGATGCACGTTCGGCCCACCGCGGGCTTCGCAACGCTGGGCGGCGTCGATTTCCAGGACATCGAAGCCTACAATCTGCGCCGGGACGTCCACGTCCTGGACCGCGCGACATTCGTGGGAATGACAATTCGCGAGTACCTCGCGCTTTCGTGCAGGGATACGGCGAGCAAGCGCATGATCGAGGCGCTGGAGAAAGTCGGACTTGGCGAAACCGTCGCGACGTTCGATCATGGGCTCGACACCCCGATAGCCGCGACCGGGTGGCCGCTGTCCTCGGTGGAGCTGCAACAGCTCAAGCTGGCCAACGCCCTGCTCGAACAACCCCGTATCCTCGTCCTCAGCCGCCTTTTCGACCTGCTCGAGGAAGATAACCTGGCAGGAGCAATCGCGGAATTGCGCCGCCAGGCCTACACGACGGTGATCTACTTCACCGGTCGGCGTATCGATCTCGGCTTCGACCAGTTCCTCTTCCTGGAGGCGCACCGCCAGCGCCAGTTCACCGATTTCACTGCCTTTCAGGAAGCCATTTCCGAAGCCGCCTCCGCGCCCGAAGCTCGAAGGCAGACCGCTCGGATCGAGCCACGCGTCACTGGAGGAGCCACTTCGTGAAGCGCCTCGACAAGGATATGGCGCACTTCACCGCGCTCGGCACGGTACGCACGCCGGTGATCTTTCGCGCGGTGTTCGTCCTGCTTGGCATCGGCATCGCCCTCGGCCTCGCCTTCCTGACCTTCGTCCCGTGGGTGCAGACCACCGGGGGCCAGGGCGTGGTGACAACGCTCAATCCCAATCAGCGCCAGCAGGAAATAAACGCCCTCGTTTCGGGTCGGATCGAAGAATGGTTCGTCCGCGATGGCAGTTTGGTGGAGGAAGGCGATCCGATCGCGCGGATCGCGGATATCGATCCGCAACTGATCGAACGGCTGGAAAACGAACGCGGCCAGGTCGAACTGCAATTGCAGGCGGCGCAAAACGCTCTCTCGACCGCCGAAATCGACCTGCGGCGCATGCGAGAGCTTTACGAAGCCGGCCTTTCGGCGCGGCGCGAATACGAGCAGGCGCAGATCAGGGTGGAGGAAATGCGCGGCAGCGTGGCCGCGGCGCAGGCCAATCTCACCCGCACCGATATCAGTCTTTCGCGCCAGTCGGAACAGCTCGTCACGGCGCCTCGAAACGGATTCATCCAGAGCATCAATGCCGGCGATACGGCGACCGTCGTGAACCAGGGCCAGGTGCTCGCGACCTTCGTGCCCGAAACGCAGGAGCGGGTGATCGAGGTCTTCGTCGACGGGCGCGACGTCGCGCTCGTGCAGGGCGGGGAAGAAGCGCGGGTCGAGTTCGAGGGCTGGCCCGCCGTGCAGTTCAGCGGTTGGCCCTCCATCGCGATCGGCACCTTCGGCGGCGTTGTCTCGAGCGTCGACCAGGTGGCGCAGCCGGACGGCCGGTTCCGCGTGCTGATCACGGAAGATCCGGAGGCCGAAGAACCATGGCCCGACGATCGCTTTGCCAGGTTCGGCACGGTCGTGCGCGCCTGGATTCTGCTCGAAACCGTTCCGGTCGGATATGAATTGTGGCGCCAACTCAACAACTTTCCAGCAGAACTGCCTGCGGCATCGCCCGACGGCGTAAATACGCAGGCGCGGAGAGGATCGGCTGGACAAAGCTCGGCCGGAACCGGGGCGTGACTTTCGGGCCGAGCGGCCTTGCCCGGCTGATGCTGGTTGGCGCGCTTGCAGGGGCGACCCTATCGCAATCGCTCGCCGCGCAGGACATCGAACCGGTGGGCGATCCGCTGGAGCAGGCGCTGGCTGAAGGGCCGCTTCTGCCCGACGAGGTGCTGCGCTCTTCCGCCCTGACGTTTCCCCGCATCCTCGAAAGTTTCGAGCGCGAAGCCGCCGCACGGGCCGACCAGCTCGCCGCCGATGGGGCATTCGACCTCATGCTCGAAGCGGAAGCCTACGATCGCATCACGGGATATTATTCGGGCGGCTTTGCCTCGGTAAAGGCGCGTCAGCCGATAGCCCCCTACGGTGCCGAGG
>JBARZK010000116.1:0-1578 GCA_049649965.1 Erythrobacter sp.
GATAATGCCCGGTGCGATGGCCGAGGCCGACCGCTTCGAGTTCCGCCTTCGCACGCGGCGATGCATCCTTGCTTCCGGCCAGTTCCATCGGTGTCGCGACGTTTTCCGCGGCGGTCATGGTCGGCAGCAGGTGGAAGGCCTGCAGCACGATCCCGATCCGCCCGCGCCGCGCGGCGGCAAGGCCGTCTTCGTCCAAGGTCGCGAAATCCTCGCCCGCGACTGTCAGCGAACCGCCGCTGGCGCGTTCGAGGCCGGACAGGACGGCCATCAGCGAACTCTTGCCGGATCCGGACGGGCCGAGCAGGGCGACCACCTCGCCCTGGTCGATGTCGAGGTCGATGCCGCGCAGGATGTCCACCGGCTTCGCGTCGGAGCCGAGGGTCAGGGTCAGGTTGTGGGCCGCGATGGCCGGGCTTGTTGCAATTGTCACAGGAAACCAGATGGAGGCGGGATGCGTTGCAGACAAGATACTAAACGGGAGGGTTCGCAGATGCACATTCGCTCTTGGTCGATCGGCGCGCGGCTGAAGCGGGCGGGTGCACGCACGCTTTTCCCGCTTGCCGCAGGAATGCTGGCGCTGTCCGGCTGCAGCGATGCGGCCGAAAATGCGGAGGCGGTGCCTGCGTCGGGGGCCGCGCCGGTGGCGGGACAGGAGACGATACCGCCCGCCGTCCCGGTGATGGGCGAGGAAGTCGACATCATCGCCTTCGGAGACAGCCTGTTCGCCGGCTACAACCTCGATCCGCGCGACGCCTATCCGCGCAAGCTGGAGCAGGCCCTGCGCGCGCGCGGGATCAACGCGCGTATCGTCAATGCCGGCGTATCGGGCGATACCAGCGCGGCGGGACGCAACCGGCTGGAATTCACGCTCGCCGCGCAGGACGACGTGCCCGACCTGTTCATCCTCGAACTGGGCGGTAACGATCTGCTGCGCGGCATTTCGCCGGAGGAAACGCGCGCCAATTTCGAGGCGATGCTGTCGACCCTGCGCGAACGGGACGTGCCGGTCCTCATGATGGGCATGCGCGCGCCGCCCAATTACGGCGGCCAGTATCAGCAGGCGTTCGATGCGCTCTACAGCGACCTGGCCGAGGAATACGACGCGGAGTTGATCCCGTTCTGGCTGGAGGACATCTATCGCGATCCCTCGCTGTTCCAGGACGATCGCATTCACCCGACGGCCGAAGGGGTGGAGGCGCTGGTCGCATCGACTTTGGACGAAGTCGAAGCGGCCTTGCCGGAAGATGCCGACTGAACCAGGGGTGGCGGGCGCGCTCAGGCTTTCTGAACGCCGCCGTGTTCCACGCGCCAGATTGCCGCTTCGCTCTCGATTTCGGCAAAGGGCGCGATTTCCGTTCCCGTCAGCCAGACCTGCGTACCGGCTCCACGCAACCGGCTAAAAAGCTCCGCGCGGCGTACCGGGTCGAGATGTGCGGCCACTTCGTCCAGCAACAGCACGCTTGGCCGGCCAGAAGCGGCAAGGGCACCGTGCGCCAGAGTGATGGCTATCAGCATCGCCTTTTGCTCGCCGGTCGAACAGGCGGCGGCGGGAAGGCCGGTGCGGGCCATCACGACGTC
>JBARZK010000117.1:0-36079 GCA_049649965.1 Erythrobacter sp.
AAGATCGTCGACTGGCTCGCCAGCCGCGCCGATGCCGTCGTGCGCTTCCAGGGCGGGCACAATGCCGGGCATACGCTGGTGATCGACGGCACCACCTACAAGCTCAGCCTGCTGCCTTCGGGCATCGTCTCGGGCACGATGAGCATGATCGGCAATGGCGTGGTGCTCGACCCGTGGGCGCTGCGCGACGAGGTGACGAAGCTGGAGGAGCAGGGTGTCTCCATCACCGACGACAACCTCGCGGTCGCCGACAACTGCCCGCTCATCCTGCCGCTCCACCGCGACCTCGACGGATTGCGCGAAGCGGCGGCGGGCAAGGGGAAGATCGGCACCACCGGTCGCGGCATCGGCCCGGCCTACGAGGACAAGGTCGGCCGCCGTGCGATCCGGGTGTGCGACCTTGCCCACCTCGACTCGCTCGAACCGCAACTCGATCGCCTTTGCGCCCACCACGATGCGTTGCGCGCAGGGTTCGACCAGCCGCCGGTCGATCGCGAGAAGCTGCTAAGCGAACTGCGCGACGTCGCCCCCTTCGTCCTGCGCTTCGCCCAGCCGGTGTGGAAACGGCTGAAGAAGGTGCGCAAGGCGGGTGCCAAGGTGCTGTTCGAAGGGGCACAGGGCGTGCTGCTCGATGTCGATCATGGCACCTATCCCTTCGTCACCAGCTCGAACACGGTGAGTGGCACGGCCGCCTCGGGCAGCGGGCTGGGGCCGAACGCGACCGGCTATGTGCTCGGGATCGTCAAGGCGTACACCACCCGCGTCGGCAGTGGCCCGTTCCCGACCGAGCTCGAGGACGAGATCGGGCAGGGCATCGGGGAGCGGGGCCATGAGTTCGGCACCGTCACCGGACGCCAGCGACGCGTGGGCTGGTTCGACGCGGTGCTGGTGCGCCAGACCTGCGCGGTCTCGGGCGTGACCGGCATCGCGCTGACCAAGATCGACGTGCTCGATCGCATGGAGAAGGTGCGCATCTGCACCGGCTATCGCCTGCGCGGCAACGTCTACGACTACCTGCCGACACACTCGGCCGATCAGGCGAGCGTCGAGCCGATCTACGAGGAGATGGAGGGCTGGAGCCAGTCGACCGCGGGCGCACGCAGCTTCGCCGACCTGCCGGCCAATGCGGTGAAGTACATCCAGCGCATCCAGGAACTGATCGAATGCCCGGTCGCGCTGGTCTCCACCAGCCCGGAACGCGACGACACCATCCTGATGCGCGATCCGTTCGAGGATTGAGGCTGGTCGTAAGTCGCGCGAAACCCTTCACCGAATCTTGACGTGATCGCGGTTTGTTCTACTCTCGTTCTCAACACGGGGGAGATGATTCGATGACGCAACTACAATACGATGCCGGCGATTTGACCTATGACAGCGTGCAGGATGCCGCCGGCCTGCCTGCCCGCGTGGCAATCTTCGCCGATCGCGGCCATGTGCGCCAGCAGATCGCGCAGGATCTCGGTGGGGCGGGTTTTCGCACGGTGGATGGCGGGAACATCGCGGCCTTGCTGGACGGGCCGATCGCCTTGCTCGGTGATGCCGTCCTCATCGATTGCCCGGTGGTGGAGGCCGAAACGCTCGCGGCACTGACCCGGCTCGACATGCGCGTTGCGCAGGCAGGGGCACAACTCATCGTGTCGACATCGATGGACTCGCTCGACGACGTGTTCGCGGCGCTCGACCAGTCCGATCCGCAGATCCTGGTCGATCCCGGCAGGGCGGACCGCATCGTCGCCGTGGGCCGCATCCTGGCCTGCATGGGAAGCGGCCGGGTGCGTGAGATGTCGGAGGAGGACCGGATGAGTCTGCTTCACCTCTCGCGTCAGGTCGAACAGATCGCAAACCGGATCGAGGGGCTGACGGGCAGCGATACGGAGGCTGGCGGTCGGGACAAGGCTGGCGCCAGCGTCCATGCCGTTCCGATCGCTACCGGCGGCCCGCGCCCGCACGAGGCGCCGGGTGTGCGTCTGCCGGACCCGCATTTCGTACGCGAGGTCATCGCCGCGCGGCAGGCACGCCGGCAGTTCTTCGATGCCGAGCTGTTCTCCGATCCTGCCTGGGACATGCTGCTAGATCTCACCGCCGCACATGTGGAAGGGCAGCCGGTCTCGGTGACATCCCTGTGCATCGCGGCCAACGTTCCCGCGACGACGGCCTTGCGCTGGTTGAAGCAGATGGTCGAAAGCGGCCTGTTCGTGCGCGGTGCGGATCCCACCGACAAGAGGCGCGCCTTCATCGCGCTGAGCGATGCCTCGCTCGAAGCGATGTCGCGCTACTTCGCACAGATCGAAGCACCCATGCTCAAGGCGGCCTGAGCGCTTTCGCTTCGGCAGGACGGTGTGCCCTGTCGCCGGAAGCCCGGGGGGAGGTGGCGATCGTGCGAGCGGTTAGCGGGTCAGTCGATCGGGCGATGCTGCGAGGCGCGAAGGATGACCGTCAGATGCAATGACGAGGGGGCTTGCGCAGTACGCAGGCAGGGCCCGTTCGGTTGCCTGTCGGAAGAGCGTTGTGCATTCGGGCACGCTTCGAGGTCGCATTCAAAGCGCTGGGCATCGGCGCGGGCGCGCGTCAGGATCGAACTCGGCACCGGGCCTTGCGTGCAAACGGCATCGGCCTCACCGAGCAGGCGGGCCTGTCGCAAGGTCAGGTCTTCCGGGTCGTCGCTGGGGAGGTCGAACATGGCGAGACCAGCCTTCGATGCGCGCTCGTCCTTCCCTTCGACTGCGGGCGCGGCCGTCGCTCGATCGCTCCATTCGGTAACGCGATGATGGGCGTCGGGATCGAGCGGATCGAGTACGCCGCCTTCGCGCAAAGCCGCATCGATCGCGCGTCGTCGCTCCCCGCCATCTGGAAACCGCGCGCGCAGAGCGGGTCGGGCCGCGTACAACGCCTTTGCCAGACGTCCCAACGATGGGGGCAGTATCCGCTCCAGCCGCAGCCGAACATGCTTGGCGAGACCGGCGGAGGTCCCATCCGTGCCGATAGCGATCAGGACAGGGTCGCGATCCAGAATGCTGGGGGTGGTGAAGTCGCACAGCTCGGGTCGGTCGACCACGTTCACCAGCATGCCGGCGCAGCGACAATTGATCGCGTCGACTTGGCATGCCTTCGCGTCCTCATAGGCGATGAAAGCGATGCGCACGCCTTCGTCCACCGCGCGCTGCCGGTCATCGATCACCGTGCCGCCGGCGCGCTCGACCAGCCGCTGCTTGGCCTCCGCCGCGGGTCCTTCGCCGAGAACCAGCACGCGCTGACCGGCGATGCGATGGAACAGCGGCAGGCTGGCAAGTTCGCTCACCGGATCAGGCGAGCCATTCGGGCACGCGTTCCGCATCCATGATCGCACCTGCCTCGATCCGGTCGGCGACCACTGCGTAACGGTCGCGATCGACTAGCACCTCGGCCACGAAACCGCGCGAATTGTAGGAGGAGGCCATGGTTGCGCCATAAGCTCCGGCCGTGCGGAAGACCGCAAGGTCGCCAGCGGCCAGTCGGTCGCATTCGCGGCCCATGGCGAAGGTGTCGCCGGTCTCGCAGATCGGGCCGACGATGTTGGAGCGCGTCCTTTCGCCATCGGGCTCGACTGCCACGAAGTCGTGATAGGCGCCGTAAAGCGCGGGTCGTGCAAGGTCGTTCATCGCGGCATCGACGATCACGAACGGATCGTTGATGCCGCGCTTCACGCGGACGACCCGGGTCAGCAGGACGCCGGCATTGCCCGCTATCACCCGCCCGGGTTCGAAGATCAGGGTGACGCCCCAGTCCTTCGTAGCGCGTGCGACCATTGCCCCGTATTCGGCCGGCTCGGGCAGGCGTTCCCCGCGAACATAGGGCACGCCGAGCCCCCCGCCGAGATCGACGTGGGTGATGGTTTGCCCCTCAGCGCGAAGGTCCTGAACCAAGGCGCCCAGCTTGCCGAACGCGGCTTCCAGCGGCGCGAGGTCGCCCAGCTGGCTGCCGATATGCACCGCCACGCCGCGCATCTCCAGGTCCGGAAGCTGCGCCAGCCGCCCGAAGATCCCGGCAGCATCGCGGATGGGCACGCCGAACTTGTTGTCCGCCTTGCCGGTCGAGATCTTGTCGTGCGTCCCGGCGTCTACATCGGGGTTCACACGCAACGCACAGCGTGCCCTAAGCCCCTTATCGGCGGCCAGAGCGGACAGTTCCGTGCCCTCTTCCTCACTTTCAAGGTTGAATTGCCCGATCCCGCTGTCGAGCGCATCGGACAGCTCGCGCCGGGTCTTCCCGACACCCGAGAACACGATCTTCCTTGGCGCCATGCCCGCTGCGAGCGCGCGCCGCATCTCTCCGCCGGAAACCACGTCCGCGCCATATCCTTCGCGGCTCAGCACCTTGAGCACGGCGAGGTTGGGATTGGCCTTGACCGCGAAGGCGATCAGCTTGTCCGGAATCGCGTCCAGCGCCTCGCGGAACACGCGCGCATGCCGTTCCAGCGTCGCGCGCGAATAGACGTAGACCGGCGTCCCGACATCTTCGGCGATGCGCGGCAGCGGCACGTCTTCGGCATGCAGGACGCCGTCCCTGAGTTCGAAATGGTCCATCCAAAGCGTCTATTCGGGAGGCAGGTCGAACGGATCGTCCTCGCGCTCTTCCGAGCGGCGGCGCAGTTCGACGCTGCGTTCCGGGGCGGCGAGGGCGGGGAGTTCGAGCAATTCCTCGACCTCCAGGCGGTTTTCCGCACCATAGGGGGCGGGGGGCAGGTTCGTTCCCGGCGCGGGTTCGAGCGTGGCACGCGATCCGCATGCGGCGAGCGCAAGCAGCGCGGCAAGGGCGATCGCGGGGCGGGCGGGGCGTGTCATGTGTCCCTCGATGCGGTGGGAGCAATGTCCGAAAGCGCCTCGCGCGCTTCGGCGATGCGCTGCCTTACCTGATCGGGCGCAGTCCCGCCATAGGATCGGCGCGAGGCGACGGAGGCCTCGATCGACAGGGCAGCGAAGACCCGCTCGTCGATCCGCTCGTCGATCTTGCGAAGTTCGGGCAAGGGCAGTTCTTCAAGGCTGCAACCCTTCGCATCGGCCAGCTTGACCGCTTCGCCAACGATATGGTGGGCCTCGCGAAACGGCACGTCGGCTTCCCGCACGAGCCAGTCGGCAAGGTCGGTCGCGGTGGCATGGCCAGCCTGCGCCGCGGCGCGCATCCGGTCGGTGACGAACGTGGTTTCCCCGACCATGCCGGCCATGGCGGCGAGCGACAGGTCGAGCAGGCCCGCCGCCTCGAACACCGGCGGCTTGTCGTCCTGCATGTCTTTCGAATAGGCGAGCGGCAGGCCCTTCATGGTGATCGCCAGCGCGTTCATCGCGCCGATGATCCGCCCGGCATGGCCGCGCACCAGTTCCGCCGCATCGGGATTGCGCTTTTGGGGCATGATCGAGGAGCCGGTCGAGAGGCTGTCTGGCAGCTTGGCAAAGCCGAAAGGCTGGCTCGCCCAGATGATCATCTCTTCGGCAAGGCGCGACAGGTGGATCGCCGTCGTGCTTGCTGCCATGAGGTAGTCGAGCGCGAAGTCGCGATCCGAGACGGCATCGAGCGAATTGCGCGTCGGGGCCGTAAAGTCGAGCGCGCGCGCGGTGGCCTCGCGGTCGATGGGGAAACCGGTTCCTGCCAGTGCCGCCGATCCGAGCGGGCATTCGTCGAGCCGCTCATTCGCGGCGGCAAAGCGCGCTTCGTCGCGGGCGAACATCTCGTGATAGGCCATCAGGTGGTGGCCGAGCGTCACCGGCTGCGCTGTCTGCAGGTGCGTGAATCCAGGCATGATCGCATCGGCGTGTTCGTCGGCCCGTTCCACCAGCGCCATGCGCAATCGGCGCAAGGCCGCGATGGAGCGCAGGTTCGCCGCGCGGGTCCAGAGGCGGAAATCGGTCGTGACCTGGTCGTTGCGGCTGCGAGCGGTGTGGAGCCGCCCTGCGACCGGCCCGATCAAGTCGGTCAGCCGCGACTCCACCGTCATGTGAATGTCCTCGAGGTCCCAGTCCTCCGGCACGCCGTTGCGCTCGTATTCCCGAGCGATGCGGTCGAGCCCGTCGCGGATCGTCTTGGCATCGTCCCTGGAGACGATGCCCTGTGCGCCCAGCATCGCGACGTGCGCCTTCGACGCGCGAATGTCCTCGCGCCACAATTGCTTGTCGAACGGGATCGAGGCGTTGATTTCGCGCATCACCGCGCTAGGCCCTTCGGCGAAGCGTCCGCCCCACATGCTGTTGGACCGGCGTTCGGCGGTATCCTGGGGTTTTTCGGAGTTCGACATGGCGCGTCCGGTGATGGTTCCTGGGCTGACCTTGGCCCTGCTGATCGGCCTGCTGGCGGGTTGCGATAGGGGCGCGAGGGAAAGCGCGCAAGGCGGGGGCACGGAAGCGGGCGGCGCGTCCGAAACGGTAGCGCCTTCGACCGGGCAGGTCGTGCGCGACTTCGCTGGAACGACATTGCCTGCAACGACCCTTGTCGATCCGGCGGGCAATACCCTCGACCTTCGCGAACTGGATGGCCCCGTCCTCGTCAACCTGTGGGCCACATGGTGCGCGCCATGCGTCGTCGAGATGCCGATGCTGGACGATCTTGCGGGCGAACTAAGCGAAGACGTCCGGGTGCTGACGATCAGCCAGGATCTGCGCGGGGCCGATGTGGTCGAGCCGTTTTTCGCCGAGCGGAATTTTTCTTATCTCGAACCGTGGCTCGATCCCGAAGCGCAGCTGACCGAGCGGTTCACGCAGGACGGACAACTGCCGCTCACCGTGCTTTTCGACGCAGAGGGGCGTGAAGTCCTGAGGGTGGTGGGGGCGTATGAATGGAACGGCGAAGAGGCTGTGGCGCTGGTGCGCGAGGCGCTGGAATAGCCGCATTTCCGCCGAAACGATGCCAGTCGCCATCCCGGTGGACCATGCGCCTCACAGGAAGGTGGTGGGCGATGACAGGCTCGAACTGCCGACCCTCTCGGTGTAAACGAGATGCTCTACCAACTGAGCTAATCGCCCTGTGCTCGCGTTATCTAGCGGCGGGGGGCACGAAATCAAGCGCGCGGGCGCATGCGGCCAATGGCGCGGGTGCCGCGATGCCGTTACAGGCGGGCGCGTGAACCGTTCCAACCTCCTCGTCCTCGCCACCGGTGGCACCATCGCCGGGATTGCGGGCCACGCCATGCGCCAGGACTATCGCGCCGGGCAGATCGGTATCGACAGGTGGCTTGCCGACGCGCAGTCGCTCGGCATGGAGGCGCGGCTGACCGGACGGCAGATCGCGAACGTCGATTCGAAGGATATCGGGCCGGCCATCTGGAGCGAGCTGCACGAAGCGATCACGGATGCGATCGCGGATGACGCGATCGACGGCATCATCGTTACCCACGGGACCGATACGGCGGAGGAAACCGCCTTTGCGCTCGACCTGACCTTGCCCGTGACCAAGCCGGTCGTGCTGGTCGGCGCCATGCGGCCCGCCGACGCGGTCGGGTCGGACGGGATGCGCAATTTCGTCAACGCCGTGCGCGTGGCGAGCGATCCGGACGCTGCCGGGCGCGGCGTGCTGCTGGTGATGGGCGACCGTGTCCTGGCTGCGCGCGATGCTCGCAAAGTCAGGACACGCGGCACGGACGACGCGTTTCGGGGCTTCCCGCGCGGGGGCGTCGCGCTGGTAACGCCGGGCGCTCTCGAATGGTTCGGGCGGCCCTGGCGTGAGAGCGACGGGGCGCGCTTCACGTTCCCGCGCGAATGGCCGCGCGTGCCCATTCTCTATGCCGCTGCGGGGGTCGAAGCGGCGATGGTCGGACGGCTGGTCGATGCGCATTGCGACGACCCCGCAGCAAGCGGCATCGTCGTCGCGGGCGTTGGAGAGGGCAACATGCCCGAAAGCGTCACAGCCGAGTTGGCCCGCCTAGCCTCGGAAGGGCTGGTCGTCGTGCGCGCCAGCCGGGTGGACGAAGGGCTGGTCGACCGCGAGCCGGAGGACGCCGCGAACGGCTCCATCGCCGCACGCGCGCTCAACCCGCAAAAGGCGCGCATCCTGCTGAAGATCCTGCTCGCGAACGCAGTGCGCGATCCGGAAGCGATACAGGCCGCTTTCGACGACCCGTAGGAGGCGCTGCCACCTCCCACGGGTCGCCGGTTGCAGCTTACCCCCAAGGCGTAACGAGATATTTCTCGCCGGTCTTCATCTGCCGGTAGTCGAGGATCGCGTCCTTCGTCAGCATGCCTTCCAGGTTCACTTCGGCCTTGTATTGCGAGGCGAAGGTTCCGGTCAGGTTCTGCTGCACGCGGGCGCGCATCTGTGCGACCTTCTCCATCCCCGCCTTCTGCAGGAACGGCGTCAGCAGCCAGCCCGACACGTTCCATTGCAGGCCGTAGGACGGCGTCAGGATCGTCGGGCTGAGGTCGAGCCGCCCGTAGATGTGCATCGTCTTGTCCTGGTTCGATCCATAGCGCGAATATTCGTCCATCTGCGCCGAGGCGACCTGCTCCATGGCTTTCAGCACCTGGTCGGAATTCTGCCCGCCGCCGATCGGATCGAAGCCGATGAAGGCGCCGGTTTCCTTGATCGCGGCGCGCAGCTGCGCCATGTAATCGTCGTCCGACGAATTGACGACGTGGGTTGCGCCCATGTCCTTCAGCAGGTCTACCTGCTCCTGCTTGCGCACGATGTTGACCAGCTTCATCCCGTCTTCCTGGCAGATGCGGTTGAGCATCCGGCCAAGGTTGGAGGCGGCGGCGAGGTGCACGATCGCATCCTGCCCTGCCATCTTCGCGGTTTCGACGAAGCCAAGCGCGGTCATGGGGTTGACGAAGCTCGATGCGCCGGTGCGCGCATCGTGTTCGCCCAGCGGCAGGCACATCATCGCATCGGCAATGGCGTATTGGGAGAAGGCGTGGCCCGGCACGCAGGCGACCCGCTGGCCGACCAGAGCCTTCGCGGTGTCGCCATCACCGGCCGCGATTACCTCGCCCGCGCCCTCGTTTCCTGCGGGAAGGCGCTGCCCGTGGCGGGCCTTCTGACCCGAAAGGAACGGCTCGGGCATGTCGGCGACGACCTTGCCGGGCGAATACTCGGCGTTCTCGAAATCCGCCGCGCCTGTGAGGATCGCAAGGTCGGAGGGGTTTATCGGCGCGGCCTCCATCTTGACCAGAACCTGGTTGCCCTTGGGTTCGGGAAAGGTTTCCTCGGCGATCTCGAGGGTGAGCTTCCCGTCGGAGCCGAGCGTCGTGAAAAGCTGTTTGCCGGTGGTGGTCATTCTGAAATTTCCTTTTTGACTGCGTTTTCGCGTTTGCGGGGGAGTAACTCGACGATGACGACCATCATCGCCCATACGGCAAGGGCAGGCTGGAGTTGCGGCACGTCCGTCTGGATCGACATGGCTTCCAGTAGGCGCGGCAGGAAGGCGATCCCCAGTGCTGTCGCTGTTCCGTAGAACAGAATGTATTCGGTGGAGGACAGGTAGAGGATCATCACGACCAGTACAGCGCTGGTAAAAAGCAGGCTCGCAAAATCGCTTGGCGGCAATCCTTCGGCGCCGGCGAGAACGAAGCCCAACACCGCCCCGAAGACGATGTTGATGCCGTTGATATTGGCACGATACTCGTGTTCGGTCACGCGCATGGTGAACGGAATCTTGTACCAGTTCGCCATTTTATTCCCCCTCGTCAGGATAGCTTGCTTCGACGAAGTAGAGACCGTGAGGCGGCGCGTTAAGTCCCAATGCGGCCCGATCGCGCGCTTCGAGCGCGTCGGCGAGGCGATCCTTGCTCCATGTGCCGACACCGACCAGCTTCAGGCAGCCGACCATCGAGCGCACCTGATGATGCAGGAAACTGCGTGCGGCGGCGTGGATGCGGATTTCCGGGCCAAAGGCGGTTGCGACTTGCTCGACGTCGAGCCGGTCGAGCGTCTTGACAGGGTCCTTCGCCTGGCACGAGACAGACCGGAAGGTGGTGAAATCGTGGCGCCCAACCAATGCCTGGGCCGCGCTGTGCATGGCTTCGGGATCGAGTTCGCGCGCGACCTGCCAGGCGCGCTTCCTCGCCAGCGCGACAGGCGCACGGCGGTTGACGATGCGGTAGAGATAGCGCCGCCCTGTGCACGAAAAGCGCGAATGCCAGTCGTCGGGCACGACTTCGCACGCCAGCACCGCGATCGGCGCGGGACGAAGCTGTGCGTTGAGCGCTTCCATCACGCGAAAGGCGCTCAGGTCCTTTTCGATGTCGACATGCGCGCGCATCGCAAGCGCATGGACGCCGGTATCGGTCCGGCCCGCGCTGTGCATCGCAATGTCTTCTCCGGTGATGCGGTGCAGGGCCTCTTCGACCGCCTGCTGCACGCTAGGACCGTGTTTCTGGCGCTGCAAACCCTGGTAGGGCGTGCCGTCAAATTCGAGGGTGAGGGCGAAGCGGGTCAAGAAAGGACCGTTCCCGGTGTCACGGGTCGCCCGCGCAGGAACTCGTCGCGCTCCATCCCCGGCTTGCCTGCGCGTTGCAGCCGAACGGGACGAATCGCGCCGGATCCGCATGCGATGGTCATGTCGCTGTCGAGGACCGTGCCGGGTGCGCCCGACCCCTCGGCCGTTTCCGCCAGCAGCAGCTTCACCCGTTCACCTTCGAGCTCGAACCAGGCGCCGGGGAAGGGCGCAAGGCCACGCACTTGTCGCTCTATCGCCTCGGCCCTGTCGGACCAGTCGATGCGCGCTTCGGCCTTGTCGATCTTCGGCGCGTGGCTGGCACGGGTGTCGTCCTGTGCGACAGGGGGATAGGCCGGCAGGTCCTTCAGCACCTCGACCATCGCATCGGCGCCCAATCGCGCTAGCTCTTCGGTCAGTTCGCCGGTCGTCTTTCGCGCCACCGGCGTGCGAACGACGTGCCGCATGGGTCCTGTATCGAGCCCCGCTTCCATCTGCATGATCGTGACGCCGGTTTCCTCGTCGCCTGCCATCACGGCCCGGTGGATCGGCGCTGCCCCGCGCCAGCGCGGCAGGATCGAGGCATGGATGTTGAGGCAGCCGTGCTCCGGCGCATCCAGCACTGCGCGCGGCAGGATCAGGCCATAGGCCGCGACCACCGCGACATCGGCGCCAAGCGCGGCGAACGCGTCTTTCTCTTCTTCGGGTTTCAGCGAAGCAGGCGAGCGGACCGGCAGTCCCAGTTCCTCCGCCTTCGCCTGCACGGGGGAGGGGCGCAGCTTCCTGCCGCGGCCCGCCGGGCGCGGCGGCTGGGTGTAGACGCACGCGATCTCGTGCCCGGCACCATGAAGCGCCGCAAGCGCAGGCACCGCGAAATCCGGCGTTCCCATGAAGATGATGCGCATAAGCCGCAGGCCCGTGCTTTGTTAACGAGGCGCCAGCCCCTATCTGTCCCCCCATGGCATCGCAAGAGATCGAGGCGCTCTCGGGCGCACTGGCCCGCCTTCCGGGTCTCGGCCCGCGCTCGGCTCGGCGGGCGGTGCTGTGGCTGGTGAAGAACCGGGAGAACGCGCTTCCGGCACTGCTCGAAGCGCTCGACGCGGTGTCCCAGCAGCTGGTCGAGTGCGCGAACTGCGGCAATGTCGACACGCGCGATCCGTGCGGCATCTGCGTCGATCCCAAGCGCGACGCCCGATCGCTGTGCGTCGTGGAGGACGTTGCCGATGTGTGGGCGCTCGACCGGGCAAGGCTGTTCCAGGGGCGCTATCACGTGCTGGGCGGCAGGCTGTCCGCGCTCGACGGGATCGGGCCGGAAGACCTGAACGTCGCCGCGCTGATGGACCGCGTGGCCGATGGCGCGGTCGATGAAGTGGTGCTGGCGATGAATGCGACGCTGGAGGGCCAGACGACCGCGCACTACCTCGCCGAGCGGCTGGAGGAGCACAAGGTTCGCATCACGCAGCTGGCCCATGGCCTGCCGGTGGGCGGCGAGCTCGATTACCTCGACGAAGGCACCCTGGCGCAGGCGCTGCGCGCAAGGCGACCCGTCAGTTCTTGATTGCCGGCACGCGCGCGCTTAAATTGCGCGGCATGGCCATACGCGAAATTCTCGAAGTGCCGGATCCCCGGCTCAAGACCGTGTCCGAACCGGTGGAAGACAACGAGTTCGACGACGAGCTGCGCACGCTCGTCGCGGACATGCTCGAAACCATGTACGATGCGCCCGGTATCGGGCTTGCGGCGATCCAGGTCGGCGTGCCCAAGCGGGTGCTGGTGATCGATCTCCAGCCCGAGGACCCCGATGCCGAACCGGTCGAATGCGACCATGACGGGCACACCCACACCCACCCCGCGACCAAGAAGGAACCGCGCATCTTCATCAACCCGGTGATCCTCGATCCCGCAGAAGATGTGTCGACCTACAACGAGGGCTGCCTTTCGGTCCCCGAAATCTACGCCGATGTCGATCGCCCGGCGACTTGTACGGTGCGTTACAGGGACCTCGACGGGAAGGAGCACGAGGAACAACTAGAAGGCCTGCTGGCGACCTGCCTGCAGCACGAGATGGACCACCTCGAAGGCATCCTGTTCATCGACCATCTCTCGCGCCTGAAGCGCCAGATGGCTCTGAAGAAGCTCAAGAAGCTGCGCCAGGCGGCGTAGCTTTCTGCGCACCCCATCCGGGGTGCGATATCCTCGCTCATGCGACCTGTCGGTCGCGTCGCTGCGGGCGCGCAGTCGCGCTTGCGAACCCTTGCGGGTTCGAACTGAATGTTATTCGTCTTGGCACCGGGTAACGGTCGCACAGCGACCGCAAGGCCGACGGGCCGCCCGCAGGCGCCCGTAGCGAAGCGAAGGATCAGCGCCGAGGACGCTCGCCCGGATGGGCGAGCGCAAAGAAATCAATGCCCGAGGCCCTGAACGGCCTTCTTCACATCTTCGATCACTTCTTCGCACATGGTCGCGCAGCGTTTGCAGTGCGGGTCGTCATGCATCTTGCAAAGCTCGTGGCACTGTTCGCAGGCGATGATCGCTGCGGCGCCCGCAGCCTTGATCGCCGCGACATTACCGCCCGTGCGGCGCGATCCGATGCGGTAGAAGGCGGTACAGGCGTCCGAGGCGTCGAGGCAGCGGCGAATGCATTCGCCGCGTTCCTTGGCGTTGTTTTCGGCAAGGCAGGCGTCGGCGCATGAGTTGATGATCGCCGCGGCATACATGGTGTGCTTCACCGCTTCTCCCAGCTGGTCGTTGTAATCGTCCCCGACGGCGGGATGGTCCTGAATCATTTCCTTGATCGACATGGAATATCTCCTTTGGAAGATTGAGCGAACGGGGTTGGGGATTGGTTCCGTATTCACCGTTCGCGTGGCTTGGCGCGCGCAGTCGTTCCAGCTATGTTCGCGCACATGGAACCTGGAATTTTTCTCATTCTCACCCTTCTCGTCGGTCTGGCTGCTGGTGCGGCGGCAGGCTGGTTCTTCGGATCGCGCCCCGTCGCGGACTGGCAGGCACGGCATGGGGAGGCGCAGGGGCGCCTGCGCGAGCTCGAAGGAGATTTGGGCGCCACGCGCGAGGAACTGTCCTCCGCTCGCGAGCGGGCAGAGCGCGTGGACCGGCTCGAAACCGAGTTGGAGGAAACCCGCTTGAAACGCCACGCTCTGTCGGAACGGCTGGCACAGTTGGAGGCGACCCGGGACGAGCGAGAAAAGGCTTTCGAGGCACGCTTTACTGAACGCGAAGCCCAGTTCGAACGGGAACTGAACCGCCTGACCGACGCCGAAGAAAAGCTGCAGGCCAAGTTCAATACGATCGGTGAGAAAATGCTTGAAGGCGCGAGCACCAAGTTCCTTGAAGGCGCGCGCACCCATCTGGCCAGTATGAACAAGGAGAGCCTTGCCGAACTGGAAAAGAAGGTGGGCCCGGTTGGCGATACGCTTGAACGCTATCGCAAGAGGGTGGAGGAACTGGAGAAGAACCGGACCGAGGCCTATCATCAGTTGCAGGGTGTGATCGGCGAGGTGCGCGCCGGGCAGGAACGCGTGGTCGAAGGGGCGAACCGCATCACCACCACCTTGCGCGGCGCGACGAAAGCACGCGGCGACTGGGGCGAGTTGCAGTTGGAAAACCTGCTAGAAAGCTGCGGTCTCTACGATCGCGCGGACTTTGATTGCCAGATCAACGTCAAGGATGAGGACGGCAACAATCTGCGGCCAGACGCGGTCATCAACATACCCGGCGGAAGGCGGCTGGTTGTGGACGTGAAGAACGTCTTCAACACCTATGCCCGTGCGAACGAGGCCGAGAACGAAGAGGAGCGCGTGGAATTGCTGCGCGCCCATGCCCGTGAATTGCGCTCCCACATCGATGATTTGTCGGGGAAGCGATATCAGGATCACGTTGAGGGATCGGCCGATTTCGTGGTCATGTTCGTGCCGGGCGAGCACGTTCTCTACGCCGCGCTGACGCAGGATCACGGTCTGCTGGACTATGCGCTCAAACGACAGATCGTCCTGTCCTCACCACTCAATTTCATGTCCATCGCCCTCACCGTCAGCACGGTTTGGCGGCAGGCTGGCGTTCAGGCCGATGCGAAGGAGATCGCGCGACTGGGCAAGGAATTGTACGATAGGCTCGGCGTCGTTGCGGGCCACCTCAGCCATCTGCGGCGCGATCTGGGCAAGGCGAACCAGAGCTTCGACAAGCTCGTCGGCTCGTTTGACAGCAATCTTCGCCGGACCGGCGAACGCTTCGAGGAATTGAGCATCGATACCAGCGCGCAGGACATTACCGAGGCGCTGCCGCTCAATTCCCAGCCCCGTCGGCTGGCACATTTCCCGGACGAGGACGCTGGCGACAATAGGGACGGGATGGATCGCAAGGACGCGGCGGAATAGCGCGAAAAATTGAGGCCGCGATCCATCCAACCCGGCGGTTATCTTCGCTTGAGCATCCACCGGTCGCCCTTTATCAATGTTTCGGGGGTACGCGTTCCCACCGGAACGGGGCAGATCAGGGGCGGAAATTTTCGATGCGCAATATCAGAATGGCGGCGCTTGCGACGGCGGCGATGGGACTTGCGGTGCAGGCCACGTCGCTGCGGGCGGGCGAAACGATTGTCTATGATGCGGTGCCGGCATGGGTGGACGAAGCCGAGATCGATGCCTCGGACCGCGCTTCCAACTCACCGCTCGTCCTGATCGACCAGCAGGCCCGCATCGAGGACGGGCAGTTGTGGGTCTACCGCGACACCGCCGTCTCGCTCGATTCCCCCCAGGCGCTGACGCAGCTCGGGACGCTTTCGGCGAGCTGGCTGCCGGACAAGGGCGATCTCATCGTCCATTCGGTCGAGCTGATCCGCGACGGCGAAGTGCGCGACCTGCTCGACGGCGGCGCCGAATTCGAGGTCTTGCGCCGCGAACAAGGGCTCGAGTCGCGCCTGTTGAACGGTGCGCTCACCGCGACGATGACGGTACCCGGCGCGCAGATCGGCGACGTGGTGCGGTTCGCCATCTCGACCACGACCCGGGACCAGGCGATGGGGGATAACGTCCAGTGGCAGTCCCCGCTGTTCGCCAAGCCGTTCCCGCTCGAGGAAGGGCGCCTGATCGTTTCCTGGCCGGAGGACATACCGGTCACGCGTGTCCATATCGGCAATGCACCGATCTCCGATCCCGTGGTCGAGGACGGCTTCAAGGTCTGGTCCGTGCAGCTTCCTATCGACGAGCAGGACGAGATGCCCTCCGATGCGCCCTTGCGCTTCAGGATGGGCGATGTGCTGCAGGTGTCGACCTACAGCGACTGGGCGGCCGTGTCGCGCAACATGGCGCAGCATTACGATCCGGCAGGCACCATCGCGCCGGGCGGCGACCTCGCCGAAAAGGTCGCCGACATTGCTGCCGCCACCGTCGATCCGTTGGAGAGGGCAGCGCGGGCGCTGCGCATCGTGCAGGATGACGTCAGCTATTTGATGAACGGCCTCAACGGCGGCAATTACCTCCCGCAATCGCCGGAGGAAACCTGGGAAAACCGCTTCGGCGACTGCAAGGCGAAGTCGCTGCTGCTTCTCGCCATGCTGCGCGAACTGGAAGTTACGTCCGAAGTCGTCCTGGTGACGACCCAGGGCGGCGACGCGCTGCCGCTGCTCGCGCCGATGCCGGGCAATTTCAATCACATGATCGTACGCGCCGAGATCGATGGCACGAATTACTGGCTCGACGGGACGGGCGGTGGGACGCGCATCAACACGATCGACGAGGTGCCGCGTTTCTACCATGCTCTGCCGCTGCGCGCGGAAGGGGCTGGGCTCATGCCGCTCGATGTGCGTCCGCAGGCGACGCCCGATCGCACCGTCAGGCTGACCCTCGACCATAGTGCCGGGTTGCAACTGCCCGCATTGCTCGGGATCGAACTCGAATATCGCGGCATGATGGGTGCGCAATGGCGCGAAGTGGCCGAACTCGCCGACGAGGACGCCCGCGAGTCCGCGATCGAAGAGAACCTCCAGAGTGTTACCGGCGGCAATGTGGTGCTGGTCGATCACGCTGTCGAATATGATGAGGACACCGGCATCGCCGTGCTGAGCGCTCGGGGTGTAAGGATGTCGGACTGGGACCGCGAAGGGATCGAGTTCACGCTCGATCCGCCCGCCCAGGCTGCGAAGGATGTAGGCTTCAATGCCGACCGGGCTCGCGCGGCCTGGCGCGACATTCCGCTGCTTCTCAACGGGCCGATCTATTTCACCAGCGAAACGGAGATAAAGCTTCCGCATAGCGGGCCCAGTTTCGCCGTTCGCGGCTCGGACACGCTCAAGGAACAGATCGGCGGCGTCGAACTTGGATCTTCTGCTGCGATGGAGGGACCGACTTTCACGCTGAAACAATCGATGCGCAGCGTGCTGGAAGAATTGCCAGCCGAAGACATCCCCCAGGCCAAGCGGGCGCTGGTTCGTTTCGATCGCTCGCTTCCAGTGCTTCAAGCGACCGGCGAAACGCGCGAATTGTGGAATTATTTCGGGGACGACCGCGCGCTGCTCGAGCCGCTCGAGGCGGTTTACACGCAGGCCATTGAGGAGGCCGATCCGGACTATTCCAACCCATATCTCAACCGCGCGCGGTTTCGCGCGGGCGTTTACGACCATGCGGGTGCGCTCGACGATATCGAGGATGCACATGCTATCGAGGCATCGCGTGAAATTTACATGTGGCGCTCCAAGCTGAGATATTCGACCGGCGATATCGACGGCGCGCTCGAAGATCTTCGCCGGGCCGAGGATCTCGAACCAGACGGGTCGACCTATGCCGCGCAGATCACCATGCTCGCCGCTCTCGGGCGCAGCGATGAAGGCATCGCTCTGGCCGAAGATTACGCCTTCATGGTCGACGATACGGTCGACGAAACCGAGCTTATGGCAAGCGCACTGGGGTGGTCCGGCGCGGTCGAGGAGGGGATCGACCTTCTCGAAGGCCTCGCCGCCCGGCGACCGGGGGACGGCGGCCTGCTGAACGCGATCTGTTGGGAAGCCGGCATCTGGAACAGGATGGACGCCGAGCGTCTGGAAACCTGCGTCCAGGCGGTGGAAAAGAGCGACTATTCCGCCGCTGCTCTCGACAGCAGGGCGCTGGCGCATCTGCGTCTGGGCGATTTCGACGCGGCAAGGCGGGACATCGAAGCGGCGCTGCTTGCGGAGCCAGGGCAGGTGCCCTCCCGGTTGCTGCGCGGGATCATCCGGCTGAAGCAGGACGATGCGGGCGGGCGCGAGGAAATCGAGCTGGCGCTGGCAATGCAGCCCGAACTGCGCGCGATCTACGAGGCATACGGCCTGACATTCTGAAAGGCCCCGCGCGGCGTACCGGTTAATCGTAAAATTAACCATGCGGTCGTAAGGGGCAATCCAGACAGGCACGCGAGGTCCAGCCGATGGTTTCCCCTAGTATAACCTTCCCGCGCACGCAGCGCCGCGCTCTGTTCGCGCTGGTCGTTCTCGTCGGCAGCTTCCTGTTGTTCCTCGTCCAGCCACTCGTCGCCCGTTTGGCGTTGCCGCTGCTCGGCGGGGCGCCGAACGTCTGGAACAGCGCGATGCTGACGTTCCAGGCGCTGCTTCTGGGCGGGTACGCCTATGCCCACATGCTGTCCCGCGTCCCGGTGCGAAAGCAGGCGATCATACACCTTTCGCTGCTGGCGGCGGCGGGCCTGACCCTGCCGATCGCGCTCCCCGACACGCGGGCCCTGGCCGCGGGCTGGGAAGTGCTATGGGTGCCGCTGATCATCGGCCTGACGGTCGGGCCGGTGTTCCTGCTGGTTTCGGCGCAGGCTTCGCTGATGCAGAACTGGTTCGCATCGCGTCCCGGATCGGGCGATCCCTACGCACTTTACGCAGCGTCCAACCTCGGCAGTTTCGCGGGGCTGATCACCTACCCGTTCCTGCTGGAACCGCGTATGGACCTCGCGGCGCAGAGCCATGTGTGGACGATCGGCTACATTGCCATGATCGGCCTCGTCGTGGTCGCGGCGGCCTCCTCGTGGCAGGCTGCATCGGCGCCGCAGGGAGCCCCGGTCCAGCCCGTTTCCGATGAGCGCGAGGAGCCGCTGGAAACCCGCACGGTCCTCTTGTGGCTCGCTCTGGCGGCGGTGCCTTCCGGGCTGATGCTCTCGACAACGACGCTGCTGACCACCGATTTGATGGCGATGCCGCTCCTGTGGGTTATCCCGCTCGGCCTGTATCTGCTCAGTTTTTCGCTGGCATTCTCGGACAAGGGGGACTGGTCCGCAATCATCGCCCGGTTCGCGCCGATCCTGCTGCTGTCGAGCGCCAGCCTTGCTATGGTGTCGGGCGGTCATGCCAACCCGGCGGTCGCGTTGGTGATGGTCTCCCTGCTGTTCGTTCTCGCCGTGGCGCTCCACGGGCGGCTCTACGCCTTGCGTCCCGGCCCTTCGCGCCTGACGTTCTTCTACCTGATCGTCGCGACCGGCGGCGTTCTGGGCGGCATCTTCACCGCGCTGCTCGCGCCGATGCTGTTCGACTGGGTTTACGAACACGCCATCCTGCTGCTCGCCGCAGGGCTGCTCCTTCCGCATCGGCCCTATATCGCGGCGGTGCGCGATTACCTGTTCGGGACGAGGAACGGCCGGATCATCGCGGGCCTGCTGATGGTGGTCGCAACATTGCTGGCGGTTCCGCTGATGAGCGCGACTGCCGCTGGCGAGGGGACGCAAATCCTCCTGCTCGTCGGGGTACTGATTTGCATCGGTATCGTCTTCGTGGGCGCGCGCTGGCCCTACGTGCTGGTGCTGGCTCTGCTGATGGTGGGACACCATGGGTTCAGGACGCTGGAACTGAGCGCGGAAGGCGCACGTTCGCGCACCTATTTCGGCGTGTACAGCGTGGTCGACCTCGATGACGGCGCGATCCGCCAGCTGAACCACGGTACGACCATCCACGGCAAGCAATGGCTCGATCCGGCGCGTCGCCTCGAACCGACAAGCTATTACGGCCGCTCGTCGGGCATCGGCATCGCGCTCGACAGCCTTGATGCCGGTGACGATGTCGGGGTGGTCGGGCTCGGGACCGGCACGCTCGCCTGCTATCGCCAGGCGGGGCAGGACTGGACATTCTACGAGATCGACGGGCGGATGCTCGACTATTCGCGCGACGGCACTTTCACGTTCCTGTCGAACTGCGCACCCGAGGCACGGGTGGTAATCGGCGATGCCCGGCTGGAGCTTGCGAACGAGCAGACCGACTTCGACCTGCTGGCGATCGATGCGTTCTCGTCCGATTCCATCCCCCTGCACCTGATGACGCGCGAGGCTTTTGCTACCTACGGTCGCACGCTGGATGAGGACGGATTGCTGCTGATCCACATCTCAAATCGCTTCATCGATTTCGCGCCGATGATTGCCGCACTCGCGCAGGCGGAAGGCTGGCAGGGCCGGTTGCGTCACGATCGCGACGATCTGGAGGAAAACCAATCGGCCTCGATCTGGATTGCCTTGGCGCGCGATCAGGAACGGCTCGAGCGGCTCGAGGCCAGCAGCGACAAGGAATGGAGCGAGCTGCCCCGTCCCGCGCGCCGCGCCTGGACCGACGACAACGCGTCGATCCTGCCTCTGATCCGCTGGTAAGGTTGCCGCGCCGCTAGAGCCCGCCGAAAGTGCCGGACTGGTAATCGCGGATGGCCTGCGCGATTTCCTGCTCGCTGTTCATCACGAACGGCCCGCGCGCGACCACCGGCTCTGCGATCGGGTCGGCATGTCCGAACAGGATGAGGCATCCTTCCTCACTGGCGACCTGCACGCCGTCGCCATCGCTCAACCGGGCGAGGTGGTGTTCGGGCACCGCGTCCGTTCCGACAAGAGCCGAACCCCGTACGGTGTAGAACAGAACGCTGCGGCCTGCCGGTGCGGGCAACCGGGCGGACGCGCCCGCCTGCATTTCGACGGTCGCCAGCGCCACCCCGGTCAGCGGATCGACCGGCGCCGCGTCGAAGCCCGAGACTGCGCGCAATGTCACCCCTTCGCCCAAGGAACGCTTGGCAAGATCGCCGGCATGGACCGGGACATAGGATGGCTCGGTCATCTTCAGCCGGGCGGGCAGGTTAACCCACAATTGCAGGATCTCGAGCGGTCCGCCGGTTCTCTTGAAGCTGTCTGGCGAGAGTTCGGCATGGACGAGGCCGCTGCCCGCGGTCATCCACTGCACGCCGCCCGCCTCGACCACGCTCGCGCCGCTGCCGCTGTCATGGTGGGCGAGCGCCCCGTCAAGGATGAAGGTGACGGTTTCGAACCCGCGATGAGGATGGGGGCCGAAGGGGAGGCCATCGTTGCCCGGCGGATAGACCTGCGGGCCATGATGGTTGAGGAACAGGAACGGATCGACCTGCGCGATATCCGGCCCCGGCACCGGCCGGCGGGTCACGAGGTCGCGAATATCGTCGCGAACCGAGCGATGGAGCGAGACGACCTGCCGCTCGCTCAAGCCGCCGCTCCGGGGACCAGCGGTTCGGGCCCGGCGGGCACGATGCCGTGCGGATTTATGCGCTCGTGACTCTCGTAATAGTGATGGCGGATGTGGTTGAAGTTCACCGTCTCGGCGATGCCGTCGAGATCGAGGATGCGCCGCGTCAGCGCGGCGAGGTTGGGATAGTCGGCAATGCGGCGCACGTTGCACTTGAAATGAGTGTTGTAGACCGGATCGAACCGGATCAGCGTGGTCCACAGGCGAATATCGGCTTCGGTCAGACGGTCGCCGACCAGCCACTCCTTCCCTTCCAGCCGCTCCTCCAGCTCATCCAGCGTGTCGAACAGCGGCCCAACCGCCTTTTCGTAGGCGTCCTGCGAGGTCGCGAAACCGGCCTTGTAAACGCCGTTGTTGACGCTGTCGTACACCCGGTCGTTTATCGCATCGATCTCGTCACGGCATCCTTCGGGATAAAGGTCGAGGTCGTTGGCCCCACAATCGTCGAAGGCGCTGCCGAGCATTCGAAGGATGTCCGCGCTTTCGTTGTTGACGATGGTCTCGGTCTTCGTGTCCCACAGCACAGGGACCGTGACGTGGCCGGAATAGTCGGATTTCGCGGGGGTGTAGAGCTCGTGCAGGTTATCGGCGCCGATCGCGGGATCGGGGGTGACGCATTCGCCGTCTCGAAACGACCAGCCGCCTTCCTTCATCAGCCAGTGAACGACGACGAGGTCGATTACATTGGTCAGCCCTTTCAGGTGACGGGCGACGTTGGCGCGGTGCGCCCAGGGGCAGGCGAGGCTGATATAAAGGCGATAGCGTCCCGGCTCGGCCGCGAACCCGCCTTCGCCGGTCGGGCCGGGCGATCCGTCCGGGGTGATCCAGTTGCGAAAGGCGCTTTCGTCACGCTCGAATTCCCCTGAATCCTCGTCATTGTGCGCCCATTCGTCGTGCCAAGTCCCGTTCTTCAGAAAACCCATTGCTTCACTTTCTTTCGCTGTCGTCTCGTCGGGCCAACGAATGAGGGAAGGCGAGGTTTCGTGCTGGGAAATCGGCGAATGATCCATTTCGCCTCGTCGTGCGTAGTTTACGCGAGCAATCGAGTTCCCGTCCGCGCCACAACGCTTCCCCCACAACGTCTAATTGGTTACCCGCCCTTCGTGCCCAGTTCCCCTTTCCGCATTCTCGCTGCCGCTTGCCTGCTTCTCGTCACCGCATGCGGGGAGGAGGAGGGCGAACCCGAACGCGAGGCTGTTCCGGTGGTAGCGCAGCCGGTCCGCGTGATGCCCGAAAAGCTCGAGGTCGAGGCGATCGGGTCGGCCCGCGCGGCGACGTCAGCTGAGATCTATGCCGAGACGCAGGGGCGGGTGGAAAGCGTGCTGTTCACCGCGGGCGATTACGTGCGCGAGGGCGCTCCACTCGTCCGCCTCGATGCGCGGCAGGAGCGGCTCGCGGTCGAGGCCGCGCGGGTGCAGGTTCGCGAGGCCGACCAGCTGCTGAGCCGCTATCGCCGGATCGAGGATACCGGCGCCCTGTCCGAAAGCCAGATCGAAGCGGGCGAAACTGCGCTCGCCTCCGCGCGCGTGGCACTGGAGCAGGCGCAGGCAGCGCTCGCCGACCGGACCGTGCGTGCGCCGTTTTCCGGCCATGTCGGGTTGACCGAAACCGATCCGGGCGACCGGGTGAACGACACCACGCCGATCACCCAGATCGACAAGCGCGGCACGCTCTACGTCGATTTCCCCGCACCCGAGGCGGTGTTCAACGCCCTGCGTCCGGGCCAGGTCGTTCAGGTCACGCCGTTCTCCGAACCCTCGCGCACGATCGATGCACGGGTGGTGACGACCGACAATCGCATCTCGCAGGACAGCCGCGATTTCATCGTGCGCACTGCCATTCCCAACACGGACGACCGCCTGCGGCCCGGCATGAGTTTTCGCGTCGTCTTCACCCGCAACGGCGAAGCGCGTCCGGTCGTGCCCGAGGAAGCGATCGTGTGGGGCGGAGAGGGATCGCACCTTTTCGTGGTGCGGGGCGGCGCCGCCCGGCGCGTACCGGTGACGATCACCGCCCGGCGCGAGGGCGAGGTGTTCGTCGATGGCGATCTCGACGAAAGCGACCGGGTGATTGTCGAAGGCGTGCAGAAGGTGCGCGATGGACAGGACATCCGCATCGTGCGCGCGGGTGGGGTGAGCGAACAGGCCGTTGAACTGCGTGACGCCGAAACGGGCGCGGGCGACGATGGAGAATAAGACCGACCTTCCGATGATGGCGGTCAAACGACCGCTGTTGATCGGGGTGCTGAACCTCCTCATCGTCATCGCCGGTATTGCCGCGCTGATGGGGGTCGAGGTACGCGAGCTGCCCAATGTCGACCGCCCGGTCGTCTCGGTCACCGCGAACCTGCCCGGCGCCGCGCCGGAAACGATGGACAGCGAGGTCACCCGCCTGCTGGAGGATGCGGTCGCACGCGTCTCCGGCGTGCGAGAGATCAGGGCATCGAGCGAGGAGAACAACTCGCGCATCCGGGTCGAATTCAACCCCGGAACCGATCTCGACACCGCCGCATCCGACGTGCGCGAGGCGGTGAGCCGCACGACCCGCGACCTGCCCGAACGGGTCGAGCAGGTGACGGTGGTGAAGGCCGACCAGGATGCGCAGCCGATCATGACGCTGGCGGTGCTGTCGACCCGCTACGACGAGGCCGAGCTGACCCGGCTGGTGGATACCGACATCGTGCCCGAATTGCTGGCCGCCGAAGGCGTCGCCAGTATCGAGCAGTTCGGCACGCGCGCGCGGCAGATGCGGGTCTCGGTCGATCCGGCGCGGCTCAACCGCTTCGGCCTGACGCTGACCGACGTCGCCGATGCTTTGCAGGGTGCGCCCTACGACGTGCCGGTCGGTTCCTTCCGCTCCGATGCGCAGGACCTCGTCGTGCGCGCCGAAGCAAGCGCCGTCGATCCCGCGCAAATCGAGAACGTCGTGATCGCCGGCAACACCCGGATCGGCGACGTGGCCGAGGCGACCTTCGCCCCCGCCAACGCGACCAATTTCGTGCGACTGGACGGACAGCCGATCGTCGGAATGGGCGTCGTTCGGCAGGCGAGCTCGAACACGATCGAGATATCCGGAGCGATCCGCGACACCGTCGATCGGCTAAACGAACGCTTCGACGGCCTCAGCATTGAGGTCGTGTCAGACGATGCGGAGTTCATCCGCGTGTCGGTGCGCGAGGTGCTGATTACGCTCGGCTTCACCATCGCAGTAGTGATCGGCACGATGCTGGTGTTCTTCCGCGCATGGCGGCCGACCGTGGTGCCCAGCGCCACCATCCCCGTTGCTCTGGTCGGCGTCATCGCAGGCATCTGGCTGATGGGGTTCTCGATCAATCTCATCACCCTGCTGGCCCTCGTCCTGGCCACGGGTCTCATCGTCGACGACGCCATCGTGGTGCTCGAAAATGCGCAGCGTCTGCAGAACAAGGGGATGGGAAAACGCGCCGCTGCCGTAGTCGGCACCAGGCAGGTGTTCTTCGCGGTGGTGGCGACCACGGCGGTGCTGGTGTCGGTGTTCGTGCCGATCAGCTTCCTTCCTTCCGAAGCCGGTCGGCTGTTCCGCGAATTCGGCTTCGTCCTCGCGCTGTCGGTCATCATCTCGAGCTTCGTCGCATTGTCGCTCGTGCCTGCGCTGGCTGCAAAGTTCGACCTTACCAGCGACGACGACGCGCCCGGCCGCCTGTCGTCCTGGGGGCACACGATCAACGCGCGGTACGACAGTGCGCTGCGCCGATGCCTCGACCGGCCGCGGCTCGTCGGGATCGTTTCGGTCGTGCTCGCCGGGATGGCCGGGCTGCTCTACACCCAGCTCGACAACGAACTGGTGCCCGACGAGGACCGCGGCGTCGTCACCGTCGATGCGACCGGGCCTGACGGGGTCGGTCTCACCTTCATGGATCGCGAGCTCGACGAGATCGAACAGGTGCTCCAGCCCTATCTCGACAGTGGCGTGATCGAGAGCACGTTCTCCATCGTCGGCCGCTACGATCCCAACCGCGTTCGCGTCACCGCGCAACTTGTCGACTGGGACGAGCGGGACCGTACACAGACCGAAATCGTCGAGGAACTGAACGAGCCGCTGCAGGACATCCCCGGATCGCGAACCAATGCGCGCGGGCGCGGCACTCTCAGTTTTGGCGGTGGTGGCGAAGGGCTGGAGGTCGCGCTGACTGGCGCCGAATACGGCACGATCTACGATTCGGCACAGGCGCTCGCCACCGCGATCGACACTCAGTCGGACATCCTTTCGAACGCGGACATATCCTACCAGCCGACCCAGCCGCAGCTCTCGATCCAGATCGACCGGCGGCGCGCCTCGGACCTCGGCGTCGATCTGGACGACGTGGCGCAGACCTTGCGCGCGATGGTCGGCGGAGACGATCTGGTGGACCTGAATGTGGGGGACCAGGCGGTCCCGATCTTCCTCACCGCGCAGGCGGTCAGCGTCACCAACCCATCGGACCTGCGCAATCTTTTCGTGCGCGGATCGGGCGATGCGCTGGTTCCCCTGTCCAGCGTGACGGTGATCGAGGAGCAGGGCATCGCCGCCGAACTCGACCGTACCGAGCAGCGCCGCGCGATCGAGGTCGATGCCGATATCGCGCCCGGAACGCCGCTGCGCGACGCGGTCGAAGAGATCGAACGGCTGGCGGACGACGCGGTCGGGCCGGGCATCGACATGCTGTTGCAGGGCGATGCGCAAAGCCTAGAGGAAACGTCCAACGACCTGCTGCTCACCTACGCCTTCGCGCTGGTGATCGTGTTCCTCGTGCTGGTCGCGCAGTTCGAAAGCCTGACAAGCGCGCTCGTCGTGCTGCTGACCGTGCCGTTCGCGCTCGCCGCGGCGGTTTTCTCGCTGTTCCTGTCCGGCGTATCGCTCAACATCTATTCGCAGATCGGGCTTGTCATGCTGATCGGTCTGATGGCCAAGAACGGCATCCTGATCGTCGAATTCGCCGATCAGCTGCGCCATCAGGGCCGCGGCGTACGCGAGGCGGTGGAGGAAGCCGCTGCCATTCGCCTGCGGCCGATCGCGATGACGCTGATCTCGACGGTGCTCGGCGCCCTGCCGCTTATCCTTGCTAGCGGGGCCGGGTCGGAAGCGCGCCAATCGATCGGCTGGGTGATCTTCGGCGGTCTGGGGATCGCCTGCGTCTTCACGCTGTTCCTGACCCCGGTGATCTACCTCGCCATCGCCCGCTTCGGCAATCCGCGCGATGTCGACCTTTCCAGGGTTCGCGAGGAGATCGACGAGGTCGATGAGGACATGACGGTCGCCCCGGCATGATCGGACGGTTCGCGTTCATGGGCGGGGCGCTGCTGCTGGCGGGGTGCGCGGGGGTGGAGCCGGTCGTGGTCGAAGCCGACATCGCGCCGCCACCGGTCTATGCGACAGACCTGCCGCCCGCCGGGCTGGACGAGCAATGGTGGCGCGGGTTCGAGGATCCGGTGCTCGACGCGCTGATCGTGCGCGGCCTCGACGAGAACCTCGATATTGATGCCGCGGGCGATCGCCTAGTCGCGGCAGCGGCGCTGCTGCGCGCCGAACGCGCCGACCGCCTGCCGCTGGTGGACGGATCGGCAGAGATCGGGGCGAGCCTTGCCAATGACAGCGTTGTAAGCGCGACGGCGGGCCTGTTCGGCGTGTTCGACCCCGATATAAACGGGCGGCTGCGCGCCGAAATTCGCGCGGCAATCGCGGATTATGCAGAGGCGGACTATCTGCTGGCCGACCAGCGCCGCCTGATCGCGGCGGCCATTGCCAACCAGTATATCGAGTTTCGCCGCACCGGTGCGCAGCTCGAACTGCTCGAGCAATCGACCGAGCTTCAGGAACAGACCCTTCGCATCGTGACGCTGCGGTTCGAGGCGGGGCTTGCCGCCAATCTCGACGTGCGCCGTGCTGCCGCCGACCTTGCCCAGACACGTGCACGGCTTGGTCTCGTCGTGATCTCGCGCGCGCAGGCCGAAAACGCGCTGGCGGTGCTGCTGGCGCAGCCGCCCGGCGTGTTCGACGTCGCGGCGGTAGAGGGTGAAGGCGGCATTCCCGATTACGAACGCGGACCCGGGGCGGGCGTACCCGCCGACCTGTTGCGGCGCCGCACCGACATACTCGCCGCCGAAGCCCGGCTCGCCCGCGCAGCGGCAGTGATCGGGATCGAGCAGGCGGACCTGCGCCCCTCGCTCACCATCCCGGGCAGCCTAGCCATCGGCGACGGATCGCTGGGTGGCCTGTTCAGCGACTTCCTCATCGGCATCGCGGCCGCGATAGACGTACCGCTGTTCGATGGCGGGCGGCGAGTGGCGGAAGTGGATGCGGCCCGCGCCGAGGCGCGCGCCCGGGTGGCCGAATATCGCGCGACCTTCCTCGATGCTCTGGGCGAAGTCGAAAACGCTCTGGTCGCGATCGAAGCCTACCGGCAGCGCAACGAGGCGTTAGCCGAAGCCATCGAGCAGAGCGAAACCGCCTTGTCGCAATCCAACGCGCTCTATCGCGAGGGGCTCGCATCGCTGTTCGACGTGCTCGACGCACAGCGCCAGCTGATCGCCAGCCGCCAGGCGCTGATCGACAGCGAGGCGTCGCTCGCCAGTTCCTTCGTCGCGTTCCACACCGCGCTGGGCGGGGACGTGAACGCCGGAACGCAGCTTCAGCCCGGCTGAGCCGCCATTTCGAGGGGTTGCAGGTCCACGCCGAACAATTTCCAGCGGCCCTGCTCCCACTGGTAATACAGGTCGAACCCAATCGAGATCGGGCGCATCTGGAACACACCCTGCACCCGGAACACATCCTCGCGCACCAGTTGCGGCGCGGCGGTGTAGGTTGGCGGGACCAGCAGCGCATTGCCGAGATCGACGTTCAGCCCGCGGATCCCGGCGAAGACCTGCGCCAGTTGGGCGGGATTGTTGTTGATCTGAAAGCCCGAGGCGGAAAGGTCGCGCAGGACCGAGTAATTGCCCGAACGGTTGGCATGATCGACCGCCGCAATGGTAGACCAGATCATCTTCGACAGTTCGAGCTGGCTCGGCGTCGGACGGATCGAGGGCGGAGGCTGGATGCTAGGCCCACCTTGTTGTGCCTGCTGAGCGGGCTGCGGCGCGGATTGCTGCGCGAAGGCGGGCCCCGCGGCGAGCGAGGCGAGGCACAAACAAATTGCCGGGGCACGAAGCCCCGGCAATCCATACGCTTTTGTGGTTGTGATCATGCGGTTGGAACTAACCGCTTACCACGCCAATTGGAAGCCGCCACGCGCGCCCACTTCGCCGCTGTCGAACCCGACACCAACGCCTGCGGACACTGCGGCATTCTGACCGACGCGGGCCGAGAGCGCGATCGTGCCGGCGCCCTGGTCCTCGTAGTAGCCGACACCGCCCGACAGGCCGAACGACGTGCCCGCGGGAAGGGCGGGCGATTCCATCGCCAGCGCCATCGCCACACCTTCGTTCGCGCGGTCGATCGCATCGCGGTTGCGAGCCGTCTCGTCGAACAGGGTGTTGATCTGGCCGGTCTGGTTGCTCGTCAGCTGTTGCAGGCTGCCGATCGCGGTCGAGTTGGCTGCGATGTTCGAGGCATTGGTATCGACATCGTCCTGCGCCGCGAAAGCGCCGAAGCCATCGTCGCCCGTGCCGCTGAGGCCCAGCGTGCCGCTGCCGTCGGCGGTCACGAAGAACAGGCCGCCGGTCTGGCTGCCCGAACTCGTATCGAGGCTGGAGATCACGACCTGGCCGTCATTGTCGGCGCTTGCGCCCGCGCCGATGGCGACCGCGTTGGTGCCGCTCGCCGAAGCGCCCGCACCCATCGCGATGGCACCGTCGCCCGAAGCCGAGCTGACATCGCCGATGGCGATCGACTGTTCGCCGCTCGCCGCAGCCGCTTCACCCAGAGCAAGCGAGCGTACGCCCGATGCCGCTGCGAGGTGGCCAAAGGCCTGCGCGCGTTCGGCGGTCGCTTCGGAGCGCCAGCCATAGGCGGTTGCGCCCGGACCGTCCGCAATGGCCTGTCCGCCGACCGCGGTGGTCGAAGGACCGCTGGCCACCGTCGAGCGTCCATCGTCGCCGTCGCGATTGCCGCCGATGGCGATCGAATCGCCACCGGTCGCCTGCGCAGTGTTGCCGATGGCGATCGAGTTAGTGCCCGACGCCACGGCATCTTCCGCACCGGCAAAGCTCTGGTCGCCCGAAGCGGTGGTCTGGTGGCCGACGGCGGTCGCCATTGCGCCTGTCGCGACGGCCTGCCAGCCCAGCGCGGTCGCGCCCGGCGTGTTGGCAAGGCTTTCGCCGCCGATCGCGGTGGTCGAAGCGCCGAGCGCCTGCGCGGAATCGCCGATGGCAAGCGCATCTTCACCGTTGGCGATGGATTCGTTGCCGATGGCGGTCGACAGGTCGGACTGCGCGTCCGCATTCTCACCGATGGCGAGCGAACGGACGCCCTGCGCAGTGGCGAGGTGGCCAATGGCTTGCGCGCGTTCGGCCATGGCCATCGCGCGCCAGCCGAAGGCCGAGGCACCCGGACCGGTCGCAAGGGATTCGCCCCCTACCGCGGTTGTCGACGGGCCGCTGGCGGTGGCGGGATTGTCGCCTTCATCGTCGCTGCCAACGGCGACCGCATCGGTCCCATCGGCGACCGCGCCGCTGCCGATGGCGGTTGCGCCTTCATTGTCGTCGGTGTCGGAATCGGAACCGCATTCGGTGCTGTTTTCTTCATCGCCGTCGTTACACTCCGGCGTATCGTCGGCGTAAGCCACGCTGGAGAAGGTGAACAGGGCCGTTCCGGCCAGCAGGACGGACAGGAATTTGGTTGGTGCTATCTTCACAGGAGAGCCTCCCCTTGCATCATCGCGGCGAGGCAGGCTGTTGTCGCCATCCCCCACGATCATTTATGCGCCGGACCAATCGCCCCCTCATGGCACGATCGTCCACGACGCGAGGCCATAACGTAAGGTTTTTGCGGAAGTTCCGCTGATAGATGTTAATTCGTTGCGCTATTTCAGTCGTCTGACTGCTAACCGGTCTGCGTTCAAGGGTTGGCCCACATCGTTCAGGGGTTCGACCACATGCGCAGCAGGTTGGCGATGGACTTGTCCAGCACCAGCAATTCGCCCGTGCTATCGGCAGCCGATGCACGCAGGGACGCGCGCAGATTCTCGAGGTCGAAAAGCAATTCGCGGTGCTGCGGGTCGCGCACCGTGCTTTCGATCCAGCCGACCGCCGCGATCCGCTCCCCATTCGTCACGGGGCGCACTTCATGGATGCTGGTCGAGGGGTAGAGCACCAGTTCGCCGGCCTTCGCCTTGATCTGCGATATCGTTCCGGCGGCATGGACGACCAGTTCGCCGCCTTCGTATTCCTCCGGTTCGGAAAGGAACAGGGTGAAGGAGATGTCGGTGCGCAGCGAACCGGTTTCGCCTTGCTCGCCTTTGCCGGCGCGCATGATCGCGTTATCGACATGCGCGCCATAATGATCGCCCCGGCCGGACTTGCTGATCATCGGGGGCGAGATGCTGCGCGGTCGGGCGAACGCGCGCACGACCGCGTTGTCTTCGACATGCGAGAGCAGGTCGGCGCGCAGCTTTCGTCCGGCCGGATTGTCCAGCACCGCCTGGCGATTGCGCTTTACCTTGCGCGCCGTAGGACCGGCGCTCTTGCGCCCGTCCGCCCATTCGAGATCGCCGATTTCCTCGCGCAAGGTGGCAAGTGTCTGCGGGTCTTCGATGGCAGCGATGGTGAGGATCATGAAACGTTTTTCCGAATGAGAAGCGTTTGCAATAGGCGCGCGACCCGCCTAGAGCCAGGTCCGAATATCGGCTCGTTGCGAGTATCGGGGAAAGGGCGAAAATGAAAGTTGAGTTGAAGACCTGGACGCGGCTCGGCGTCGCCACGGCGCTGGCTGGAGCGGGCCTGGCCGGATGCGCCGACGATCCTGCCGAGGACAATGCCGACCCGGCCGTCGCGACCCAGACCGGCGAAATGGGCGGAGGCGAAGGCGGCGAAGGTGAAGGCGGTGAAGGCGGCGAGGGCGGCGTCTCCATCGACGCGGCCGGCAGCGACCCCATCGTCTACAACAGCGCGCTCGCCGTTGCCGAAGCTCATGCCATCGCCGCACGCGACGCCTACGCTGCGGGCCGCACCGATGCCGCTGCCGAAATGTTCGCCCATCCCGTGTCCGAAGTCCTCGCCGACATGGACCCGGTCTTCGAAGCGCAGGGCGTTGCGGACTTCAAGCCGCTGTTTCAGCAGGCTTCGACCGCGGTGTTCGAAGGGCAGGGCGAAGCACAGGTGGAGCAACGCTTCGATGCGATCATCGCGGCCCTGCGCGACGCGGCTCAGCGCGCCCCCGACAACGGGACCGGATCGACCGCGATTGGTGCAGGCGTTGCTGCAGAGATGATCGATCGGGCGGCGGCCATGTATCGCGAGGCAGGAAGCAGCGATCGCTACGAACCCTATCTCGATGGCTACGGATACTACCGCGCGGCGCAAAGCGCGTTCGAGCCGGTGGCCGGGGATCTCGAAGGGGAGAACGCCCGGTTGCATTCGGCGATCGAGCAGGCGCTCGCCATTCTCGGTCGGGCATATTCCGGCGCCGACCGCCCCGACCGATTGCCCGTAGAGGAAGGCGAAGTCCTTTCCGCCGCCTCGCAGGTGATGTTGCGCCGGTAAGTCGGGCGCTCGATCTGAAGCCTCGTGTCGGGGGCGGCAATCCGGAATAGCGCCTGCGTCAGAGGGTGACGCAGAGCCCGTCGTGCGAACACAGCACCTCGAGCTTGTCGCCATCGCGCGTCAGTTCTTCGTAGCGCAGCGTCTGTTCGTGCAGCCGCTGGATATCGTCGTCGCCGAAAGCGGGTTCGTGGTGGAACAGCGCCAGCCGCCGTGCGCCTGCCTCGCGGCACTGGTCGACCGCGACGATGTTGGAGGAATGGCCCCAGCCTTCCTTGGTCGAAATGCTTTCGCCAAGCGAATACATCGTGTCCGCAATGACGAGGTCGGCCCCCTCGAGGAAGGCGCTCGCCTCGCGGCGTAGCGCGTCCGCCCGGTCCATCCGGTGTTCGGCGTCGGTGGCGTAGACGACAACCTTTCCGACGCGATCCTCGAAGCGAAACCCGTAGCTCTTGTGATCGTGATCCTGCTCCAGAAGAGCGACCTTCAGTTCGTCGATCTCGTAGGTGCGACCGGGTTCCAGAGTGCGGAACTCGATCTCGGCTGCCAGCGCGTCGAACGGGACGGGGAAGGAGATTTCCTCCTGCTGGCGCCGCAACGCGTCCTCGGCATCGGCATGGCCGGCATGGACCACGATCCGCACGTCGCCGAGGAAGGCCGGCGTGAAGAACGGGAAGCCCATGATATGGTCCCAATGAAGGTGGGAGAGGAACACGTGCCATTCGCGCGGTCGATCGCTGGCGCCGGGTCTAGCCATGCTGTCCAGCCCGAATTCGCGCAGGCCGGAGCCCATGTCGCACACGACGAACGGCCCCAGGCCGGTGTCGATTTCGACGCAGCTCGTCGCGCCGCCATAGGTTTGCCCGGCAGCGAATTCGAGTTCGTCATCGACGAAGCGGCGCGCGTCGGCATGGCTATCGAACTGCCTCCCGGCGGCTTTTACAAGCGATGCGGCAACCTTGTCCGCGATGGTCGACGCGTGCGGGGCGACCGGCAATGAGCCGCGTGTTCCCCAGAACCTTATCTGCATGGCTTTTCCCGGTCTTGGCGGCGGGTCAGACCCGCTCTGTGCCCTTTCAGACCCCTTAAAGTCCCCTTTTGGGGACGTCGAAAAGGCCCTCGTTCGTCGTGAAGAAAGCCGTCATTCCCGCGATAGACATGATGTCGCGAACCGCCTGGGATGGACGCGCGATCGCCATTTCGAGCCCTGCCCGTGCCGCTTCCCGCTTCGATCTGGCGAGAATTCGCAGCCCGTGCGAAGAGATCGAAAGGAGTCCGCCAAGATCGACGATCAACCGTTCCGGAGACAGTTTCAAAGCCCGCGAAAGACGCACGTCGAATATCGCGGCATTGCCCCCGTCGATGCGTCCGAACGGCGCAATCACGAGGGTTTCGCCTCGGCGCGACACCCGGCAATCGAGCGCTTCGGCGCTACTTGCAGCGCGATCGGCGCGGTACGAGTGCGGCTCGAACGTCTCAAGCTGGTTGGCTAGATCGGCCTGATATTTCAAACCCGTTTTCCGTTTTTCGCGACCCGACTTGTCCGCAATGGCCCGAAAAAATGAACATCGACTTATCGCTAGTGGTCCGCTTTCTGGCAGGCTGCCTCGGCGTTTTCCGTAATACTTTGTTCAAACGCGACAATCTCATGCGGAGACGCGACAATTGTCGCCTCCCGCCTTGCCTTCGTGCACGACCCCGTTACCAATTCGTCGCGAAACGGGGATCGGGTGGCCGGGGCCGGACACTCGAAATGCGTCGGAAGCCGGTTCGCCGGATGCGACGCGAATTGAGAGCGGGAGGCCAAGGTTGCCCGTCTGGAATTCGAGGGGGAAGAGGTCGTGTCGAGCCGGGAATTGGCGACGTCCGAAGGACCGCGTTGGGAGGTAACGGCGCGCGCTTTGCTCGCAGGCGCGCTCGTCGTGCTCCCTGCGCAAGCCGCAGCGCAGCAGGCCGGATCGCAGATCACTCCGCCGACCCGCACCGAACTTACGCCCCCGGAACTCCAGCGTGAACGGCGCGAGCCGACGGTCACAATCGACGGCGATCTCGAACGCGCGCCATGCGTGCTCGATCGTGAAGACTACGCCGATATTCGTCTGACCCTCGACGGCGTCCGGTTTTCCGGGCTCGAGCGGGTGCCAGGTATCTCACTCGACGAAGCCTATGAAAAGTATCTCGATCGCGAGCTGCCGTTGGCCGTATTGTGCGACATCCGCGCGCAGGCCAACGCTATCCTGCGGCGACAGGGTTATCTAGCGACGGTCGAGATACCCGAACAGAACCTCAGCGACGGCGTCGCCGATTTCGGTGTCGTCTTTGGCCGGGTGACGGCCTTGCGCGTGCGCGGCGATGCCGGTCCGTCGGAGGAGCTCGTCGCTGCCTATCTCGAACCGCTTACCCGGCAGCCGGTGTTCAACACCAATGCGGTCGAGCGGCATTTGCTTCTCGCTGACGATCTGCCAGGTGTCGACGTGCGGCTTTCCCTTCGACCTGCCGCAGGCGGCGAACCGGGAGACCTCGTCGGAGAAATCGCCGTCGTTCGGCAGATTGCCGCGCTCGACATCAATATCCAGAACTTCGGATCGAAGGCGATCGGCCGGTTCGGCGGCTTGCTTCGCGGCGAAATATACGACCTGACGGGGCTGGGCGACCGCACGAGCCTGTCGATTTACAGCACGCTGGAGTTCGAAGAGCAGCAAACCATTCAGTTCGGCCATGATTTCGCATTGGGCGCGAACGGTCTGCGGTTGGGGGGCCAGATCACCTATTCGGTGACCGAACCCGACCTCGGTCTCGACGGCCTGGAGCTGGAATCGGAGACGCTGCTCGGCACCATCTTCGCGAGTTATCCGATCGAACGCTCGCGCCGATCGAGCCTGTTTGCAAATATCGGTTTCGACATCGTCGACCAGGACGTCGACGTCGAGGATATCGCACTAACACGCGACCGGGTCAGAACCCTGTTCGTGCGCGTCGATGGCGAACGTACGGATCGCAGCAGTATCCAGCGGTTCGACGGGTACACCCCGTTCGAACCGCGATCACGCATTCGTTATGGGGTCGAACTGCGTCAGGGTCTCGATGTCCTTTCCGCCAGCCCTGACTGCCGCGGCGATCTCGATCTGTGCCTCGACGATGGAGCCGTCCCGCCGAGCCGCATCGAAAGCGATCCGACCCCATTCCTTATTCGAGCCGATGCCAGCGTCGAGTTTCGCCCGGTTCCAACGATCACCCTGTTCCTTGGAACGAGCGGCCAGTTCAGCGACGATCCGCTGCCCGCGTTCGAGGAGTTCGCTGCGGGCAGTTTCTCGATCGGGCGCGGCTACGATCCCGGCGCAGTCCTGGGGGATAGCGGTGTGGCATTCTCTGCCGAGGCGCGCGCCGGATCGCTCGCGCCGGAAGGGCCCAAGACCGTCGCTCTTCAGCCATACGTCTTCACTGACATCGCCTATGCCTGGAACGAAGATCCGAGCCGCGAGGCGTTCAATCCGGACCGTCTGTGGTCGGCCGGCGGGGGCGTGCGCGCTGCCTGGGGGTCGCGTCTGCAGGCCAACGCATTCGTTGCCGTGCCTCTCGAACGGCCCGACCTTGCCGTCGATCGCGGCGACATTCGGGTGATGTTCTCGGTCACCGCCCGCCTTTTCCCATGGAGATACTGACATGAGCTGCCCAAACCGGAACCGTTCGCGCCTTTTAATCGGTTGCGGCTCGGCGGCCATGGCGCTTGCCCTTGTCACGATGCCGACGCGCGCAAGCGCACAAGCGATCAACGCGACCGAGGACGTCGTGGCGGGCACGGCCTCGCGGATTTTGACCGGAATGGGCACCGAAGACATCGAAGTCGAAAGCGATTTCGCGATCATCGACTGGACGCCCTTCGTCGGACAACAGGGCGACGCTTTCGATTTCCTGCCGACCGACAACACGGTCACCTTCCGCAACAGCGGCGAAATCTTCAACGCCGATTTCGCGGTCCTGAACCGCATCCTGCCCGATCTGAACGGCAACATGGTCGTGTTCGACGGGACGGTCCTGTCGCGCATTTTCGATGCGCAGGGGGTCAATCCCGATGGCGTTGCCGGCGGAACGGTCGCGTTCTATTCGCCCACGGGCATCATGATCGGATCGAGCGCAGTGTTCGACGTCGGCAATCTGATCCTGACCTCGCTTGAACCCGACGACGCGAATTTTGCGGATTTTGCGACCAATGGCGCACCGCTGCTGCTTGGCACGGGCGATGCCGCGCCGCAGTCAATCACCGTCCAGCCTAATGCGCAGTTCGTCGCGACGGCTGAGAACTCCTATCTCGCCATGGTTAGCGCACAGATTCAGATGTTCGGCACCACCGACATCAACGGCAGCCAAGCCTACGTCGGCGGCGAAGTGGTATCCCTCACGGTCTCCAACGGGCTGTTCGACATAGCCATACCTGTTGGAAGCAGCGTTGATACGCCGATCGAGTTCAACGGTGATATCGGCGGTCCTTCGAGCACTGGCGTCGGCGACAACCACCTGATC
>JBARZK010000118.1:0-6463 GCA_049649965.1 Erythrobacter sp.
CCGCGGACCGCTCGGCTACTACCAGCTCCACGTCCTTACCGCGTACGCCCGGCCCGGGAGCGTTTGACAAGAGCGCACGGCTTTCGCAGGGGGAGTCGCAGAAACTGGGGGAGCCAAACATGCAGGCGCAAATGCTAGCACCCGCCGCGGTGCTCATCGTCTGGACGATCATCGTCCTTTTCCTGATCATACCAGCGCGCTTCGGTGCGATCGCGAAGCTTCAGGACAAGTCCGTCCTGTCGGGAAAGCCGGGCGTTCGTGGCGGCGATCTCGAAGGGGTGATCCCCGATCGTGCCAACTGGCCGGCGCACAACCACACCCATCTGCACGAACAGCCGACCCTGTTCTACGCGGCTTCCCTCATCCTGGCGGTGGTCGGGTCGGGTGAGGTCGACGTATTGGCGGCGTGGATCTACGTCGCGATCCGTATCGTCCATTCGCTGTGGCAGATGCTGGTGAACACCATCCCCGTACGCTTCGCGCTGTTCCTGCTCAGCAGCATCGCACTGATCGTCCTTGCCGTCAGGGCTGTGATCGCGACGCTGTTTGCCGATCCCGGAGCGCTGCCAACATGACCGACCTGAGCACTTTTCTCCAGCCCGCCATCGCGCTGATGATCTGGACAATGGTCATGTGGGCGTGGATGTACGCGACGCGTATCCCGGCCATGCAAAAGGCGAACGTCGATCCCAACGCGCTGGCCCGCGATCCGGACGCCTCGCTCGACCGGACGCTGCCGGCCCGCGTCCAGTGGAAAGCGCACAATTACAATCACCTGCACGAACAGCCGACCGTATTCTACGCGGTGATGTTCACCCTCGCGCTGACCGGCGGGGCGACTGATGCGAACGCGTTTCTTGCGTGGATTTATACCGGACTGCGCGTGATCCACAGCGTCGTGCAGGTCACCGCCAACCGGGTGACCGTGCGCTTCGTACTGTTCGCTCTGTCGAGCATCGTGCTGATCGCGCTGATCGTGAAGGCGGCGCTGATCGTGTTCGGGTCGGCACCCAACCTCGAAGGGATGGAGCTCGACCCGACCGCGGTCTGACGCCGCGTTGCGGCCGGGTGTGCTCCCTACTCGGCGGCCTCGGCCTCGTTCTCCAGTTCGCGCGCTTCCGCAAGCGTCGCGAGGAAGCGCTCGCCGTCGAGCGCGGCCATACAGCCCATGCCGGCCGCCGTTACTGCCTGACGATAGGTGTGATCGGTCACGTCGCCGGCCGCGAAGACGCCGGGAACCGCAGTCTTGGGCGAGCCCGGCTCTGTCAGCAGATAGCCGCCATCGTCCATCGGCAGCTTGCCCTTGAACAGTTCGGTCGCGGGCGCATGGCCGATGGCAACGAACGCGCCGTCGACTTCCAGCGTAGACGTCTCGCCGGTCTGCGTGTCCTTCAGCACGAGATGATCGAGCCCGCCGTCTCCGCCCGCCTCGAAACTTTCGACGGTCTTGTTCCATAGCGTCGAGATCTTGTCGGACTTGAATACGCGATCCTGCAGGATTTTCTCCGCGCGAAATTCGTCGCGGCGGTGGATGACGGTGACGTCGTCGGAATGGTTGGTGAGATACAGCGCTTCCTCGACCGCGGTATTGCCGCCGCCGATCACCGCGACCTTCTTGCCGCGATAGAAGAACCCGTCGCAGGTCGCACAGGCGGATACGCCCTTCCCGCTCAGCTCCTGTTCTCCCGGAGCGCCCAGCCACTTCGCCTGTGCGCCGGTCGCGATGACGAGCGTGTCGCCGATATATTCATCGCCGCTGTCCCCGATCGCGCGGAACGGAGGGCCGTTCTCGATATCGACGGAGACGATCGTGTCCCATAGCATCCGCGTGCCGACATGCTCGGCCTGCGCCTTCATCTCTTCCATCAGCCACGGCCCCTGCACCACGTCGCGAAAACCGGGATAGTTCTCGACATCGGTGGTGATCGTCAGCTGGCCACCGGGTTGGAGGCCCTGGACCACGATCGGCTCCAGCATGGCGCGCGCGGCATAGATCGCGCAGCTATAGCCCGCGGGGCCTGAGCCGATGATGAGCATCTTGGTGCGATGGGTCGCCATGGGAATTCGTCTTTCGCTTTGTCAGCCGTGAAATTGCGTGCCCACGAATATGGGAATGCGGGGTACAATTGTCACGCCAGCAAGCGCTCTTGCAACCGTGTCTTGCGCTTCTCGTCCACACCCAATTGCTGTTCGAGATACGTGTCCACCGATCCGTGCTCGCGCGCGACCTTCGACCAGTACGTGTCGAGATATTCGGGCAGCACGCCCATCAGGTTGCGCAGCGCCTCCGGCTCGATCGTGCCGTAATGCTTTTCCATGCGCGGCAGGGACTGGCGCTCGAGGATTTCGCGCGTCGGCGCATCGTTGGTGCGCAGGAACTCGGCGAGGATATCGTCGTGCTGGACGCCAAGGACGTGAAGCAGCAGGCTGGCTGCGATGCCCGTCCGGTCCTTGCCCGCGAAGCAATGGACGAGGCTGCCGCCCTCGCGCGTCGCCAGCGCTTCGAAATAGCGGGAGAACATCGCGATCATCGCCGGATTGTCGGGCATTCGGGTATAGACCGCGATCATCCGCTCGCGCGCTTTCTCGGCCGTCATGTCGACGGTCCCACCGCCCCCCTCGTGCGGAGGCGAGTTGCTGGTTTCGCCTTCGTGCGCGATGACTTCGGCACAGAACTCGGGATGGCGGCGGCAGGGAAAGCCGCTGCGCTCGCTGACGCCGCGAAGGTCGATGACGGTGCGGATGTCGAGCTCGCGAATGGTTTCCAGATCGGCGTCGCTCGCTTCCATGTGCTGGCCGGAACGGAACAGCAGGCCGGTTTTCACCCTGGCCCCGCCCGCCCCTCGGTAGCCGCCGTAATCGCGCAGGTTGTGAATGCCCTCGGTCGGCAGGAAGGGATCGGGTTCTTGGGTGCGAATCATGCCCGCTTACGTGGCAGGCGGGGGCCGCGCGCACAACCGGCGCCGACTGGAGAGCGACCGCCCACCTACGCAGAACTGCGGGGGAAGCGGCTCAGGATAGTTTCGAACGGACCGGGCTAAGACGGCATGCGCCGTATGGAAACCACCGGAATACGAGGCCACCATGGCTCACATCCTCATCGCCGACGACGACGATCTCGTCGCCGAACTCGCATCGCAGATCCTCATCGACGCGGGGCATGCCTGCGGCTGGGTCACCAGCGGGGAGGCCGCGTTCGACCTGCTGAAGCGCAAGCGGCCGGACGTCCTCCTGCTCGACCAGGACATGCCGGGCATGTCGGGGTTCAGCCTGCTGCGCCAGTTGCGACAATCGCCGGTCTTCTACGACCTGCCGGTCGTCATGTTCACCGCGATGCGCGGGGCGGAGGACGAAAGTCAGGCGATCTATGCGGGCGCGCAGGACTTCGTGCGCAAGCCTCTCGATCCCGGCGTTCTGCTGCACAAGGTCGGGCTGGTCCTGGCCAAGCGCCGCGACCGGCCGCGCCATACCGATCTCAGGACTCACCTTGCGAGCGGTTCGGGTGAGGCGAACGAAAGGGACCGTCGGGCCCTGCGTTACCTCTGACGTTCGCGGGTCAGCGTACTTCGCCGGCAAGGTCGCTGTAGAAGTCCGACGTCCACTTGCCGATATGATCGTCGCGCACGGTGCCGATCATGCGTTCGTAGCGGCGACGGCGCTCTTCGATCGGCATGTCGAGTGCGCGCTGGACGGCGCTCGCGATGGAATCGGGACTATGCGGGTTGACCAGCACCGCTCCGCTTTCCCTGCCGTCTTCGTCGATGCAGCCTAGCTGCTGCGCCGCGCCGGCGAACTCGGACAGGATCAGCACGCCGGGATCTTCCGGGTCCTGCGCGGCGACATATTCTTTCGCCACCAGGTTCATCCCGTCGCGCAGTGGAGTCACCAGTCCGATCTTCGCTGCGCGGAAGAAGCCGTAGAGCTCGGAATGGTCGTAGCCGCGGTTGACGTAGCGGATCGGCACGATGTCGACCTCGCTGCGCGCACCGTTGATCTCGCCGGTCTTCTGCTCCAGCGTCGCGCGGATCTTCTGGTAGCTTTCGACGTCCTCGCGGCTTGGCGGGGCGATCTGGATGAAGATCAGGTCGCGGGTACGCTCCGGATGCTGGTCGAAGAAACGGCCGATCCCGTCGATCCGTTCGGGCAATCCCTTCGAATAGTCGAGCCGGTCGACCCCAATCATAGCGATACGATGCCGGGTGGACGATCGCAGGCGCTGTTCGGCATTGCGGGCTTCGCCGGTGTCGCCCTGCGTCTGAAAATGGTCCCAGTCGATCCCGATCGGATACGACTTCGCGACGGTCGTGCGACCCTTATAGGCGATGCTTCCGCTGTCGGCGTCGACTTCGGCGCCCAGCTCGGTTTCGCAATAATGCATGAAACTGGACAGCCATTCCTCCGTCTGGAAGCCGACGAGGTCATAACCCAGCATCGATACCACCAGCCGCTCATGATAGGGCAGCGAGGTCAGCAGGCGGGTCGGCGGCCATGGCGTGTGCAGGAAGAACCCGATCCGCATCTCGGCCCCGCGTTCGCGCAGACGCTGGCCCAGCGGGATCAGATGGTAATCGTGGATCCACACGATATCGTCGTCCTGCAACATCTTGCAAAGACTGTCGGCGAAGTGGTTGTTTACGCGCTCGTATCCCTTGCCGGTGCGCGCTTCGAACTGGGCAAGGTCTATGCGATAGTGGAACAGCGGCCACAGCGTCGAATTGGCGTAGCCGTTGTAGTATTCGTCGACATCTCGCTCCGACAGATCGACCGTTGCGATCGTCACTCCTTCGGCCGAATTGTCGTGAATCGTCGGTTCGGTCTTGTCGGATTCCTCGCCCGACCAGCCGAACCACAGCCCGCCCCGTTCTTCCAGCGCGGCATTCAGCGCGCCTGCCAGACCGCCCTGCGCCCCGTCCGCGCCGCGCGCCTTGGGAACGGCCACGCGGTTGGAAACGACGACGAGCCTCTGGGGCTTGGGTTTGGACGGATCTTCTATCGCACTTCGCTCCATGGTTTGGACAACAGGCCGGCGCAGTTGATCACTCCTACCAGCGAGTACGTCTGGGGGAAGTTCCCCCACAGTTCGCCGGTAACATAATCGATGTCCTCGCTCAGCAGGCCGGAGCGAGTGGTGTGGCTCAGCATCGTGCTGAACAGCGTGCGTGCCTCTTCGTCCCGGCCGGCGAGATGCAATGCTTCGATCAGCCAGAAGGTGCACACGTTGAAGGCGGTTTCGGGCGCGCCGAAATCGTCCTTCGCGGCATAGCGCAGCATGTGGTCGCCGCGCCGCAGGTGCTTTTCGACGGCGGCGAAGGTCTGGCGGAACCGCTCGTTCTGCGGGGAGAGGAAGCGCAGTTCGACCATCTGCAGCAGACTCGCATCGAGATAGTCGGATTCGAAGCTGGCCTTGTAGTGGCCATCCCCGTTCTCGCCTTCCTTCCAGGCGTTGTCCTCGATCGTGCGGGCGATCGTGGCCGCCCGTTCGTGCCACACGTCCGCCCGGTCCGACAGGCCCATATGCGTCGCGACATTGGCCAGCCGGTCGCAGGCGGCCCAACTCATTACGGCGGAATAGGTGTGCACTTCCTGCCGGGTGCGGAACTCCCAAAGCCCAGCATCGGGCTGGTCGTGCATCGCCCACGCCATCTTGCCGACCTGTTCGAGGTTCTCGAAATCGCGTTCGTCCGCCGGACGCAGCAGGCGGGTATCGAAGAACGCCTGCACGCTCGGCAGGACGATCTGGCCATAGCAATCGTGCTGGATCTGCTTGTAGGCGGCATTGCCGCGCCGCACCGGCCCCATGCCGCGATAGCCCGCGAGGTCTGCCGCCGTGCTTTCGTCCAGTTCGCCCTGCCCCATCACCGAATAGAGCGGCTGGATCGTACCCCCGCGCGCATCGTCGACGATGTTGCGCAAATAGGAGAGGTACTTTTCCATCACGTCGAGCGCGCCGATCCGGTTCAGCGCCTGCACCGTGTAGTAGGAATCGCGGATCCAGCAGTAGCGATAGTCCCAGTTCCGCTCGGAATCCGCGGCTTCGGGGATCGAGGTGGTGAGCGCGGCGACGATCGCGCCGGTTTCCTCGTGCTGGCAAAGCTTGAGCGTGATCGCGCAGCGGATCACCTCTTCCTGCCATTCGAGCGGGATCGCGAGCATGCGGACCCAGTGACGCCAGTACCGCCGCGTCGACTGCTCCATCGAGCGCAATTGTTCGCGCAGGTTGCCGACGAAGGGTTCGTCGGGGCCGAGGAAGAAATGCGTGTCCTGCTCGATGCGGAAGGTGCGCCCTTCCATGATGTAGCCGACCGGCGCATCGGTCGACAGGCGCAGCGCCTGCGGGCCGACCAGATAGCGGATGTGATTGGTGCCGCTCGTCGTCTCGGCAAGCCGCGCGCCGTAATCGCGCATCGGCTTCAGCACCACGCGAATGCGCGGATTGCCGCGCAGGGGCCGCACGATCCTGACC
>JBARZK010000119.1:0-9928 GCA_049649965.1 Erythrobacter sp.
CCGCCGGCGTCGACAAACGCCATGAACAGATCGACCTGACACCGCACGTGCGATCGGAAAACCGAAAATGGCAACAGCGCCTGCTGCACTATCTGGAGGATCGCGCGGGAGACGACTATGTCTTTCCCTCCGGCAACTTCGTGAAGGACTATCGCTTCGTTCACGGAATGAGCGTTTATTTCGGTTCGCAATTGCTGGACCTTAACGAAGCGCTCGGACTGAAGACCGCGTTGAAACTCGCGCCCAAGGCCCCCTTGCTTGCGGTTCGGAGCTTCGCCGACCGTTGTTTTCGCTACCATTTGGAAGCTCGTCACCTCAAGGGATTTTCGCCCGAAGGTTTCGATGAATTCTACCTCCAGGTGGCCGACCTGCTCGAACTCCATCCAGGGTCCGCGGGGCTGGTCGCCACAAGCTGGTACCATGACCCGGCGCTGGCGCAGATCAGCCCACGGCTGGCCTACCTCCTCAATGGCCCTGTCGAAGGAGGGGCGCATATCGTGAAGCACAAGTCGACCGCGTTCGATGTCGAGTCGGCGACCGCGAAATCGAAGACCCGGCGCGTTCTCTACGAATCGGGAGAATACCTGCCGGTTGCGTACACTTGGGTCTGGCCGCGCGAGGCGCTGATCGAGTGGGCGCGTCGAAAACGGGATATCAGCCGACCTGGTTCATAATCCGCTTCATCGGGGGAGTGATCGCACGGCGCAGCTTGCTTTTCAGGGGTATGCGATCGTCGATTATATCGATCACGTTCTCAAGCGAATGCGCTGCGGTGATGGTGTTGCGACGAACGATCCGGGACGCCGCGCGCCAGACGCCGGGGTCCGACGTATGGATGTGTTCGAAATCGTCGCCGTGCAGCCTCTGCATCACAGTGCGATTGTAAGCACCGAACGGGATTGCGACGCTTGTTACGGGCCGGCCGCTCGCGGCGGAAATTTCTTCACGCGATACGGTAAGTTCGACCTCCAGCTCCGGGGCGGCGAGCTTTCGCCAGTCGCAGTGTTGACGACCATGCAGCCCGACCTCCATCCCGAGCGACGTAATTTCCGCAATCTCCGAAGCCGAGAGGTAATCCGTCCTGCCGATCCGCCCGGCCAGAACAAAAAACCTCCCATCCAAGGCAGCCGCAGCAAGCTTCGAGGCGGCGGATAGATCCGAGGCATTGCCATCATCGAAAGTGAAGATGACCCGGCGATCGTCCTTTGATCGCTGGCCCACATGATCGACGATACGATCGAAGAGTTCCCAGCCAATCCAGTACGGTCGTTCGTCCGCTTCGATGTGATCGGGTATTTCGCCGATCCCATGAAACATCAGCACGCACGCATCATTCCCCAACATCCAATGCTCCCCTGCCTTGCGGCGGGCAGTGTGCCTTGGAGCTTGTGGGATTGCCACCACCTTGTAACTCAGCCTCTTAGATGCGGCGATGGTGCCAAAGCCCGATCACGAGCAGGGAAAGCACTCCGCCTGAGGTTTATCGGATTGCGTCCTGGAGCCCGTTCGAAAACACTAGTGCGATCCGCTTCCGGGTAAAGCGACGCGCGTCCTCGCTTTCCTGCCACTCCCCGAGCGCCCGCTTCATTGCGGACTCTTCGGCAATCGCCTGCTCGATAGCGTTCGCGATGGACACTGGAGAGCGAGCATTGACGCGCAGGGCGAAGGGTGAGCCATCGAAATACCCATCTACGGCCGTTTTGGCCGGATAAACGATTGGCGTCCCCGCATACAGGGCTTCGATGAACACGAGCCCGAAGCTTTCGCGAAGCGAGGGCAGGACCAGGGCACTCGCTCGGTGCAGCCGGTCTTTCACCGCCTCGCGATCGAAGGGGCCGAGAAAACGGATCTCCGGGATATCGCGCGCCACCTGCCGGCACGCGGCCATGTCCCGATCGCTGCCTCCTCCGATGATGTCGAGGTTGGGCACTGGCGAACCGCTTCGTCGCAACAGACGATACGCCTCGACCAGACCATGAAGGTTCTTGCCGCGATAATTGTGCAGATGGAAAACGGAGACGAGCCCCTCCCCGCCCGGGCGAGGGGAAAGGGGCGTGTCGAGATCCGTCACGCATGGAAGGAGGTGGGTGGGGCCGGATCGAACCCCGAGCCGCTCCTCGGTCTGTCGCAGAGCCCATGGGGCGAACGGAAATACCACGCGAGCGTCATGGAATATTTCTGCCAGAGCCGGTTTGAGATCGGGGCGGACGGCGAGGATCTTGAGATCGGTGTTCCCCTGGATCGAGAGCCCGAAAGGTATCCCGGTGACCCGTGCCGCTTCGCGCACCGCCACGCCTTCGATCGCGAGCTTGTGCCCGACCAGGAGATCGGGGCGCTGGGGAAGACGATCGATGTACGACGCGAGCCAGCGTCCCAGTTGAACCAGCTTGGTGCGGTGGCGAAGGCCGCGGGGAGGGGCGGTGTAACGCAGGGCTTCGCCATATTCGAACGGCTCGCATTCGACGCGCAGTTGGCCGGGTGCGACTAAGCTTTTGGCGATGGTCGGCAACGTGGGACTCACCCGGTTGAGCGAGACGACATGATGGTCGAACCGATCGGCGGTCAGGTCGATCAGGCGGCGGATGACAGGAGTCTTCGCGGATTCCAAGCTGTCGGGAAAATCGCCGGAAACATGCAGGACGAGCGGTTTTCTCCGCTCTGCCCGCCCGTCCGGCACGCCGGCGGCTGGTGGTGCGTTCGGGTCGGGCATGGCGCGCCCTTGCCGCGCAAGTACCGAAAAGCCAAGCGGAAAATGGAATGGTTGGCGTGCCCACCCGGCTTTGCAGCGATGATCGAGCCTGCCGGTCGTTCCAAACCCGTTCGAGAGCGATTGAACCGCGCCGCTTGAGGGGTTAGACGACCGGGTATGAGCACATACCGTATTCAGGGTCAGACCGGCGAATGGGAGGTCGTGATCGGCCTCGAAGTGCATGCGCAGGTGACGTCCAACGCAAAGCTGTTTTCCGGTGCCTCCACGGCCTTCGGCGCAGAGCCGAACACGCAGGTTTCGCTCGTCGATGCGGCGATGCCCGGCATGCTGCCGGTGCCGAACCGCGAATGCATCCGTCAGGCGGTGCGCACCGGGATGGCGATCGAGGCGGAGATCAATCGCTGGTCCCGCTTCGACCGCAAGAACTACTTCTATGCCGATCTGCCGCAGGGCTATCAAATCAGCCAGCTCTATCACCCGCTCGTGGGCGAGGGGCAGCTGCTGATCGATGCGGATGAGAAGGCCGGCATTCCCGAAGACAAGGTGATCGGGATCGAACGCATTCACGTCGAACAGGACGCGGGCAAGCTGATGCACGACCAGCATCCGACCATGTCCTATGTCGATCTCAACCGCTGCGGCGTCGCGCTGATGGAGATCGTCAGCCGCCCCGACATGCGCTCGCCGGCAGAAGCGGGGGCGTATGTGCGCAAGCTACGCTCCATCCTCCGCTATGTCGGTTCGTGCGACGGGAACATGGAAGAAGGTTCGATGCGGGCGGACGTCAACGTTTCGGTGCGCAAGCCGGGCGAGGAATTGGGCACCCGGACGGAGACGAAGAACGTGAACTCCGTGCGCTTCGTCATGCAGGTCATCGAATACGAGGCGAACCGGCAGGTCGATGTGATCGAAGGGGGCGGCACGGTCGATCAGGAAACGCGCCTGTTCGACGTCGCGAGCGGCACCACGCGCACCATGCGCTCGAAAGAAGATGCGCACGATTACCGCTACTTCCCCGATCCCGACCTTTTGCCGCTGGAACTCGAGGACAGTTTCCTCGACGAATGCCGCGCCTCGCTGCCCGAATTGCCCGACGCAAAGCGCCGCCGTTACGAGGAAGAACTGGGCCTGAGCGCCTACAACGCGCGCGAACTGACAGCCGAGGTCGAAACCTTTGCGCGCTTCGAAACCTTGCTGTCTGCGACGGCTTCGGCGACCGGAAAAAGCGAGGCGAAGGTCGCCACACAGGTCGCCAACTGGGCGCTGTCGGTCGCCCCCGGCGTGATGAAATCGGTCGGCGACGAGGGCGATGCCAGCAACGCCACCGCGCAGCGGCAGGCTGCGATCCTCGCCATGTCGGACAAGGGCGAGATTAGCGGCGGCCAGGCGAAGGAAATCTTCGAGATCGTCCTGAAGGACGGGCGCGAGCCGGCCGAAATCGCGGAAACCGAGGGGCTTAAACAGGTCAGCGACACCGGCGCCATCGAAGCGGCGATCGACGAGATCCTCGCTGCGAATGCCGACAAGGTCGAACAGTACAAGGCGGGTAAGGACAAGCTGTTCGGCTTCTTCGTCGGCCAGACGATGAAGGCGATGAAGGGGAAGGCCAACCCCGCGGTGGTCAACCAGATCCTGAAGGAGCGGCTGGGGTAGGCGCCTCGCGATGAAGTGGGTCTTCCTCGTCTTCGCAGCACTTTATGCGGCTGCGCTCGCGCTTCTCCTCATCGGCACGTATGGCTGGTTCGGACAGGAGCGTGACCCCGTTTCCGGCGTGTTCCTCATGCCGCTCGGCCTGCCATGGAATGTCGCGGGCGGGATCGTCGGCCTCGAAGGGCCGGCGCTCGCCATTCTCGCGCCGGCATTTAATCTCTTGATCCTGCTATGGCTGTGGCGTCGTCCGCGTTTCAGCCACCGGTGACGAGCGCATCGACGAGGACATAGGTTTCCGGGCCGTAGTTCACCGTCACCCGGTCGCCCGCCCGCGTCGTTTCGAAATCCCATCCGGCCGACCCGTCCGCTTCCGCGCTATCGGCGCTGTAAGGCTCCGTCCCGCGAAGGAAAATGGCGCGTTTGAAGCCGTCGGGCTTTTGCACCTCGACCAGGTTCGTCCCGTCCTCGCCCCAATCCCTGATGACGCCCGCGCTGCACTGTTCGGTCGGCTCCGCGCCGTCGAACCCGCAGGAAACCAGGGCCGTGGCGTTGTATTCCGTTCCCTCGACCAGTGCGTCCCGGGACGCTTGGAACTCGCCCAAACCCTCATTGGCATCGCCCGTCGGTATGCTGACGAGCCGCACACCATCGATATTGGTGACGATCGACCCGCCGACCGCAGCGGCCGAGGTTTCGTCAGGACAACCGACGAGGATTGATGAATCGCCGAGGAAGTTGGAGGTCGCCTCCGACTCTCCCAGCCGGCGACAGGGATCGCCGGCCTCGGGATAGCCGTCCCCGAACGGGGCGAGCCGCTCGGGGATCGAAGCCGCGACCGCATCTCCGGAGGGCTCCGGATTCGACGCTTCGCCGGTACAGGCGGGGACAAACAGGGCGCACAAGGCGACACGAAGGGCCCGACCGGTGGCTCGCGAGGGTGTGTGCCTTACCGACATTGCGGATGCGTGCCGATGTCGTCGAGGCTGTAGAAGCGTCCGTCGGCGATCGTCACCTGGACGCACTGCCGGGTCTGCGGCTGCCACTGGATCGAATAGCGGGTATCGCCGCTCGTGAAATTGTCGACCTGCCGAAAGCCTCGCCGTTCGAGTTCGGTCATGCCGCCGGCGGCGCGGGCGTCGCGCAGGTCGTCGAACCGGGCCGTTTGCTGATAGCCGCCGCGCCGATGGTGGTGGCGCAGGTTCGCCTCGCGCTCGTCGGTGCCTTTCTCGTAACCGTTCGAATAGGCATCGGAGCGGTCGTAATTGTGATAGCTCGCGCTGTGGAGCCCGTCGTTATAGCCGCGATCGAATTGCTGGCGCTCTTCCCGGCCGAGGTCGGCATTGTCGCGGTGGTGGGACTTGCTGCCCCCGATCAACGCACCGAGCAGGGCCGCGCCGACCCCGACCGCCGCAACGGTGGCGGCGTCGGACCCCTTGTGGTGGCCGCAATCCTGATCGCTCGCGTCGGATACGCTCATGACCTGGCTGCTACGCTCGTAGACCTCGACATAGACGCATTTGTCGTCGCGCTCGTCCCACCAATAACTGTAGACGTAGTCGCGCGTGTTGCGGTGACTTTCGATATGCTTGAACCCGCGATCGAACAGTTCGCGTTCGGCCTGCGAAGCATCCATCCCGTTGATGTATTCCAATTCACTTGCCTTCTCGGCCTGCGCCGGAACCGCAACAAGGCCGAATACAGCCGCGAACGCCTTGCTGTTCGTCAAGATGTTCATCGATGTTCTCCCCACAATGGTCGTCGAGTCCCGTTGGAGAGAGTAGATCAGGAAAGGATTACTTTCGCAAGCAGCTTAACCAGCGACTTCTAGTGCAGTGCAGCAATTCCGACCGGCGAGGTGCAAACGTTTTACTTGCAGGGTTTGCAAGTGCGTGTCGCAGTTCGCGCGGTGCGGCCGTGCGCGAGCCCTTCGATACGCGATCCAGCGGTGCATTGCCGCACCGGTCGTGACAGGTCGAATTCACGAAAGTGGCGAGAGCGTTGCGACAGTGCCGCACCAGCGCGAAGATCGCCCCGCTGCGGTGGCCGGGCATCGATTGTCGGTTGTCCTCCGCCCGGTCGTGCGCCTAACATCATGCCCTTGGAAAAACGGGAAGGCACGGGATCGGTGCCTTCGAAGGGGGCAAGATGAACAGGATTATCGGGTTCGGGCTGGCGTGCGCCAGCCTGTGCGCTGCGCATGTCGCGCATGCGCAGGACGAGGTCGCGCCGGCGACCGACCATTCGGGTGTGGACGACGGGCAGCCGGACGAGGGGAACAGCTGGAAGTACTTCGTCTTTCACAAGGACGGCGTATCCGCCGAAGTCGCGCGTGCCGACATGATCGAATGCCGGAATTATGCCGAGGGGCTGGTTCTACAGAAATCGGGAAGCACGCCGGTCTATTCGTCCGTGCCTTACAGTTCGGCTGGCAGCCTCAGCCCACTCGCGGCGGGTCTTGCCGGCGGCATCGGATCGCTCGTCGGCAGCCTGGTCGTCAGCTTCATGAACGAAGGCGACCGGCGGGCGATGGAGCGAAGCAATCTTCGCAAGTGCTTCGCCTTTAAGAATTACGATCGCTACGAGATCGACAAGGACACGTTCAAGGCCCTGCACGATGGGGAAAGCGACGCGGTGCGCACGCGGTTGGTCGAAATCGCAACCGGCACCGCTCCCGAAGGCGAAAGGCTGGTGCGATGATCCGATCGACGACACTTCTCGCCGCAGCGGCGACGCTCGCCCTGGTCCCCTCGCTTCCGGCTTTCGCCCAGCGGACGGACAGCCAGGAGGTGACCCAGCTGAAATCAAAGGACACGCCCGATCTGGCGTCGGGCATGGCCTATATCGTTTACGAGACGCTGGAGGACAAATACGACGTGTTCTTCATGCGCAGCCTGACACCGGAGGAGTTCGAGCGTTTCCTCGAAAACCGCCGGGACGCACTTGCCGAGGAGCGCGCGGACATGCGCGAGGATCGCGATGGCGCGCCGGGTGTCAGCGACGAGGAACTGCTGCCCGACGCGGCATTCTCGTATGTCGATCGCGACATTCGCAACCTCGTCCGGCTCGATAGCGGGCGTGTCTTCGAAAAGGACGGCGAGCGCCGTACCTACGTCGTCGAGGTTCCTCCGGGAGAATACACCATTTTCGGCGCCGGGATCGACGGTATGGCCAGCGGAACCTGCATGTGCATGGGTTCGGTCCGCTTCGAAGCGAAAGCGGGAGAACTCACCGATCTGGGCGCGGTGCTGATCGCGCCCGAAGACGGCGATACCGATATCGCGGAATTGCAGCCCTATCGCTCGCCCGAATACATCCGCCGCAAGGCACTGCCTTACGTCATGTCCGTCCGGCCCGCATCGCCGGGCGACACGCTGCCGGGCAGTCTGGCGGACATGGACGCGGTGCCCGCGACCTATCACGCCGCCGATCGCTTTCCCAATTTCCTCGGAATGCTGATCAATCGCATGCCTCCGATCCAAGGGGTGCTGCGTTACGACGCCGACCGCGTGATCGACCTCGCGGGCATGCGCGCGGAGCGTGCGGATGGCATGACGCGAACCGGAGGTGGCTCGGCGCAGACGCAGGTCCAAGCCGATGCCGTCGACGCGGATACGCAGGTCGAAGGCGCCTTGCGCTGATACGAGGAAGGCCGCCGGATCGCCCGGCGGCCTTCGCTTGTTCGACTTTCTGTGGTTCGAGGGCGTACGGTAAGGCGTCCTCAGTCCGCGCCGACGAAGATCGCCTTGGCGTTGGCGAACTCCTTGATGCCGAAGCCGCCGTGCTCGCGGCCGTAGCCGGAATTCTTCACCCCGCCGAACGGCATGGAGGGGTCGGCGACGCCATAGGTGTTGATGAACACCATGCCGGTGTCGAAATGCTTCGAGGCGAGCTCGATCGCGCGATCGGTGTCGCGTGAGAGAATGCCCCCGCCAAGGCCGTAGCGGCTGTCGTTGGCGAGCCGCATCGCGTCCTCGTCGTCCTTTGCACGGATGACGGAGGCGACGGGGCCGAAAATCTCGTCGTCATAGGCAAGCTGGCCGGGCTTCACGTCCGTCAGGACCGTGGCAGGATAGAAGGCACCCGGGCCATCGGGGATCGCCCCGCCGCACTTGATCGTCGCGCCGTTCTCGACCGACTGGTCGACCTGCCGCTGCACGTCCTCGCGAAGGTCGGTGCGTGCCATCGGCCCCAGATCGGTATCGTCGGCTTTCGGATCGCCCGTCTTGATCGCTTTGAACCGGGCGACGAATTTCTCGACGAACTCGTCATAGACCGCGTCGGTGACGATGAAACGCTTTCCGTTGATGCAGGTCTCGCCGTTATTGTAGAGCCGTGCCTCGGCGCAGACCTTCACGGCCTTCTCCAGATCGGCGTCCTCAAGGACGAGATAGGCGTCGTTCGATCCCAGTTCGAGCACCAGCGGCTTCAGCACCTTGCCCGCCTTTTCGGCGACGTGCTTGCCGCCCTCGTCGGAGCCGGTCAGCGTGACGCCGCGCACCTTTTCGTGCGCGATCACCCCGTCGGAAGTATCGTGATCGAGCACCAGTACGGTGAACAGGTCGTCGGGCAGGCCACCCGCCTTGAAGATCTCCGCGATCTTCATCCCGCTGCCGGTGCAATTGCTGGCGTGTTTGAGCAGCACGCCGTTGCCGGTCATCAAATTCGCGATGGTGTAGCGGATCACCTGGTAGCACGGAAAATTCCACGGCTGGATGCCGTAGACGACGCCGATGGGGCAATAGGTGACGATCCCGCGAGCAGCATTGCCGGGATCGCGCTGTTCGTCGGCCAGTTCGGACGGGCCGTGTTCGGCCGTGTAGTCGCAAATCGCCGCACACAATTCGACCTCGTCGCGGCTATCCTTGATCAGCTTGCCGACCTCGTCGGTCATCAGCTGGGCGAGCTCTTCCTTGTGATCGCGCAGCGCCGTGCCCAGCGAGCGGATCGTCTCGGCCCGTTCATCCAGGCTCTTGCGCTTCCACTTCTCGAACGCGGCGTGGCAGGCCTCGATGCGGGCGCTGGCTTCTTGGCTCGAGAGGGTGTCGTAGGTTGCCAGTTCTTCGCCGGTCGCGGGGTTGACGGTCGTTGTGCTCATTGAGGGGCCTTTTTCGTTGAAGGGGGTCTGTTTCTCAACCGATCCGATTTTCGATGTGTTCCAAGGAAATGGCCGCCGACCCGGATTGGGAGCGGCGGCCATATGGAGTGCAGGGGTGGCTTTACCCGTGGCGTACGGGTGCGCCGGTCGCTGGCTTGCCCGCCGTCCCGGTCGTGCCCACGCTATCGTCGCGGCGGCGCGTGGCCGAATGTCCGCCATGCTTGTAGAGGATTTCCTGCGCCTGGTCCGCCTGCGCGCCAGCGCCGCTTCGATCGACCGATACGAAAATGCCGCCCTTGTTGATGCGTTCCTCGTAATAGCCGACGTCATCTTCGTGCACCCCGTGATCGGTTAGGACAGCCGCGAGCCCGCCTGCCGCCGCTCCGACCGCGGTCCCGGTCGTCGCCGCGCCGCCGATTGCCAGTTCGGCGATCGATCCCGCGGCCACGAGAGGGCCAACGCCGGGTATGGCG
>JBARZK010000120.1:0-17543 GCA_049649965.1 Erythrobacter sp.
GAGCAGCAGCGGCACCGCGCAAGCGGCCGCTGCGAGCCATTGCTGCGTGTCCGACAGTCTGAAGAACGGCTCGGCAGGCGCGCCCGCGTGACCATCACGACTGTCGCTGCGTCCGCTGCGCGCCCGCGCTTCCATCGCCACCAGCAGGATGACGAAGAGCAGCATCAGCGCGGCGAGCTTAAGCGCGGCCTGGCGATCGCCCATGGCGAGCCAGCTGCGAAAGATGCCGGTGCTGAAAGTCGGGATTGCGAAGTAGTCGGCAACGCCGAAATCGGCGAGCACCTCCATCAGCACCAGCGCAAGACCCCCGGCGATCGCCGGTCGCGCGGCAGGGAGGGCGATGCGGCGGAACACCGTCCAGGGCCGCGCGCCAAGGCTTCGCGCTGCGAGGACCTGGCGGGCGCTCTGCGCTGCGAAAGCGGTTCGGGCGAGCAGGTAGACATAAGGGTACAGCACGATGCCCAGCACGAACGCTCCGCCCGCAAGCGATCGGATGTCGGGGATCGCATAATCGCCGGGGGCCCAGCCGGTATAGGTGCGCAGGGCCGTCTGCATCGGCCCGCTGAAATCTAGCAGGTCGGCATAGACATAGGCGGCAATGTAGGGCGGCACGGCCAGCGGCAGCACCAGCGCCCAGGCGAACAGGCTGCGCCCGGGAAAGCGAGTCGCGGCGACCAGCCACGCGCAGCCAGTGCCGACGATCGCGGCGAGCCCTCCCGCCAGCAGCATGAGCAGCGCAGTGTTCGCGGCGTATCGCCACAGGACGGTGCGAGCGAGGTGGGCGATCGCGTCGAACCCCCCGGCCGGTGCCGCCATGACAACCGCGAGGATCGGCAGGGCCGCGAGCGCGCCGATGACCAGTGCGACGGTGCCCCAGGGTCCCGGGAGGGGTAGTCTCCGGCGTGTCGGCGCGCTTGCGCCGTCCCCCGCGGTTTGCGAAAGGCCGCTCAGTTGCATGACGGCTCGCTTGACGCGCCGCACGCAGCGATCCACGGGGCACCGCACGGGACAGCAGCTTGAGCCTTGAATTTCGTCATATTGCCCATGGTTACGGGGAGGTGCAGGCGCTGCGCGACATCAGCTTCGTCGCGCCCACCGGCGAAATCACGTGCCTGCTTGGATCGTCGGGTTGCGGAAAGTCAACCTTGCTCAATCTCGCGGCCGGGCTGCTCGACGTGCAGGAGGGCAGCATCTGGCTGGACGGGGAGTTGCTGGCACAGCGCGGCAGCGTACCGCCCCCGGAAAAGCGCCCGGTCGGCCTGGTCTTCCAGGAAGGGGCGTTGTTCCCGCACATGACGATCGCGCAGAACGTCGCCTTCGGGTTGAAGCGCGAAGGGAAGGGCGCGGCGGAAGGATGGCTGGAGCAGGTCGGTCTGGTCGGGCTTGGCGCGCGCTACCCGCATGAATTGTCGGGCGGCCAGCAACAGCGTGCGGCTTTGGCACGGGCGATCGCGCCGGGTCCGCGGGTGATGCTGATGGACGAACCGTTCGCCAGCGTCGACATCGTACTCCGCAGGCGCTTGCGCCGGGACTGCCGCGTTCTGTTGCGGGAGCGGGGCGCGACCAGCGTCGTCGTGACTCACGATCCGGAAGAGGCGATCGACATCGCCGACCGCGTCGCGGTGATGGAGAGCGGGCGGATCGTACAGATCGGTACGCCGACGCAGCTGCGCGAAGATCCGGCCTCCGCCTCCATCGGGGCGATTTTCGGCAATGCGCAGGTGGTGCGCGCCCGCCGCATGGAAGCGGGCTTTGCGACCGCTTTTGGCGAATGGCCACTATCGGTCGTCGCCGGTCCGGTGCCGGAAGGCGACACGCTCGAACTGCTCGTCGATGCCGAGCGGCTGGAATGTGTGGCCTCGCCCGAAGGGTCGACGGTCCGCGACCTGCATTCGCGCGGTCGCCGGACGCGCGTGCTGCTGCGCGCACCAGACGGTACCGAGATTATCGCGCTGGTGAGCGAAGGGCCCGAACCCGGTGCGCGGTACAAGGCGGTCCCCATGGCGGGCAGTGTGCGAGCTTTTGCGGCGGAATAGCCCTTGCATTCGAGCAATCGTTATTGCAACGCATTCGCAAGTTAAAGCGAACGCTCAGGGAATCACGATGAAACAAATCCTCGCGGGGTGCCTTGCCGCACTCGCACTTGCCGGTTGCGCGCAAGAGGCCGACCAGCCCGTCGCCGATAACGGCGAAATCAACATCTATTCCTCGCGCCATTACGACACCGATCTCGCGCTTTACGAGGACTTTACCGAGCAGACCGGGATCGCGGTCAACCGGCTCGAAGCCGACGCCGACGCGCTGATCGAGAAGATCGTCAGCGAAGGGGAGTTTTCGCCGGCGGACCTTCTCATCACCGTCGATGCAGGGCGGCTGTGGCGCGCGGAGGAAGCAGGCGTCCTCTCCTCGGTCGAATCGGAAGTGCTTAACGAACGGCTGCCCGACTACCTTCGCCATCCCGACGGGTTGTGGTTCGGCCTTTCGACCCGCGCGCGCGTCATCATCTATAACAAGGACGCCGGTCGGCCCGAGGGCCTGAACTCCTACGCCGACCTCGCCGATCCTGCCTATCGCGGCGATATCTGCATCCGCTCGTCCTCCAACATCTACAACATCTCGCTGCTGGCCAGCATCATCGCCAATCGGGGGCCCCAGGCAGCGCGCGACTGGGCGCAGGGCGTCGTCGCGAACTTTGCCCGCGACCCGCAGGGCAACGACACGTCGCAGATCGAATCGGTCGCGGCGGGCGAATGCCGGATTTCGGTCGTGAACACCTATTATCTCGCGCGTTACGCGGGCGGCGACGAGCAATCGCAGGACATCTTCGATTCGATCGGCGTGATCTTCCCGGACCAGGACGGCACCGGCACGCACGTGAACATCAGCGGCGCGGGTGTGGTGAAGAACGCGCCGAACCGCGAAAATGCGATTCGCTTCCTCGAATACCTCACCTCCGAAAGCGCGCAGCGATACTTCGCGGACGGCAACAACGAATATCCCGCGGTTACGTCGCTGGAGGCCAATTCTGCCGTCGAGCAGCTCGGCGAGTTCAGGCCCGACACGCTCAACGCTTCCGAGATCGGGCGCAACCAGGCCGAGGCCGTGCGAATCTTCGACTCGGTCGGATGGAACTGACCGCGCGTCCTTTTGCCGGAAAGCCCCGCTTGCCCGGCCTATTGGTAAACTGACTTGAAGGGCAGGGGCGAAACGTCCATCTGCCCGCACGATCGTTTCCTCGCGCCTGCCTTTGTCGCAAGCCGCGCCCCACGCATTTCATCGAGGCCACTTTGACCGATACGAGCACCGCCAACCCGATCCCCCCGCGCGACGAATTCAAGGAAAGCGGCGCGCTGACGGTCGAGTCGGTTACGCATGTCCAGCAGTGGAACGACGACCTGTTCAGCCTGAAGATGACCCGTCCGGCAAGCTTCCGCTTCCGCTCGGGCGAATTCGTGATGATCGGCCTTCCCAAGGAAGACGGCAAGCCGCTGCTGCGCGCCTATTCCATGGCCTCGCCCAGCTATGCGGAAGAGCTCGAATTCCTCTCGATCATCGTTCAGGACGGCCCGCTCACCTCCCGGCTTCAGCATATCAAGCCGGGCGATCCGGTCTATCTCGGCAAGAAGCCGACCGGCACGCTGGTCACCGACGCGCTGCTGCCGGGCAAGCGGCTTTTCATGTTGTCGACCGGCACCGGCCTGGCGCCGTTCATGAGCCTGGTGCGCGACCCGGAAGTCTACGGGATGTATGACGAGGTCATCGTCGTGCATTCGGTCCGCCGCGTCGCCGATCTCGCCTATCGCGAACTCCTCGAAAGCAAGCTGGAAGGCGACCCGCTGCTCGATGACGAGGATCGCGAGCGCATGATCTACGTGCCCACCGTGACGCGCGAAAGCTTCCGCAACCAGGGCCGCATCCAGACCATGATCGAGGATGGCCGCCTGTTCGAACAGAGCAAGGGCCCGCAGCGCTTCGTTCCGGAAGAGGACCGCGTGATGCTGTGCGGATCGATGGCGATGATCAAGGATCATGCCGCCGACCTCGAACAGCGCGGCTTCACCGAAGGCAGCAACGCCAATCCGGGTCAGTACGTGATCGAACGCGCGTTCGTCGGGTGATCTTTCGCGAGTGTGGGGCGCGCTTGGCGCTTTACAAACGCGGCGCGCGCTGTTGAATCGCTCCCGAGAGGCCGAACGGCCCATGGGAGAAGACAACAGCCATGCTCGATACGTCCTACCGATCTGCCTATAACGAAGACCACGAGGCGTTCCGCGACACCGTTCGCAAGGTTTTCGCCGAACACATGACGCCTCATCTCGACCGGCATGAGGAAGAAGGGATCGTCGGGCGCGAGGCGTGGAAGGCGCTGGGCGAAGCGGGCATGCTGTGCCCGACGGTAAAGGAAGAGAATGGCGGGCTGGGCCTCGATTTCGGGTTCAACTGTATCATCACCGAGGAACTGAGCTATCTCGGATCGTCGGCGGGTTTCACGCTCCAGAACGATATCACGGCCAACTACTTCGAACGGCTCGGCACCCCCGAACAGCGCCAGAAATACCTGCCGGGCATGGTTTCGGGCGATGTGATCACCGCCATCGCGATGACAGAACCGGGCGCCGGCTCCGACCTCCAGGGTATTCGCACGACCGCGAAGAAGGACGGCAACCACCTCGTCGTCAACGGCTCGAAAACCTACATCACCAACGGTCAGAACGCCGATTGCGTGATCGTCGTGGCGAAGACCGACCCTGAAAAGGGCGCGAAAGGCACCAGTCTCGTCCTGATCGACGCCGATACCCCGGGGTTCGAGCGCGGGCGAAATCTCGACAAGATCGGCCAGCATTCCGCCGACACTTCCGAACTGTTTTTCAACGATTGCCGCGTGCCGATGACGAACCTGCTGGGCGGGGAAGGCATGGGCTTCGTCCACCTGATGGAAGAACTGCCGCAGGAACGGCTCGGCATCGCGGTCGGCGCGCAGGCCGGGGCACAGCGCGCCTTCGACGAAGCGGTCAAGTTCACGAAGGATCGGCAGGCTTTCGGCAAGACCGTCTTCGAGTTCCAGAACACCAAGTTCACGCTCGCCGACCTCAAGGCGAAGCTGCAGGTCGGCTGGGCGCACCTCGACTGGGCGATCAAGCGCCACCTCGCAGGCGAACTCACCACCGATGAAGCGAGCGCCGCGAAACTGTGGCACACCGACCTGCAATGGGAGGTCTGCGATGCCGCGCTGCAACTCCATGGTGGGGCGGGCTACATGAACGAATACGCCATCGCCCGGCTGTGGCGCGACGCGCGCGTGACCCGCATCTTCGGCGGCACGAACGAGATCATGAAGGAAGTGGTCAGCCGCGCGATCTGAGGGAGACACGAAGATGTCCGACCCGCTCGACTTTTCCGGCAAGCGCGTGCTCGTCATCGGCGGGTCGAGCGGGATCGGAAACGGCATTGCGCAGGGCTTTCGCGCGCGCGGCGCCGATGTCACCGTGACCGGCACTCGCCCCGATGCGGGCGATTACCTCGAGGCCGAGGACAGCGATTTTCGCGGACTGGAATACGAACATCTCGACGTGAGCGACCGCGACCGCGCCGCCGACCTCGCGTCGCGGCTCGACCCGCCCCACGTGCTCGTCTGCTCACAGGGGATCGTGCGCTACAAGCGCGCCGAATTCGAGCGCGAAGGCTGGGACGACGTGATGGACGTCAATCTCAATTCCCTTATGGACTGCGCCCGCGCCTTTCACGAAGCGCTGGCCAGCGACGGCGGCACGCTGATCGTCGTGTCTTCCGTTGCGGCGTTCAAGGCGACCATCGGCACGCCGGCCTATGCCGCCTCGAAGGCCGGAGCGGCGAGCCTCGTCAAGACGCTGGGCGAAGCCTGGGCGCGCGACGGCATCAGGGTCAACGGTATCGCGCCGGGCCTTGTCCCGACGAAGCTCACCTCGGTCACCACCGACCACCCCGAGCGGCGCGAAGCCTCGATCGAGCGCATTCCGCTGCGCCGCATGGGCACTCCCGAGGACATGGCGGGCGCGGCGCTGTTCCTCGCCTCGCCGCTGTCGGGCTACATGACCGGGCAGACGCTGGTGGTCGATGGCGGCCTGACGCTGTCCTGACGGCTTGCCCTAAAAGTTGGCCGAAATCCCCAAAGAGAACGACGTTCCGACATCGAACGTGTTGAATTCCAGCCGGTTGTCGCCGATCTCCTGATATTCGAAGTTGTCGCGGCCGAAGATGTTGCGCACCTCGAAGGATAGTTCCATCGGCACACCCAGGTCGATCTCGGAGCGGGCGACGATGTCCACCGTCAGACCCGGATCCTCGATGAAGTCGGGCTGCGCCCCGGCGCGCTGGGTCACGCGCTCGCTGGCATAGTTCAGCAGCACAGTGAACTGCTGGACCTTCTCGGTGTCCTCGATACCGACCGAGAGGTTGGCGATGTGGTCCGATTGGCCGACAAGCGGGGCGCCATCGTCGAAGATCAGGCGAGCAAGCTGGTTCGGATTGCTCGTGGTCGGCGCGATATCGTTCTCGCCGACCGACAATTCGGACTGGGTGTAGGTGTAGTTCGCGATTAACAGCAACTGCTTCGTCTCGAAGAAGCGGCCGCCCAGACTGTAGAGGTCGTATCCGTAGACGAGGTCGATCTCACCGCCATAAAGCTGCGCTGCCGGCGCGTTGGCGAAACTGGTGAAGACCTGTCCCGATGCCACGTTGAAGGTGTTCTCGATCGGGTTGTCGAGATCCTTGTAGAACCCGGCGAGGGTGAACCGGTTGCTCCCGCCCATGTAATATTCGACCCGCGCCTCGGCGTTGATCAGTTCGCTGTCTTGCAGGAACGGGTTGCCGCGGAACAGGCGGTTCGATTCGGGATCGAAATAGGTCTGCTCGACGAGTTCGCGAAATTGCGGACGCGCGATCGTTTTCGAAGCCGATAAACGCAATTGCAGGTCATCGACCGGCTCGAACGTGATCGTCGCACCGGGCAGGAAATAATCGTTGTTGATGTTCGTCGGCGTCGCGCCAGCGATCGGCGCGTTGAAGATGCTCTGGTCGAGCGCAACCACCTGCTCCGCGTCCTCGTAGCGAACGCCTGCCTCGATCGTCAGCGTGTCCGCCGCCAGCCAGCGCACGAGCCCGTATCCGGCATGGACCTGGAGGGCGGCGTCGAAGACCGGGAACGGTGTCGCTTCGGTGAGCGTCACGTCGAACCCGGCGAGGGTCGCGCCGTTTATGATGTCGCCCGGACGCCGCAATCCCAGTGCGATCGCCACCTGTTCATCGAGGCTCACAAGGTCCGGGTTCGACCGGTCGGGTGAGATGAAGGGGCGGAACTCGCGGCTTTCGGAACGGCGATCGGTGTCCGAATAGGCATACCCGATCACGGTCTCGATATCGGGCGTGATCTCGTATCCGAGATCGATGCCGCCGTAGTAGAGCTCTTCCTGCAGGTCGTCGAAGGATACGGTGGTGATCCCAGCGTCGGAAAGCTGGTTGAAATAGGCGACGAAAAGATCGCCGAACGGATTCCCGGTAAAGTTCGTGCGGGTGTAGCTGAAGGTCGTGTTAAACGGCGCTTCACGGTCGGTGCGGGCGTATCCGCCACGCAGATCGACGTCGAGCGCGCCGAAATCGAGCTCCGTGACAATCTGGCTGTCGATCAGCTGGCGTTCGAACCAGGCGGTCTGCTGGTTGAGGAAATCGAACCCGCTCTCGCCCGGGAAGATGTCGAACGCTTCCTCCAGACGCGCGGTCTTGAGCGTGTCGCGAATGTAGAGGTTGGTCCAGCGCGCGGTGTGCGACCCGAAATCGAGCCCGAGACCGAGCAGGCCGTTCACCAGCACGTTCTCGTCGGTGATGAAGGTCTCGCTCTGCTGGAACACTTCGGACAGGTCGTTGCTGCCGCGCTGGCGAAGGACGCTGCGATTGCGCAGCTCGTTCTTGATCGACGCGGTGGCGATGAGGCCCAGATAGGTATCATCGCCCAGTTCGAAGGATGCGCCGCCGGTGAGCGAACCGGAGAAGTTCGGGCGCTGCGAATTGTCCTTCTGCAAGGTGACGAGGTTCAGCGGGAACAGCTGTCCGGCGATGCCTTCCGACACCTGGATCGGCACGTTGCCGATCCGCTCCCCACTGTCGAAGAACGCCTGCAGGTTCGAGGGAACGTCGCGATTGCCATTGTCGAAGCCGAACGAGTCCCAGTCCGACCCGAAATAGGTCAGGCCGTTCTCGAACGTCGTCTCGGTATCGCCGCCGACGCTGAAGCTGACCGACAGGAAGTCCTCGACCGGGACGGCCTTGGTCGTCAGGTTGATGACGCCGCCGCCGAATTCGCCCGGATAATTGGCCGAATAGGTCTTCTGCACGAGGCTGGACGCAACGACGTTGGTCGGAAAGATGTCGAGCGGAACCACGCGGCTGAGCGGTTCGGGGCTTGGCAGCGGCAGGCCGTTGAGAAGCGCGAGCGAGTAGCGATCGCCCAGACCGCGCACGAAAACCCGCCCGTTCCCGACCAGCGATAGGCCGGTTACGCGCGAGAGGGCCCCGGCAATGTCGCCTTCACCGGTGCGCGCGATATCCTCTGCGGAAAGGACGTTGAGTACCTGCGTCGACGAGCGTTCGGGATTGCGGTTGCGTCGCCCTGTGACGATAATGCCCGAACCCCCCGGAACGGAAACCTCGGGCTCCTGCAGTTCGTTTTCCTCGACACCCTGCGCTTCGTCGATCAGTTGCTCTTCCGCCGCTTCGGTGCTCGGATCCTCGCCCGCGGGCTGGCCGATGGTCGATTGCGCGTGAAGGACCGAAGGAACGGTGAGCGAAGTGGTGATGAGCAGCAGCCCTGCCAGGCGCGTGCCGGTCGACATAATTCCAGACCCCCTCATGAATAGGTCTTAATTCTACGGACGAGCCCCTTGGGACTCGGCAGGTCGAAGGCGGGAGGCGCCGGGGCAAATCCCCCGACGCCCCCGCGCTTCGCGGTAGCGATCAATCGCTGTCGTTGTCGTCGTCTTCGCCTTCGCCGTCACGGATCGGAAGCGAGGTGCAGTCGCCCGAAGCGCTGCCGAAATCGATGATCGAGGAGTTACAGGTCCAGTCGCCGAAGTTTTCCGACAGGTCGTCGTCTTCCGCGCCGATGTAGTCGTAATCGGTGAAGAAGCTCGAACGTTGGGTCGCGTCGAACGAGTCGACGGCATTCTCGTTGGCGCCGTTCACGGCAACGTTCTGCAACGTGATCGCGAACATCAGGTCGTTGTTCGTGCCGGCATCGAAGACCGCCTGAACTTCCGCGTCACTAACGCCGGACGTGCCGCGAACCGGCTGGTCGGCTCCGTCACAAACCACCGAGTCGAAGCCAATGATGGCATTGAGGGTGATCGCCTCGTCGATACGCACGCAGTTGTCGGCATCGCTGTCGATGTCGATGACGACGTTGGTAAGGCTGAGAGCTGCACCGCCACGGGCCCGAACCGCCTGGCTCGATGCCGACGAACGCTGGATGAAGGTGGCGTTGTTGACCTGGAATACCGTTTGCGGAAGCGCATTGCCGGGCGTGCCTTCGCCGACGTCATCGGGCGAATCGAGCTCGATGATGCTGTCGCCGGTGCCCGAGCGCTGGACCACGACGACGTTCTCGACGTTCACCTGCGCGCCGGTATCGACGTCGAGCGAGTCGTCGGACGCGCCGACCACGGCGAGTTCGCTGGCGTTGAACTGGCCACCGAAAAACTCCATGCCGTCATCGGAGCTGTTGAACGAGAAAACGTGGTTGATCGTGGTGCCCGACCCGACGCCGCCGGTCGTCAGCGACTGCAGTTCGTTGGCCTGCTGAAGCTCGAAACCCGAATAGCGGATCTGGTTGTAGGTGAAGGAACCCGACGAATCGGCCGGATTGTTGCCACCAAACGGGGTGGCCACGTTCGTGCCTTCGAGCTGCTGCTCGCATTGCGGATTGGCGTTCGGAGCGGACGGGGTGTTGAACACCTGGTCGGAACAGTCGGAAACCGGCGCGCGGCCGAGCAGGACGACGCCGCCCCACTGCGCCTGGCTGTTGTCGTCGCTCAGGCCCTGCACGTTGTCGCGGCTGGTCCACACGATCGGTGCGTCCTCGGTGCCGTTGGCCTGGATCTGATTGCCGCGATTGACGACGAAGAACGATTCACCTTCCGCGAACAGGATCACGCCCGGATCGATCGTCAGCGTGACGTCGGTTCCGGTACTGCTGAACCCCTGGTCGGTGCCGACGTTCACGCGGTTGGTGATGCGGTAGAGCAGGCCATCGATCTGGCGCAGTGTATCGTCGGCGTTGAACGTCGTCGGCAGGTCGCAGACGCGGTATTCACCGGTCGGTCCCGAGATGGTGCCGCTGTCTACGAGACCCGGACTCGACGAAATGGTCGGGCAACCGGCTGCCGGGGTGACCTGGGCCGAGGGCGGCGGCGGCGGCGGGGGCGGCGGCGGGGGAGCCGGGTTGTTTATGATGATGTCGCCACCGGTGCCGGGCGAGACGATTTCGTCCGCGCCGCAGCCTGTCAGAACGACAAGGCCGCAACCCAGGACGAGAGTGCGTTGGAAGTTTTTCACAGCGAGCGGTCCCCTCAAAAACCGAGAATCAGAAGTACGCGACGATTGGTTGCGCAAGGCCTCCGCTAGGGGCGCTCAATGACAGAATTTTTGCGGGGGTGACGATTTCGGAGACAGGGTTGTCACATGACCGAAATGTGACAGTTTGTGACAATGATCAGTGACCGCTTGTCACACAAATGCAATCTGCAGGACAGCGCAAACACCTCAAAACAAAATGGTTTTGATTCAGAGATTGCGTAAAAATGACAATGTTTCAGTTATGTTGCATTTCGATGAAATATGAGTCATCATGCTTCTCCCAAGAGGAGTATGACCATGAAGCTTGTTATCAGCGCGATCGCTCTTGCATCGCTCGCCGGTTCGGGAGCCGCCCTTGCTCAACAGCCGGCGGTGTCCGATGCGCCTCTGGCTGCGCAGACCATCGCCAATGGCGAGCAGGCGCGCGCCATCCTCATTCTCGAGCGCCAGCTTGAGCAGCATCCCGACGATCCGGCCCTGCTTATCAATCTCGGCATCGCGAATGCGCAGCTCGGCCAGGAGGTCGAGGCGCGCGAGCGGTTCGAGGCAGCGATGTCGAGCCGGCAATCGATCGATCTGGAAACGGCCAACGGTTCGCTGATGGATTCCCGCAAGGTCGCGCGGCGCGCGCTCGCCATGCTCGAGCGCGGCGAATTCCGTTCGCGCGACACAACCCGCAACCTTTCGATGCGGTAATACCCCATCGCTGAACGGCCGGATCCAGGCGCCTTCCGATCTGTTGCGCCGGGGTCGGCCGATCATGCGCGAATGCCGCGATAGCCAGGTTCTGTCACCTTCGTGTAATTTAGGGTAGACAAAGGGGGGTCTCTGGAGGGCAGGCAATGATTCTCGCGCGTGCGAGCCTAATTTCCCTTGCGGGATTCCTGGCTGCGGTCGGAACTCCTGCGAAGGCTGATGTCATGGAACTCGATGCCGAAGGCGCCCGCTGGGTTGCCGGTGGTACGCCCATGGCTGCGTCCGGCGTGTTCGCGCTCGAAGAGAATGCCGCTGGTGAAGTGGCGCTGACCGATGTCGCCATTCCCGATCAGATCGTCGCCGATCCGCTCGCTCACGCCTCCATCCTGCCGGCGCGTTACGCCGACAAGGTGAACGAACTTGCCGAACGGTTCGACCTCAGTCCGACTTTGATCGAGGCGCTGGTATGGCAGGAAAGCCGCTGGCGCGAGACCGCCGTTTCCCACGCAGGCGCGCGAGGCCCCGCGCAACTGATGCCCGGCACCGCCGCCTATCTCGGCGTCGATCCTGACGATCCCATGCAGAACCTGGAGGGTGGGGCACGTTACCTGCGCGAGCAGCTCGACCGGTTCGATGGCGATCTGGAAAAGGCGCTGGCAGCCTACAATGCCGGACCAGGCCGGGTCATCCGCGCCAATGGAATACCCAACATTCGTGAAACGCGGCATTATGTCGCGGCGATCATGGGTCGATTGGCAAGTCATGCTCGGCCGGTCGCGCCGTGATCTTCCTACACTCTTGCTCACGCAAACCTGTTTCTTGTGACGGACCTTATCGAATGCAATCGCTTTCCCGTATCTTCGCCCGGCTTGCCGTATTCACCGCGCTGCTGACGTCGCCCGCTATCGCTTTTGCGCAGACCGATCCGCAAGGGTCGGGGCCGATCAACAACGCTGTGCTCTGGCTTCAGGGCACGCTGCTGGGCACGGTTGCTACCACCGTCGCGGTCATGGCAGTCGCCGCGATCGGCTTCATGATGCTGACGGGCCGGATGAACTGGCGCTTTGGCGCCACCGTGATCGTTGGCGTGTTCATCCTGTTCGGCGCGACCACGATCGTCGCCGGCATCCAGTCGGCCGCGGGATAGGGGCACGGCACCGTGAGCGATCTCGTCCGCAATCCCGTTCATCGCGCGTTGACCCGCCCGCAAATGTTCGCGGGCGTGACGATGAATTATTTCATCATCAACCTGATGGTAACCACGATCGCGTTCCTGATCCTGAAAAGCTTCTGGATCATTCCCGTGCCGATCGCGATGCACGTGATCGGCTACTTTGCCTCGCTGCGCGAACCGCGCGTCTTCGACCTGTGGATCACCAAGGTATCGAAGTGTCCGCGCATCCCGAATTACAAGCGCTGGGGCTGCAACAGCTACGCGCCCTGAACCGGGCGCTGCGGGCTCAAGGGCCAGGCCTCATCAAGGAGGGCCGAACATGAAGAAGTGGATCGGACCGGCGAAATGGAGCGCGAAGGAAGCGCGCGTCGGCGATCGCCTGCCTTACGAGCGGCTGATCGACGAAAGCACCGTGCTGCTGCGCGATGGATCCGTGATGAGCGCGATCCAGGTCCCCGGCCTGCTGTTCGAAACCGAGGATAGCGACGCGCTCAACGCCCATGCCGCGACGCGTGAGGTGATGCTGCGCTCGACCCTCGATGCGCGCTTCGTCCTCTACCATCACGTCATTCGCCGCCGGGTCGAGGTCGAGCTCGATGCCGAGTTCCCCGATCCCCTGTCGCGCCATATCGATGCGCGCTGGAAGGAGCGGCTGGCGGGCGGATCGCTGTTCATCAACGACCAGTTCGTGACGCTCATCCGCCGCCCGGCGAGAGGCAAGACCGGCCTGCCCGAACGCGCGAGCCGGTTTGTCCGCCGGCGCGGGCAGGACGAGCTGGAGGCCGATCCCAAGGACATCCGCAGCCTGAAGTCCGCGATCACCGGCCTTGTCGCCTCGCTTTCGGCCTATGGCGCCGCGGTGCTGGGCGATTACGATGCGCCCGGAAGCGCGAAGGACACGCGCAAGGGCGGCACCAATTCCGAGATGCTGGAGCTGTTGTCCGCGCTCTACAATGGCGAGATGCGGCCCGTGCGCCGTCCGTCGCCCGAAACCGATATCGGTCACATGCTGCCCTATCGCCGGGCGAGCTTCGGGCTCGACGCGATGGAACTGCGCGGGTCCGGCCAGCCAGATTTCGCGGCCATGCTGGGGCTGAAGGACTATCCCGAGGCGACCTCTCCCGGCCTGCTCGACCCGTTGCTGCGCCTGCCGTTCGAGATGGTGGTGACCGAAAGCTACGCGCCCAATGAACGCACCACGGCCCGCGAGCGCATCGACCTCGCCCTTCGCCGTTCGCGCTCGGTCGACGAGGAAGCCGCCGCGGAGCGTGCCGACATGATGGCCGCGCGCGATGTGCTGGGCAATGGCGGCGTGGGCTTCGGCGACCATCACCTGACCGTGCTGGTGCGCGAGCGGACGCTGGACCGGCTGGACGATGCCGCCGCCGCATGCTCCGCGGCGCTTGCCGATACCGGCGCGATCGCGGTGCGCGAAGACACTAATCTCGAACCCGCTTTCTGGGCGCAATTCCCCGGGAACGAGCAATATATCGTGCGCCGCGCGCTGATTTCGTCGGCCAATATGGCTGGCTTCGGCAGTTTCCACGGCTTCGCGCTGGGGCAGGCAGAATACAACCATTGGGGCGATGCGGTCACCCTGCTGGAAACAACCAGCGCAACGCCGTTCTTCTTCAATTTCCACCACGGCGACCTCGGCAATTTCTCGGTCATCGGGCCGAGCGGTTCGGGCAAGACCGTGGTGATGAACTTCCTCGCCGCACAGGCGCAGAAGTTCAAACCGCGCACCATCCTGTTCGACAAGGATCGCGGGGCGGAGCTGTTCATTCGCGGCATCGGCGGGCGCTACGATCGCATCAGTCCGGGAGAGCCGACCGGGTTCAACCCGCTCGCGCTGCCCGATACGCCGGCGAACCGCGCCTTCCTGCGCGACTGGCTTGGCGTGCTGCTCAAGGCCGAAGGGCCAGAGGAATTCGCGATCATCAGCCAAGCGGTCGATGCCGCCTATGCGAACGATTCCCGCCTGCGCCGCCTCAGGCATTTCAAGGAATTGCTCGCCGGCGCGCGTCGTCCCGAGCCGGGCGACCTGGCCGATCGGCTGGGCGCATGGATCGGCGATCCATCGGGGGATGGCGGCGAACACGCGTGGCTGTTCGACAACGAGCGCGACGCTCTCGACATGAGCGAGCGCGTGCTCGGCTTCGACATGACGCAGCTGCTCGAAAACCCGCGCCTGCGCACGCCGACCATGATGTACCTGTTCCACCGCATCGACGAGCGGCTGGACGGCGAACCGACGATGATCCTGATCGACGAGGGCTGGAAGGCTCTCGACGATGAGGTCTTCGCAGCACGCATCCGCGACTGGCTCAAGACGTTGCGAAAGCGCAACGCGCTGGTCGGTTTCGCGACCCAGTCAGCCCGCGATGCGCTGGAGAGCCGCATTTCCACCGCATTGGTGGAGCAGACCGCGACGATGGTCTTCATGCCCAACAGCCGCGCCCGGCCCGAGGATTACTGCGACGGCTTCGGCCTGACCGATCACGAATTCGCGCTGATCCGCTCGCTGCCGGCGCACAGCCGCTGCTTCCTCGTGCGCCAGCCCGATGCAAGCGTGGTGGTCCGGCTCGACCTTTCGGGCGCGCCCGAGGTGCTGACCATCCTGTCTGGCCGCGAATCCGCCGTGCGTCGGCTCGACCTGCTTCGCGAGGCGGTGGGCGATGAACCCAGCGCGTGGTATCCCGCGCTCACCAACCGCCCGTGGCCCGACAACATGGGACCCGAGGGCGATCTCGACGATGACGGGCTGCCCGTCTGGCAGGCGGCGGAATGACGACCGCCTGCGATCTCGTCTCACAGGACGTGGGCACCGGCATCGCCGCGGCGCTGACCGCGGTGGACTGCGTCGCCTCGCAGGTGAGCGAGCAGGCGTTCAATCGGCTGTTCGGGGCGGACGGCGAACTCGGCACGGTACTGACGGTGCTGCTGACGCTCTATGTCGCGTTCTTCGGCATCAGCCTGATGATCGGCCGATCGAACCTGTCGATCCGGTCGCTGATCCCCAAGATGATGACGATCGGCCTCGTTCTTACCTTCGCGACGAGTTTCGCGGCGTTCCAGGCGGTGTTCTACAACCTCGTGGTCGGCGGGCCGGACCAGATTGCTGGCATTCTGACCGACAGCGACGGATCGGCAAGCGCAACGTTCGCGACCAAGCTCGATATCGTGTTCCTCGCCGTGCAGGAGGCAAGCACGGGGCAGGAGGACATCGGCGCGTTCTCCCCGCCGGGCATGATGTGGCTGGGCGCGATGTTCCTGCTGCTGGGCACCGTGGGTTTGCTGGTGACCGCCAAGATCGGACTGGCTCTGCTGCTCGCGATCGGGCCGATCTTCGTCGTAATGGCGCTGTTCAATGGCACGCGGGGGTTGTTCGTCGGCTGGCTGAAAGGGCTTGTCATGCTGGCGCTCGCGCCGCTGTTCGCGATCCTCGGTGGGTCGATAGTCCTGGAATTGGCGGTCCCGATCCTTGCCGCGCTCGTCGCGGTGCCGGGACAGATCGACCAGCAGGCGGCGATGGCGTTCTTCGTCATCGGGTTCGTGCATGTCGCGCTGATGGCGATGGCGCTGCTCGTTTCAGCGGTGATGGTGTCGAAATGGGGCGTGTTCGGCCTCGCGGTTTCCGACAAGGAAGACACGCGGGGATACGACACCGTGCGCGCGGGCACCGCCCCGTCGCAGACGGTCGCGGCACCGGGTCGCGCAGCGCAGGTTGCGCCTCCTGCCTATGCGTCGAACGGCGCGCGGCGGGTCGATGTCGGCGTGCCTGTCGGCATGCCCGCCAACGACGCCGGCGCGTCTGCCAGCACAACCTCGCGCGACACGAAGGTCTATGCGACATCTTCAGGCGGCGGTCAGGCGACGGCGCTAGGAAACGGCACGTCCCGCACGCGCGGGATCGGCAATCGCTTCCGCTCGGCCGGCGCCGGAACGCGGCTCGCATCGGGCCGAGCGACAACCAGATCGGAGACTTCGTGATGACCCGCAGCTTGCGGTCTCGACCCAACCCGGCGATCCTGTGCAGCGCGGTCATGCTGGCGCTGTCCATGCCGGCCGCCGCGCAAGAGGATGCGGCGAACGATCCGCGCCTCGTCACCCAGACCTTCGACGAAAGCCGGGTCTTCACGATCAAGGGGCGGGTCAAGGTCCAGACCACGATCAAGTTCGCGCCCGACGAAGCGATCCAGAACGTGGCCATCGGCGACAGCAATGCCTGGCAGGTGCAGCCCAACCAGGCGCAGTCGATCCTGTTCGTCAAACCGCTCGAACCCTCCGCCCGGACCAACATGACGGTGGTAACGAACCGGCGGACCTACCTGTTCGACCTTGTCGCCAGCCCGCGCAACGCGCCGCTCTATGTCCTGCAATTCCGCTATCCCGAACTGGAGAAGGCCGAAGCCGAACGGGTACTGGCGGAAGCCGAAGAGGCGCGGAACGCGACCGGCGAGGCCAGCAGCGTCGAACTGGCCGCGGCGAACGATCCCTACGCGGTCGCCGATCCCGCATCGCTCAATTTCGATTGGGCGAGTACGGGTGAGCGCGAATTGCTGCCGGAGCGGATATACGACAACGGCCGCGCCGTGTTCCTGACATGGCCGGGCGATGCCTCGATCCCCTCGATCCTCATCACCAACGAGGACGGGGACGAAGGACCGGCAAACTGGGCACAGCGCGGCGACACGCTGGTCCTCGACCATGTTCCCAGCCGGATCGTGCTGCGATCCGGTGATGAGGTTGCCACTCTTACGAACAACGCCCCGGCACCGGCTCGCAATGCCGGTGCCCCTGCTTCCGCGGCGCGCGGATCGTGACCCGACTTCACCGTTCGATCGAAGGATGAACCAATGCGACTAGCCATGCGACTCCCGCCCAAGAACGGCGGTTCGGGTGCAGCCAATGACGGCGATCCGCGCGAAGGCGAATCGGCAGAGGTCATCGACCTCGCCAGCCGCAGCGCCTTTCCCGCCGTGACCGAACGCAAGTCGAAGTCCGAAGGGTTGGGCCTTGCTGCCGGTGTCGCGATCGTCGGATTGCTGGGCGCGGTGACGTTCTGGGC
>JBARZK010000121.1:0-3454 GCA_049649965.1 Erythrobacter sp.
GCGCTGGCACAGCGGATTCCAGCCGGGAATGCGGTTGATTTGGCGGCGCGAAACATGCTGCCCGGATACCGCACGAGAACGGGAGTAGGAAAGGATCGGCAAAGGATCGGCTTTAATGCGAAGAGCCATCATCCGCCAAAGATTGTTCTAACTTTCCTATGCACGAGCATCGGCGCCTTCTCATTTGATCCGATAGCTGTCCGACGGTGTCCTTCTAGCGTAAATTGATTGACGAAGTTCTCTTACGTATTAGCGTCGCCTGCCGACAGGGGGAACGTATGGAAATCGAAGCCAGCATTGCAGAACTGCAAGCAACGTTGCGAAAGCACCGGGACAAGCTTGCCACGGAAGAAGCCGCAAAAACGACGCTCGTTTTGCCATTTCTCAGAGCCCTTGGTTATAACATCTTCGACCCAGACGAGGTTGTGCCAGAATTTACTAGTGACGTTGGCACGAAGAAGGGCGAGAAGGTCGACTATGGAATATGTGTCGGCGGCGAAGTCAAGATACTCGTCGAATGCAAGCCTGCCAATGGCGACCTCTCAATCAAACATGCAAGCCAACTTTATCGCTATTTTGCAGCGACGGATGCTCGTCTAGCTTTGCTCACAAACGGGATAGTATATCGATTCTTCACCGATGCGGAGAAGGCGAACATGATGGATGATCGGCCATTCTTCACGTTCGATCTCGATAACTACAAGACTTCTGATCTTCGAACACTTGCAACGTTTCAGCGAGCCGACTTCGATCTTGATCGAATCGTCTCTCATGCTGGAGCGCTCAAGCTTCAGTCTGAAGTTTTGGCAGAACTACGTAATGAATTTGAGGAGCCGTCAGACGATCTAGTTAAAATCGTTGCTGGCCGATTACATGATGGCATCATTACGAAAGCAGTGAGAGAGAGGTTCCGGTCGGCTATCACTCATGCGTACGGCTCCTTAATTAGAGATGGGGTCCACCAACGGCTGGAAAAGGCCATCAGCGGTGAAGCCGATGAACCAGAGCAAGACCTTCGTGAAGTAGATAAATCTGAAATTGACACGACCGAAGTAGAGATCGAGGGTTTTAACATTATTCGCGCCATTTGCGCAGAAAAAGTTAATCCTTCTCGGGTATTCATGCGAGATGCTAAATCGTATTGTGCGATCCTACTTGATGATAACAATCGGCGAACAATTGCTAGGATGCACTTCAATAGTCCGACCTCTCGTCACCTTGGTTTGTTCTCCGGTAAAACCGAAACGAGGGAAAGCGTTGCAGGACCGGTGGAAATCTTCAACCACAGGCGTGCCATTTTAAAAAGCGTTGTTGAGCTTGAAGAAGAATGACAATAGAATCTTATGGGTCATATTCTTAGCTGAGTTAATGTAAGGTCCGCTCACACTGCACATTTCATACTTCGATCTTCTGCGGCAAGTTTTTGCAACGCAAACGGACCCCTCTCACCCCTCCCCTTCGCGCCGTAGCAATTCCGCCTTGATCGCATCGCCGTAGGCATAGCCGCCCAGCGACCCGTCGGCGGCGATGACACGGTGGCAGGGGATGAGGACCGCGACCTTGTTCGCGCCGTTCGCGCCGCCGACCGCGCGGCTCGCCTTCGGATTGCCCAAGGCCGCCGCCAGTTCGCCATAGCTGCGGGTCTCGCCCGGCGGAATGTCGCGCAGCGCCGCCCAGACGCGTTGCTGGAAGGCGGTGCCTGCGACGTCAAGCGGGATCGCGAGGTGGTCGCCGCCCGGCTGCTCTACCGCGGCGACGACCTGGTCGAACAGGGCAGCGAAAGCCTCCCCGCCCTCGACCAGTTCGGCTTTCGGAAAGCGCGCCCGCAATTCGGCCTCCCCCTCGTCGAAGGACAGGCAGCACACGCCCCGCTCGCTCGCCGCGACCAGCATGGGGCCGAGCGATGTGGGTCGCACCGTCCAGTGGATCACCCGGCCTGCCCCACCATCGCGCCAGTCGCTCGCATTCATGCCCGGCCGTCCTTTCGTTGCATCGTAAAAGCGCGACGGCGCGCCATAGCCCGCCTCCACCAGCGCCTCGGTCACGTTCAGACCCCTTTCCAGTCCTTTCAACACCCTTTCTTGGCGCAGCGCGCGGGCGAATGCGGCGGGGGTGAGGCCGACCGTGCGCTTGAACAGGCGCTGGAAATGCGTGGGCGAATAGCCGGTGAGATCGGAAAGCTGGTCCAGCGTCATCGCGCCGCGTTCCCGGATCGCGGCAAGCGCGGCCAGCACGCAGGCCTCCTCTGCGCTTTGCATCCCGGGCGAACAGCGCTTGCACGCGCGCAGCCCCGCCGCTTCCGCATCCGCCGGCGTCGCGTAGAACCGGACATTCCGGCGCAGCGGCGCGCGCGCGGGGCAGGACGGGCGGCAGTATATGCCGGTCGAATGCACCCCGGTGACGAACGCACCATCGAACCGGCGATCCTTCGCCATGGCGATGCGCCAGCGATCGTCGTCGGTCAGGGTGGCGAAGTCCGTCATGCGTCGTATGTGCCAGACATGGCGCACGCATGCATCCCGCGCCTTGCGCTCAATGTCGCGGCTTGCGAAAGAGGCGGACGATGGATCGCCTCTTCAGAATCTGGCTCGCCCTGTGCGCGATGACCCTCGCCGCCGTTCCCGCTGCCGCCGATCCCGGCGACATCGACGCGGCCGCGCGCGGCGTGGTGCGCGTCGTCCTGATCGATTCGAGCGGAGAGGAAATCGCGCCGCTTACCCATGGCAGCGGCTTTGCCGTCACCCCGACCAAGGTCGTAACCAATGCCCACGTCATTCGCGAGGCGCTGCTCGACGACACGATCCGCATCGGCATCGTGCCGAGCGAAGGCGAAGCGGCGACCTTCGGCAAGCCGATCGCCGTGTCGCCGCGCAACGATCTTGCCCTTCTCGAAGTGACCGAGGGCACGTTGCGCCTCCCGCCGCTCAGCATGTCGGCCGGAACCGGCGGGGACCTGGGTGAGGTATGGTCGGTCGGGTACCCGATGAACGTCGATCTGGCGCAAGGGCTGGAGATCAGCGACATCTTCCGCGCCCAGCCCCCCGTAAAGAGCCGCGGCTTCCTGTCCGGCCAGCGCCCCAGCCGCCAGTTCGACACGATCCTCCACACCGCGCCCATCGCGCGCGGCAATTCGGGCGGCCCGCTGCTCGACGGGTGTGGAAGGGTGATCGGGGTCAATTCCTTCGGCGCCGATTCGGACGGGTCGGATGCGGAGTTCTACTTCGCGGTGTCCCTTCGCGAATTGCTTCCCTTCCTGCGCGAGAACGACATCGATCCTCGCGTCAACGCCATGCCCTGCCGCTCGATCGAGGAACTGAACGCCGCAGAGCGGGCGAGGGTCGATGCGCAGCGGGCCGAGGCGCGCGAACGCCTGCAGGCGCGCGAGGCCGACATGCGCGAACGCCGCGCGGAAGCCCGGTTGCGCGCCCAGATCGAGATCATGGAAGAGCGCGAC
>JBARZK010000122.1:0-3525 GCA_049649965.1 Erythrobacter sp.
GCCGTGCACCGGGCCGTTCATGGCCGCAGCGCTCGGCGCGGCGCTGCTGTTGCCGGTGCCCGAGGCGATGCTGCTGTTCGCGATGCTGGGCCTTGGCCTTGCGCTGCCGTTCCTCGCCATCGGTTTCGTCCCGCCCCTGCGACGGCGATTGCCCGCACCCGGTTCGTGGATGGAGCGGTTTCGCCGGGTGATGGCGATCCCGATGGGGCTGACCGCACTCGCGCTGGTTTGGCTCGCCGTGCAGCTGGGTGGGCGGGGTTTCGCCATGTTCGCGCTGGTGATGGTGTTCGGCATCGTGCTCGCGCTCGGCGTGGTCGGGCGCTTGCAGCGCGGTGGCAAGATGGCGTGGCCCGCATTCGGGCTCGTCGCCGCGCCGTTCCTCGTTTTCGGTGCCTTCGCTTTGCCGTCGAGCTACGCCGCGCAGGCAGGGGCGGCGGGAGAGAGCCTGCTCGATCCCGTGCCGTTCTCGCGCGAGCGGCTGGCCGAGGCGCGGGCGAGCGAACAGCCCGTCTTCGTCTGGTTCACCGCCGATTGGTGCGTCACCTGCAAGGTCAACGAAAGCGTCGCGATCGAACGCGAGGCGACCGCGCGCGCATTTGAGGAGGCAGGCGTCGTCGCGATGGTCGGCGACTGGACAGCGCGCGATGAAGCGATCGCATCGTTCCTGGCCGAGCAGGGCGCGGCGGGCGTGCCGCTATATCTGTGGTACGAACCGGGCGAGGAGGCGGAGCAGCTTTCGCAGGTGTTGGCCCCCGATGCGCTTACGGATCGGGCGCGTCGACGCTGAGCGGTTTGCGGCAGGCATCGATCAGTTCGCCCGGCAGCGGGCTGGGATTGATCGAGACCCTGCCCGCGCCCGGTACGGTCGCCGCAAGGCTGCGCGGCCCTGCGAGCGGCTCCCAGAAATCCTCGCTGGCCCGGTGCATGCCTTCCCAGGCAAGGCGGCCCGACACATCCTCGGCATCGACGGGCAGGCGGCCCATGTGGCCATTGCCGATCAGCGCCATCATCGCGCCCGCACCTTCGTCCGCCTGCGCGAACCGGGTGATGCGAAGCATGGGCGGCTGCGTCCCGTCGCGCACGCATTCGAGCGCGAGCAGCGCGGCTTCGCCCGGTATGCCATAGACGATGCGTTCCCCGTCATCGCTGTTCGCCCGCCCGCTATCGACCCAGGTCGCGCCCTCGGTATCGGGCGAGGGCAGCGGGTCGGAAGCGAAGGTCGGCGCGGCTTCGGGCGTCACGCGGGTCAGTGCCTCGTCCGACGGGGGCGGCTTGCACGCACCTAGCAGGCAAAGCGACGCCGCGAGGCAGGCGCGTGCGACCGGTACGACAGGCTTCATCGAGCGCGGATGAAGGCGCGCAGGTCTTCGGACAGCTGCTCGCGATCCTCGTCGCGAATGTACATCATGTGGCCTGAATCGTAATAGCGGAAGGTCAGCCGGTCCTGCGGAATGCCATAGCGGTTGAGCGAATATTCCGCCCCGAAGAACGGCGTTGCGAAATCGTACCACCCTTGCGCGTTGAACACGCGCAGCTGGGAGTTCTGGCGCATCGCCTGCCCGATGAAGGGCGCGACGTTGAGATAGGCGTTGCGACCCTGCCCGGCGAGCGTCCAGTCCCAGTTGCGGCCCGGATCGCTCCCGATCGAATTGTAGCCGCGGTCAGTGACGAAGCCGAGACCCTCGCGCGCCCACTGGTTGATCGCGGCGGTGTAGCCTGCATCGATGCCGTAGAAGCTGGGATCGCTGTCGGGATATTCGCCGGCATCGTCGTAATCCTCGCCGGTATAGCGCGCATCGAGCCGCCCGATGGTCAGACCCCGGTCGCGCAGCAATTCCTTGTAGAAGCGCTGCGACGTGACGCGCAGGTTCGCCCGGTCCAGATAGGCCGGGGAAAGCCCGGTCAGCCGTGCCATCTCGTCGCGCACCGCCGCCCGCTCGCGCGGGTCGATGTCCTGCCCTTTCAGCAGCGCGGTCGCATAGGGACCGATGGCGAAGCGGCGCGCTTCTTCTGCGATCGCCTCTACCGATGGAGCCTGCACCTTGCCGTGGTAATAGGCGGCCGCCGCCATGTTGGGCAGCGTCATCACGTACGCGAGCTCGTTGCCCGGCGTCGGCTCGCGCGCGGCGAAATCGAGAATGGTCGAGATGAGGATCAGGCCGTTGAGCCCGACATCGTTGTAGGTGCTCCCTTCCAGCTCGTCGACGACCATGGCGGTGCGGGTCGTGCCGTAGCTTTCGCCGCCCAGATATTTGGGGCTGGACCAGCGGCCATTGTCGTTGATCCAGCGGCGGATCACCTCGGCGACGGCGCGCGCGTCCTGGCGCAGGCCGTAATATCTTTCCGGGTCGGTGCCTTGCGTCAGGTAGGAGAAGCCGGTTCCGGGCGGATCGATGAAAACGAGATCGGCAACGTCGAGCAGGCTGTCCGGATTATCGACGAGCGGGTAGGGCGGTGCCCCGTCGTCGCGCGCGTCGGAGGGGATCGCCACCCGCTTCGGCCCGAACGCTCCCATCTGCAACCACACCGAGCCCGAGCCGGGCCCACCATTGTAGATGAAGAAAACCGGCCGCGAGGCGTCGCGCGGATCCTTGACGTAGGACGTGGTGACGATGACCGCCTCCTGCGTGCCGTCCTCGGCGGTCAGGATCGTCTCGCCGATGGTCGCGGTGTAGCCAATTCGCTGCCCACCGAACGTCCCGGTGTGCTGCGTGGAGCGGACATGTGGATCGATGCTGGCGACTTCGGGGGCCGTGTCCTCCTGCGCGACAAGTGGGCCGGCCGGGACGAAAGCGAGCGCCGCTGCGGCGGCGAGAATACGATGCGATTTCATGGCGGCGGTTATGCAGCCGCGTCTCCGGCGGTCAAGCGTCTGACGGATCGGCGCCGGTATTGCGGTGGTCGGCCCCGTATTTTCGGCAGCCTTCGTATCGCGGCAGCTTGGCGCCCGGCCCGCTGGGCCCGCACACGCGGAGTGCGATCAGCGCCTGTCGCAGGGAAAGGTGACCTGCAGGAAGAATATCTCGCCATCGCGATCGATGATTGCTGCGGTTGCCTGCCTGCCGAAATAGACGTCGTCTAGCAGTTCGACGGCGACCACCTCATCGATCGATCCTTCGTTCGGTAGAAAATCCTGCGTGCGCTCCTCGAAGCGGGGGGTGCGTGGGTTCCCGGTGAAGAAGCGGCCCTCGCGGGTTCCCACCACCATCGTGATGTCATCGAGCGAACAAATCCGCACGCCTTCGACGTAATCGACGAAGGTCCCGCTTTCTCCCGCATCGTCGCCAGATGGCCTTGCGAAAGTCGGGGAGGCGAACGTGCCCGGTGTGAACGGGACGGTCGCAACCGGCCCATTGCGAGTCCCATCACGCAGCGGCCATTCGAAATTGTCGCCGCCGACCTGTTCGTTGATTTCGTCCTGCTGCAGGCCGCGATCGATGACGCGCAATTGCTCGTCGGTATGAAATCCCAGCCGCGGATCGCGCAGGCCATAGCCCGCCCGTTCCAGCGACAAACCGCTATTGG
>JBARZK010000123.1:0-90130 GCA_049649965.1 Erythrobacter sp.
GCCATTGGCTACCTAGAATAACTCTCGATTGCCTTGCCCTAGCCGGATTGCCTACTCCTCACCCATCCGAAGCGCCGCGATAAACGCCTCCTGCGGGATGCTCACGTTGCCGTATTCCCGCATCCGCGCCTTGCCCTTCTTCTGCTTGTCCAGCAGCTTCTTCTTGCGGGAAATGTCGCCGCCATAGCACTTGGCGGTCACGTCCTTGCGCAGGGCGGCGATGGTTTCGCGGGCTATGATCTTGCCGCCGATCGCGGCCTGGATCGGGATCTTGAACAGGTGGCGCGGGATCAGGTCCTTCAGACGCTCGCACATGCCGCGGCCGCGTTCCTCGGCGACGGAGCGGTGGACGATCAGTGATAGCGCATCCACCGGCTCGTTGTTGACGAGGATGTTCATCTTTACGAGGTCGCCTTCGCGGCTGCCGATCTGCTCGTAATCGAAGCTGGCATAGCCGCGGCTGATCGATTTCAGCCGATCGTAGAAGTCGAACACCACCTCGTTCAGCGGCAATTCGTAGCTCACCTGCGCGCGCCCGCCGACATAGGTGAGGTCGGTCTGCACGCCGCGCCGGTCCTGGCACAGTTTCAGGATCGGGCCGAGATAATCGTCGGGGGTGTAGATCACCGCCTTGATCCACGGCTCCTCCACCACCTCGATCCGGTTGACGTCGGGCCAGTCGGCGGGATTGTGGATGTCGATGACCTGCGCGTCCTCGTTCTTCGTATGGCCGAGGTGGACGCGATAGACGACGCTAGGCGCGGTGGTGATGAGGTCGAGATCGTATTCGCGGCTGAGGCGCTCCTGGATGATCTCCAGGTGCAGGAGGCCGAGGAAGCCCGCGCGAAAGCCGAAGCCGAGGGCAGCGGAGCTTTCCATCTCGTAGGAGAAGGACGCATCGTTCAGGCGCAGTTTGCCGATGGATTCGCGCAGTTTCTCGAAATCGGCGGCGTCGACGGGGAACAGGCCGCAGAACACCACCGGCTGCGGCTCGCGATAGCCCGGCAGCGCTGTGTCGGCGCCGTTCTTCACCGTGGTGATGGTGTCGCCGACGCGGGCCTGTTCGACCTCCTTTATCTGCGCGGTGATGAAGCCGATCTCTCCGGGTCCGAGTTCGGGCAGGTCGGTGCGCTTGGGCGTGAAGCAGCCGACCCGGTCGACGAGGTGCTGCGTCTCGCCCTGCATGAAGCGGATGTTCTGCCCCTTCGCCAGCACTCCTTCGAGCACACGCACGAGGATGACGACGCCCAGATACGGGTCGTACCAGCTATCGACGAGGCTGGCTTTCAGCGGCTTTTCCCGGTCCCCGGTGGGCGGCGGGATGCGGGCGACCACGGCTTCGAGCACGTCCTCGATCCCGATGCCGGACTTCGCGCTGGTGAGGACGGCGTTGGATGCGTCGAGGCCGATGATATCCTCGATCTCGGCCCTGACCTTGTCCGGTTCGGCGGCGGGCAGGTCGATCTTGTTGATGACGGGGACGATCTCGTGGTCGTGCTCGATCGACTGGTAGACGTTGGCGAGTGTCTGCGCCTCCACCCCTTGTGCCGCATCGACGATCAGCAGCGCCCCCTCGCACGCGGCAAGGCTGCGGCTGACCTCGTAGGCGAAGTCGACGTGGCCGGGCGTGTCCATGAGGTTGAGCTGGTAGGTCTCGCCATCCTTCGCCGTGTAGTTGAGGCGGACGGTCTGGGCCTTAATGGTGATACCGCGCTCACGCTCGATATCCATGTTGTCGAGGATCTGCTCCTTCATCTCGCGAACCGTCAGGCCGCCGGTGAACTGGATCAGCCGATCGGCGAGCGTGGACTTGCCGTGATCGATGTGAGCGATAATGCTGAAATTGCGGATCTTGGAAAGGTCAGTCATTGCCCCGCGCGAATAGCTGGCAGGAAGCCGCGTGTCATTCGCGAATATCGCAAGCAACCGATGCGCCGGACCGCACGGGTTGAGACTGTGGTCTAGGCCGCTTCCGACCTGCTCCGGCGAGCGTAGCCGAACTTGGGCGTGCTCGCGCCCCCCTGCCCGAGCCCGCCGCCTTCCATCCCCTTGTAATCGCCCTGCGAAAGCGCGGCGAGCGGCGCTCCGGCCGATGCGAGGGCGTAGGGGCTAACGCGGTTGCGGGTCACGAGGCCGCCCGAACCGTCATCGACCAGCGGCTCCTCGAACTGCAGCCCCTGCGTGTCGCCGTTCGAGCGGATGACCTCGGCCACCGCCAGTTGCCCTCCACCCAGATCGACAACGAATTGCGTCCCTTTCGGCACGTCCTCGAGGCCCTGTATGAGCGCGCCGGTCCGCGACAGGTTGCGAAGCGTCACCTCGTAGGAATGGTCGTCGTGGATGACCTGGATCTTGCGATAGACCGTCCGACGACGCGCGCGGGCAAGCCGATCGCCGCTCGGCGCGATGGACCAGGTTCCGCCCTCGAATTCTTCCCGCACGGCATCGAGCCCGATCGGGTCGGAGAAGATCGGGCCTTCGACGCAGCCGATGCCGCATTCGCGCAGCCGGTCGTAGAGGTCCGTGGTCTCGATCCCGTTGGCGATCGTCCCCATTTCGAGCGCGCTGGCAAGCGCCACGATCGCGCGCACAAGCCCGAGATCGCGGTTTCCGCCCCGCTCCGCCTCGATGATGAGGTTCTCGTCAATCTTGACCATGTCGAACGGTGCGCGGCGTAGATAGGCAAGCGAGGAATGGCCGCTGCCGAATTCATCCAGCGTCAACCGCACGCCCAGCTTGAACAGCTGGGCCAGCGTACGGTCGACCGCCTCGGAATTGCCAAAGAAGATCGCCTCGCTGATCTCCAGCCCGAGCCGATGCGGGGCGAGGTCGCTCGCTTCCAGCGCCGCTGAGATATGTTCGACGAACCCGTCGGCCATGAACAGCGCGACCGGGATGTTGACCGCGACCCGTACGGATTCCGGCCATTCCCCGGCGGCCCGGCACGCCTCCGTGATCGCCCACTGGCCGACTTCGACGACCTGCCCCGAACCTTCGAGGATGACGGCGAACTCGTCCTCGTCGATTTCGCCGCGCTGTTCGTGACGCCAGCAAATGTGCGTTTCCAGCGCGCAGACATCGCCGCTGCCGACATCGAGGATGGGTTCATAGCGCAGGAACAACTGTTCCTTGCGCAGCGCCTCGGCTAGACCTTCTTCCAGGCGCCGGCGGAAAAGCGCCTCGTTCTCCAGGTCACCGGAGAAGAACCGGAATTGCCCGCGCCCGCCATTCTTCGCCGCGTAAAGCGCGAGGTCGGCGGACCGCACGATATCGGCAGTCGTCACGCCGTCATGCGGGGCGATGGCGATCCCGACCGACGCGCCGATAACCGCGCGCCCCTCTTCCAGCGAGAACGGCTGCTTGAGCATCGTGATGATTTTCATCGCGATTTCGCCAAGCTCGCCGCGATCGTCGAGGTCGGGGATGAGTACCTGGAACTCGTCACCACCGAGCCGCCCGACATGGCAATCGACCTCGATCGATCGCTTGAGCCGGTCGGCGACCTGGCGGAGCAATTCATCTCCGGCGGCGTGACCCAGCGTATCGTTCACATGCTTGAACCGGTCGAGGTCGAGCATCAGCACCGCGGCATTGCGCTTTGCAGCCTTGAACGCGGTAAGAGTCGTGTCGATCAGGTGCGACATGCGGTGGCGATTGGAGAGGCCGGTGAGCGAATCGTATTTTGCCAGCCGCTCGGTCTCCTCCTCGCGGTGGTATTCGTCGGTCACATCGGTGCCGGTGCCGCGATAGCCGATGAATTCGTCGTCGTCGAAGACAGGCTGGCCGGACAGGCGCAGGACCGCGCGTTCGGGATGCTGCTGGGACTGGACTGCGAACCCGCTGAACGATTTGCGCGCACCGAGCTTCAGCGCCAGCGTCTTGCCGCGAACCTCGTGCTCGGCAGACACGAAGATCGAAGTCAGCGGACGGCCGATGAGGTCCGACAGCGGCGTATCGATCCGCTGCGCGATGGTATCGCTGAGATAGGTCAGGTTTCCGCCCGCGTCGCTCGCCCAGAACCAACCGAGGCCCGAGCGCTCGAGATCGTCCAGCATCGCGAGTTTCTCGTCATCGCTGAGAACCGCGGCAGTGTCTCGATTCCCGACAGGCGACGCCTCCGCCTGCGTCCGGACGGTCTTCGCCTTCCTGTCGGTTCTGGATGAAAGAAGACCCTTGAAGGGCACGTGCTGCCTTTTCCCGCTGTAATTGTTGCCAACAGGCCGGGCCGGCCGTCGATCTGCGGTAAGACACCTTGGTAAGGAAAACCTTAAAACCAGGCGGCATCTTGTAAGAAACTCTTACACCCTCGGCGGGCGCCGGCCTGTTTCTCGCGCGCTGGGCAAAACCGCGACGCTCTGTTACCGCTCGCACGACCCGGGCAGCATTTCAATGCGCTCGGACAGGGGCGATAGCCGAAGCTTTGAAGGACACGATCTTGGACGATGCGATGGACGGCGCGACCGTTACCATGGAGCGCGCCGGAGGGCGGAGGCTGCGGACCGCCACCTGGCGACTGGACAAAGCGTCGGAGCACCCGCCCCTTTTGTTCTTCAACGGCATAGGCGCCAATATCGAGGCGGTCGCTCCGCTCGCGAACGCCATGCCCGAACGCGCGCTGATCATGTTCGACATGCCCGGAACCGGGGACTCGCCCGATCCGGTGGTGCCGTACAATCCATCGATCATGAGCTGGACCGCACGCCGCCTGCTTTCCCGCCTCGGGGTCGAGCGGGTCGACGTGATGGGCGTATCCTGGGGCGGTTCGATCGCGCAGCATTTCGCCCTTCAGCATCCCGGCTCCACCCGCAAGCTCGTGCTGGCCGCCACCGGGGCGGGGATGCTGATGGTGCCGGGCGATCCGTCGGCCCTGGGCGCGATGGCCGATCCCACCCGGCAGGCCGATCTTGCCTACATGAACGAACTTTTCGCCGCCATGTACGGCGCGCCGATGGGCGACCGCTCGCGCGCCGAGAAGCGCGCCGCGATGGGCCGGCTCAAGCCGCCCTCCCCGGTCGGCTATGCCTATCAGCTGATGGCGATGTTCGGCTGGACAAGCCTGCCCGCGCTGCCCTTCATCGCTTCGGACACGCTTATCATGATGGGCGCGGACGACCGGATCGTACCGCCCGCCAATGGCCAGATCCTCAATTGCGCGATACCCGGCTCGCGCCTGGTCGTGATCGAGGGCGGCGGTCACCTGTTCCTGCTGACCCATTCCCGTCAGAGCATAGCGGCGATCCGCGACTTTCTGGGCGGACCCCAAACCTCCAGCGAGGAACGGCACGCCGCCTGACCGGCGCTGGACTCGTTCGCGGCGATAGGACATTCTCGGCTCCGGAGAGTTCACGGAGAGAGACATGACCGACCACGCCACCCGCGCAGGCAGCGCCACCTACGATCTCGTCATTCGCGGCGGCACCATAGTCGATGGCAGCGGCGATGAACGCTTCACTGGCGACGTCGCCATCAAGGACGGCCTGATTGCCGCGGTCGGCACGGTCGCGGGCGTTGCAACGCGCGAGATCGACGCCACCGGCAAGATCGTCGCCCCCGGCTTCGTCGACATCCACACCCATTACGACGGGCAGGCGACGTGGGACCAGGAAATGGCTCCGTCGAGCTGGCACGGCGTCACCACCGTCGTCATGGGCAATTGCGGGGTCGGCTTCGCACCTGCCAAGCCCGACCGGCACGAATGGCTCATTAGCCTGATGGAGGGCGTCGAGGACATTCCCGGCACCGCCCTGGCCGAAGGGATCACGTGGGAGTGGGAGACCTTCCCCGAATATCTCGACGCGCTCGAGAAACTGCCCCGTGCAATCGATGTCGGCACGCATGTCCCACACGGCGCCGTGCGCGCTTACGTGCTGGGCGATCGTGAGCAGCCCGGGGCCGTCCCGACGAAGGACGATATCGCGCAGATGAGCCGGATCGTGGAGGACGGGGTTCGCGCTGGAGCGCTCGGTTTCTCGACCTCGCGCACGGTCCTGCACAAATCGGTCGAGGGCGAACTCGTGCCCGGCACCACCGCGACCGCGGAGGAACTCATCGCGATCGGCCATGCCATGGGCCGCGCGAAGACGGCAGGCGGGCACGCGGTCTTCGAAATGGCGAGCGATCTCAAGCGCGAGTGGAACGAATTCGACTGGATGGGCAAGCTCAGCCGCGATGCCGACATCCCCGTGACCTTCGCCGCGCTGCAATCGATCGCGAAGGAACTCAGCCTCGACGAACAGATCGCGCAGATGCGGGCGGAGAACGATAACGGCGCCAACATCGTCGCCCAGATCGCGCTGCGCGGAAACGGCATCATCATGGCCTGGCGCGGCACGGTCCACCCCTTCGTCTATCGCCCCAGCTGGCAGCGGATCGCCGATTTGCCGTGGGAGGAGCAAAAGGCGAAGCTGCTCGATCCCGCGTTCAAGGCGCAATTGCTGGGCGAGGCGAACGACTACTTCGGGGCGCCGCAGGACATCATCGAGGTCGTGATGGTCGTCACGCAAGGGTGGGCACTGCAATACGAGATGGACCCGGACTTCGACTACGAGCCTGATACCGATGCGAGCGTGAATGCGCGTGCGCAGAAGGCCGGGGTCGATCCTCAGGAATACGCCTATGACATGCTATGCCGCGAGGACGGGACCGGCTTCATCTACCTGCCGATCCTCAACTACGCCGACGGCAATCTCGATTTCCTCCACGCGCTCCAGCACGCCGATGACACCGTCAATTCGCTGTCGGACGGCGGAGCGCATTGCGGCACCATCTGCGACGCCGCCTCCCCCACCTTCATGCTCGAACACTGGGTGAAAAGTCGCAGGCGCGGCGATCGGGTAAGCCTCGAACACGCGATCAAGCGGCAGTCGCGCGATACCGCCCTGCTCTACGGAATGGAGGATCGCGGTCTGATTGCGCCGGGCTACCTCGCCGATATCAATGTGATCGACATGGGGCGGCTGAAGCTGGGGCGGCCATGGCTTGCCTTCGACCTTCCCGCCGATGGCAAGCGCCTGCTGCAGAAGGCGCAAGGGTACGATTACACGATCAAGAGCGGCGCGATCACCTTCGAGGCGGGCTCATGGACCGGTGAGACGCCCGGCGGCCTTATTCGCGGACCGCAGCGCGCGGAACTCGCGGAAGCGGCCGAATAGGCGCCCGAGCCTACGCCCGCTTTCAGGGTTCGATCACGATCCCCTTGGCAGGATCGACCGTGCCCTCGAGCGTGTCGAGATAGGACTGGCGCGCCGCTTCGAGCCCGCTGCGGCGCTCGACCTCGATCGTCCCGTCGACATCGCCGAGGAAGGTATGCCAGGCTTTCGCGATGCGTGCCCCGCCCTCTTCGGGTCCGTGTTCCTCGAAGAACGCGACGGCGTGGTCGGGTGCGAAGAACAGGGTGGGTTTGGGCCCCGGCAGGTTATCCTGCCCCTCGAAGCTGCTGCGCGCTTCCACGTGGGTTGCGCCGACAAGGCAGGAATAGGCCAGCATCTGGTTGAAATGTTCGTGCAGGGTCCGCAGCACGTCCGCATTTCCGGCGAAATCGACGGCGACGCACTCGCGCAAGGGGAGGTTGCCTATCTCGGCATAGGTGTGGACCTTGTCGAACAGGCCGGTTTCCTCGACGAATTCGACGTTGCGCTCCGACGTGAGGCCGATCCGCTTGATATCGGGCGAGTTCTGCCGCGCCACGCTCGCAAGCCCCAGGGCCGTCTTTGACGAGGCGCTGGTCAGGATCACCTCGCGCGCGTCGAACCACTCCTCCTTGCGCATGAAGGCATCGATCAAGAACCCGGTGCGGAACAGCGGCCCGAAGATCATGCGCTCCGCCTCGCGCGACGGGTCGTGCTCGGGATCGGCGGCAAGGCGTGAATAGCGATTGTAGACCGGGCTGAGATCGCGGCGATGCAGCGCGCCGTCTTCGAAGCCGCGCTCACCGACCTTCACCGGGAACACGTCCACGCCAGTCGCCATCGGCAGGTAGCCATAAACCCGCTCACCCACCGCGATATCGGTATGGTTGCTCTCGGTCACGCGGGCGTGCCCCCACATCGGCACGACGCCGAGGCCTTCGCCTTCTGCGCCGAGCGGCGGGAAGAAGTTCCAGTAGCCAAAGCCATCACCGACCACGGCATAGGTGACGTTGTTCGCCGTCACCGCGAAGCTTTCGATTCGCAGCCGCACGCCCTCGTCGGCCAGCGGTCCGGGGTCGCTTTCGACCAGTACGGCATCGGAAAGATCGGCCTTGCGGACCTGGACTTGGGCGAAGGTCATCGAAACGGGTCTCCTTGCGGGGTCAATCGCCGATATATCAGCGCGGGACCCAATCCCACCCGCGATGTGAAACTATTTCGCGGGGTTCGCATCCGTGCCGGGATCGCCCTCCGGCGCGGATGGCTGCATGCGGCTGAGCGCGCTGCCCGATTGCTGCAGCCGGTTGCTGAAAGCGCGCATCCTCACAGAACAGACCTGCTCGATCTGCGCGGGATCGCGTTCGCGATAGATGGCGTAGCGTTCTCGAAAGGCTTCGGTCAGGTCGGTTCCGCGCTGTGCTTCGTACCGGCCGACGAAATAGGTCAGAGCCGAGGTCAGGCCGACGCGGTTTTCCGGCGACATCCGGTCGCTCATCTCCGCCATCAGGGCGCCGACATAGATCGCGCAGTCGAGGTCGTCTTCGGCGGAGAAGGCCGGACTTTCGCCCTCGGGCGCTTGCGCGGCAAGCCCGGTCGCGCCCGTCGCGACGAGCACCGCCGCCAGCAGCGCGCGCCGCCTCATACGCGCATCGGCATCAGGACGTAGAGAGCCGGGCTCTTGTCGTTCTCGCGGATCAGCGTCGGCGCGCCCGCATCGGCGAGATGCAGCTCCACCTTGTCGGAATCGAACTGGCCGAGAATGTCCTTGAGGTAATTGGCGTTGAAGCCGATTTCGAACCCTTCGGACTTGTAGCCGGCCATAAGTTCCTCGGCGGCATTGCCGTTGTCGGGCGAAGTGACGGACAGCGTCACCTTGTCGGTATCGAGCCCCATCTTAACCGCGCGCGTCTTTTCCGTGGCGATAGTGGCGACGCGATCGACGGCGGTGAAGAATTCGTGCGGGTCGATCTCCAGCAGCTTGTCGTTGGCGGTCGGAATGACGCGGCTGTAATCTGGGAAGGTGCCGTCGATCAGCTTGCTGGTCAGCACGACGCCCCCCTCTCCGCCGAGCGTGAAGCGGATCTTGCTCGCCGACAGGTCGATCTGGACCGCACCGTCCATCGCCTCTTCCAGCAGCTTGCGCAGTTCGCCGACCGCCTTTCGCGGGACGATGACGTCGGGCATGCCCTCCGCGCCCGCGGGCCGCGCGAGCGTGAAGCGGGCAAGGCGGTGACCATCGGTCGCGGCGGCTTTCAACACCGGCTCGTCCTCGTCACTGACGTGCAGGAAAATGCCGTTGAGGTAGTAGCGCGTCTCTTCGGTCGAGATGGCGAAGCGGGTGCGGTCGATCATCTCGGCGAGCTGGCGCGCGGGCAGTTCGAAACTGGTCGGAAGGTCGCCCTCGACGATTACGGGGAAGTCGTCGCGCGGCAGGGTCGGCAACTTGAACCGGCTGCGCCCGGCACGGATTTCCATCCGGTTGTCAGAGGTTTCAAGGCTGACCTGGCTGCCATCGGGCAGCTTGCGCGCGATATCGAACAACAGGTGCGCGGACACCGTGATCGCACCGGGCGTCTCGACCGAGGCAGCGCTCATGCTCTCGAGCACCTGCAGATCGAGGTCGGTGGCCATGACCTTTACGCTGCCGCCATCGCTCGCATCGATGAGGATGTTGGACAGGATCGGGATCGTGTTGCGGCGTTCGACCACCGATTGGACATGGGACAGGCAACGCAGGAGCGTCGCGCGTTCGATCGTAGCCTTCATCGGTTTGACCCACCCTTTTAAAGCGAGGCGCCGCAAGGGCAGGAATCGCCCCGGCAGACGGTGAATTTGCGTAAAACCTTAGCGCGGATGCGCGTGCGGGCAAGTTCGACGCTTCAAGCAGCCCTATTCGCTTGGGGATAAGGGTACGGTTTCATTCCTGAGCGCTTAGTTGAGCGATTGAGATGGTCAGAAGAAAGGCTTGCATAAAATATATCTGCGTAAGGAGCGCCACGCGCCGAGCCCGGTTAGGATTTTCCTCCGAGAATGCGTTGACCTGACGACGAACATCCTCCTTCACCCGGTCAGGGAGTTTCGGAAGGGCGCCGCTATGCGACAAGTAGTCAGCTTGATCGATGACCGAAAAATCAAAACCCATATTTGCCAGTTGTTTCCTCGCGGCGGACCCAACCACCTGAGCATAAACGGCTGTAGCGTAGGCATTGGCCTTGTCGTCGCTGATGCCGCTTGATTCCCGGCAAGAACGAGCAAGGCTACGAAAATCCACCGCCGGTTCGTCCTCTTCGGCAGACCTGTCTTCAGCTTCTGAAACTGCCATACCGGCGATCAAGTTATCCAAAATCTGGTCGCCAAAATTTGCAGGCGCAGACTCAAGAACGCAATCGAAACGGCTATCGTGTTGCGGATCTATCGCAGCAGGGGCCGAGGTTAATATTGCGACGAAATAGAGGATCATTCTCCTACCCCAGCATCGCCATGCCGCCGTTCACGTGCAAGGTCTCGCCGGTGACGTAGCCCGCTTCCCGGCTGGCAAGGAACACGGCGGCCGCGCCGATATCGCCGCCCTCGCCCATCCGTCCCATCGGAATGCGGCTGTTGATTGCGTCCTGCTGCTTCTCGTCGAGCGACGAGGTCATGGCAGTACGGATAAAGCCGGGTGCGATGCAATTGGCGGTGATGCCGCGGCTCGCGACCTCGGCCGCGAAGCTCTTGGTCATGCCGGTGACGCCCGCTTTCGCCGCGGCGTAGTTCATCTGGCCGGGATTGCCCGTCGCGCCCACGACGCTGGTGATGTTGACGATGCGCCCGAAGCGCGCCTTCATCATCGGGCGCGCGCTGGCCCGCATCAGGCGGAACGCGGCTTCGAGATTGATGCGCACGACATCGTCCCATTCCTCGTCCTTCATCCGCATGGCGAGGTTGTCGCGGGTAATGCCGGCGTTGTTCACGAGGATGTCGATCCCGCCCAGCGTGTCGAGCGTTGCGGGGATCAGCTCCTCGACCTGCTCGGCGTTCGACAGGTCGCAGGTGATCTCGACGTGATCGCCATGCTCGGGATTGCCGGTCTCCTCGATCAGCTGTTCGCGAAAGGCGCGCAGTTTCTGGCCGTTGGAACCCGACAGCGCGACCCGCGCACCCCGGCTCGCGAGCGCGGTTGCGATGGCCGAACCGATTCCCCCGCTGGCCCCGGTGACGAGCGCGTTCATTCCGGAAAGGTCGAACATCAAACGATCTCCTTGGCGAAGGCTTCCAGGTCTTCCATGGTGACGAGGCTGGTCGTGCGCGCGCCCTGCGCGGTGCGTCCGATCATCGGGGCGAGCACCTTGCCGCCCAGTTCGACGAAAAGCTCGGCGCCCGCATCTTCCATGGCGAGCACGCTTTCGCGCCAGCGCACCCGGCCCGTGACCTGCTCGATCAGGCGTTCGCGGATTTTCTCGCCGCCGGTAACCGGCTCGGCTGTGACATTGGCGAACAGCGGGATTTCGACATCGGCGGGTGGGTGATCGGCCAGCGCGGCCGCCATCCGGTCGGCGGCAGGCTGCATGAGCGAGCAGTGGAACGGCGCGGAAACCGGCAGTTTCACGCCGCGCTTGATCCCGTGCTCCTTGGCCATCGCGATAGCCCGGTCGATGGCACCGACATGCCCGGAGATCACGACTTGCGCAGGATCGTTGTCGTTGGCGATTTCGCACACTTCACGCTTTGCCGCGGCGTCGGCGAGTTGCCCCGCCGTTCCGACATCGGCCCCCAGCAAGGCGGCCATCGCCCCTTCGCCGACCGGGACGGCAGCCTGCATCGCTTCGCCGCGAAGCTTCAGCAGACGCGCGGTCGTCGCGAGGTCGAAGGCGCCCAGCGCGCAAAGCGCCGTGTATTCGCCCAGCGAGTGCCCGGCACAGCATCCGGCATGATCGGCGAGCTTTACGCCAAATTCCTGTTCGAGCACGCGCAGGGTCGCGATCGCATTGGCCATGATCGCGGGTTGCGCGTTGGCGGTGAGAGTCAGGTCCTCCTCCGGCCCTTCGCGCATGATGGTCGAAAGAGACTGGCCGAGCGCATCGTCCACCTCCTCGAACACGCTGCGCGCGGCGGTGCTTGCGAGGGCCAGCTCCTTGCCCATGCCGACTTTCTGGCTTCCCTGCCCGGGAAAAACGAATGCTCGCATAAAATCTCTCCTTGGCGAGGCGCGCCTACGCAGCGCGCGCCGGTGCCGCAAGTCCGAAGGGGACGACCCTGTTGGCGGAAGTGTGGCCGATCTCGGCCCTGCCGAGATACGGAATGCCCGCCCGCTCGCACCAATAACGGGCGATCTCCTCCTCGCTCTGACCGAACTCGACGTAGTTTTCCGGCACCGCCGTGATCGCGCCGAGCCGCAGTCCGGCAAGGCGCGGCAGGCTATTCGCCAGCGCAAAGAACAGCCGGTCGATCGAATAAAGGTGCTCGCTCACCTCCTCGACCATCAGCACATGGCCGGACAGGTCGGGCATGATCGGCGTCTTCGCCAGCATGGTGAGCGTGATGAGGTTGAAGGCCGCAGCAGGCGTCGTGCCGTCGAGATGCGGTTCGAGCCCGGAATTATCGCCCGAAAGCCAGCGCAGCACCCTCCGCACCGCTTCCCGCCCGCCGGGGGACCGGGCGCTCGAAGGCATCGATCCGTGCGCGCACTGGCCGATCCGGGCATGGTAGAGCGCGCCCAGCAGATAGCCGCAGTCGGAAAAGCCGACATAGGTCTTCGACCGCGCTGCCGGACCCATCTGCGCCACCGCCGCCTGCGCAATGCGGTTCGAACCGTATCCGCCCTTCGCGAACCACACCGCATCGAAGGCCGGATCGTTCGCGCATTCGAGCAGCGCGGTAAGCCGCGTCAGGTCGTCGCCGGCGAAATGCCCGGCCTGCGTGAAGCATTGTTCGTGGAAGGTGACGCGCGTTCCCGGAAACTCCGCTGCGACCAGTTCTTCCAGGGCGACCTTGTGGTCGCGGGTAATGGGGGTCGCGGGGGCGCATATCGCGATATTCGTCATGCGCGCCTGCCTACGGCGCTTGTAAAGGCCCATGCAAGCCAATATCCGTGACCGCCATGGCTGGGTCGGATCCTTCGGCGCTTTCGGGGCGCCCGTTCTTCTTTTGCGGTATCGGTGGTTCGGGGATGCTCCCGCTGGCGCAGATCGCGCACGGCAGCGGACACGACGTTGCCGGGTCGGATCGCAGTTTCGATCAGGGCCGCACGCCCGAAAAGTTCGCATGGCTGGAGGGCAACGGGTTCGAGCTGTTTCCGCAGGATGGCAGCGGCATCCGTTCGGCCAACCAGATTCTCATCGCCTCCGCCGCAATAGAGGACAGCGTGCCCGAAGTCGCCCGGGCGAAGGAGCTGGGTTGCGAACGGATGAGCCGCGCCGACCTGCTCTCCGCCTTCTTCAACCGCGCCCCGCGCTCGATCGCGGTCGGCGGCACGTCGGGCAAGTCGACCGTCACCGCGATGATCGCCTGGATCCTGCACGAATGCGGCAGCGACCCCACGGTGATGAACGGCGCGGTGATGAAGAACTTCGCGACCGAGGACAATCCGTTCGCCAGCGCGCGCGTCGGCACATCGGACATGTTCGTGAGCGAGGTCGACGAAAGCGACGGGTCCATCGCGCTCTATCGCCCGAGCATCGCGGTGCTGCTGAACGTCAGCCTCGATCACAAGTCAATGGACGAACTGCGCGAGTTGTTCGGCAATTATCTTGCCGAGGCCGAACGCGCCGTCGTGAACTTCGATAACGAAGAAGCGCGCGCGCTGGCTGCGAAGGGTGCGCACGTCACGAGTTACGGCGTCCGGTCCGAGGACGCCGACCTCGCCATCGTCGAAGGTTCGATCGCCGACGAGGCGCTTTCGACCGACGCAAAACTGCGCGACAATCGCTGCGGCGAGACCTTCGACCTGCGCGTGCCGATGCCCGGACGTCACAACCTGTCCAACGCACTCGCCGCCATTGCCGCGGCAAGCGCGGCCGGGATCGCGACCGGGGAGGCCGTCGCCGCGCTCGGTTCGTTCGCCGGCCTCGCGCGCCGGTTCGATGTCGTCGGCACCACCCCCTCCGGTATCACAGTGATCGACGATTTCGGACACAACCCGGAGAAATGCGCCGCGACTCTGCGCACGCTCCAGGCAACATCGCAAACCGGTGGAGGCCGGATCATCGCCTTTTTCCAACCGCACGGATACGGCCCGCTCCAGCAGATGGGCGAGGAACTGGCGCAGACCTTCTCCGCCGAACTGCGCGAAGAGGACTGCACCATCATGTGCGATCCGGTCTATTTCGGCGGAACCGTGGATCGCAGCGAAGGGACAGAGCGGATCGTCGCGATGATCCGCGACCGCGGCGGCAGCGCCGAGCACATTCCCGAGCGCGAGGCGTGCGGGGACCGGATCGTCGAACTCGCCCGCCAGGACGACCGCATCGTCGTTATGGGCGCGCGGGACGATACGCTGACCGCCTTTGCCCGATCGATTTTCGAGCGGCTCGATTGACCGTTTACGAGCACGCTAGACGGCACGCCTGGTTCATGGCGGGAGCCTTGCTTCTCTCGATCCTGTTCGTCCTGGTGATCGACCGCTATTTCGGTCACTCGACCATCGCCTTCGGCATCGCCATCGTCGGCCTCGTTCTCGCCAATTCGCGGATGCTGAGTTTCAACTGCCCGAATTGCGGGAAGAACCTGTTCTTCCGGGGAATGTTCGTCGTCCCATGGCCGAACCGGGTGTGCGGTCGGTGCAAGATGCCCCTGGAGAAACCCGAAAACCGCTAATGGAACGGGGTGGTTGCCGCGGCTAGGTTTCGCCGTGCAAAAAGGACAATGCGCATGTCGGCAGACCGTACCCGCCCCGCCCGCGATTTCTCGCTCGATACGCTGCTCAAGGCGGCGGCGAGCCGATGCGCTGCGCACGAAGCCGCAATCGATGGCAACCAGCGCCTGTCCTACGCCGACCTCGACATGCGGGTCGAAAGGCTTGCGAACTGGCTGCTCGCGAAAGGGATCGCGACCGGCGACCGGGTCGCGATCCTGCTGACTGATGGGACACCCTATCTGACCGTCCTGCTCGCCTGCGGGCGGATCGGAGCCATTGCGGTCCTGCTGAACTGGCGCCTGTCCGCCGGCGAGATTGCATGGATCATGGGTAATGCGCAGCCGGCGATGACCTTCGTCAATCCGCGCTTCGCCGGTTTGCTGGCAGAGGCCGAGGCGGGAGAGACCTTCGAAGTCGACGAGGCGCACGACCCGCACAGCGCGTTCGAAAGGATCGTCGCGGTGGAACAGTCCCCCTGTCCGCACCCGGACCTTTCGCCCGACCGCCCGCTCTACATGATGTACACCAGCGGCACGACCGGCCGCCCCAAGGGGTGCCTGCAATCGGAAGGCGCGGTGTCCTCGTCCGCCATGGGCTTTGCGTTGCGGCGCGGGTTCACCAGCGACGAACGGCTGCTTTCGACCAATCCGCTGTTCCACGTCGTCGGGATGCAGCAGGTCGCGGCAATGCTCGCGTGCGGGGGGACGAGCGTCTTTGCCGGGCGGGACGACGACAGCGCCGCGATCCTCGACCTGCTCCATCGCGAAGGCTGCACCACGACCAGCGCCTTTCCCCAGATCAGCTTCGCCTGGGCGCAGATGGACGCGGTGCGCGGCGGCGTCATGCCACTTTCCAACTACACCGGCGGCGCCGGAATGGGGCGCCCGCAGATGTACGATTTCATGGAGCGGGACTGGGACGCGCGCGTCGTCGGCGGATACGGCCAGACCGAAATTTGCGGGTTCTGCACCGCCATCGACTATGCCGACATGTGCGAGAACCCTCGTTCTATCGGGTGGGCCATGCCCCATGTCGAAATGACGATCCTCGACGATGAGGGAAACCGCCTGCCGCCGGGCGAAGAAGGCGAGATCGCGCTGCGCGGCCCGTCGGTCATGCTGGGATACTGGCGCAACGCAGAAGCGAGCGAGGCCGCGCTCGGCCATGGCTGGCTGCGCACCGGCGACCTCGGCACGATGGACGAGCGCGGCCTTGGCTACCTGCTCGGCCGCGCCAAGGAGCTGATCAAGACCGGGGGCGAGAACGTCTATCCTGCCGAGGTCGACGCCGTATTCGCCGATATGCCCGAAGTCTCCGATGCCGGGTGCTGCGGGGTTCCGGACCAGCAATGGGGCGAGGCGGTCAAGGCCTTCGTGGTGCTGAAACCGGGCGAAACGCTGACGCGCGAGGAAATCGCCGCGCGCTTCAAGTCCCGGATCGCGGGCTACAAACGCCCGCGATATATCGAATTCGTCGACGCCCTCCCCCGCGACCCCCTCGGTAAGCTGCTGCGCCGGGATCTGTCGTCGCGTCCGGTAGGCGAGGATCAGGCGGCGTAGGTTCGCCTCCGGAGGGACGATTTGCGAACCGTCATCCGCTGTGGACGGAGAGGTTCAGTCCGCGGCTTCCAGCGCTTTTCGCCCCGCTTCTTCCCGCTCGAATGCGCGGCGATAGGCGTCGCGCGCGGTCATGCGTTCGCGATAGACCTTGAGCGAATGCGGTACGCCTTCGTCCAGGCCTACAGTCTGCGCCAGGACCAGCGCGTAGGCGATGCAGATATCGGCAACGGTAAAGCGATCGGCGCACAGGTAATCGCGCGTTTCGAGGCGCTGCTCGATCTTGACGAGCCGCTTGTGAAACCAGCGCGCATACGCCTGCCCCGCCGGCTCCAGCCCCTTCTCCTTCTCGAAGATGGCGAAGCGCATGTAGACCGTCTGCGGGAAGGTGATGGTTGCGTCGGCGTGGTAGGTGAAATCGCAGTATTCGGCGTAGTCCGTTTCGCCCGGTGCAATGGCGAGATCGGTGTAGCCGTTCCTCGTCGCCAGGTAATGGGCGATAGCGCAGCTTTCCGACAGGCGGGAATCGCCATCGACCAGAAGCGGCACGGTGCCGAGCGGATTGATGTCGAGATATTCGGGTGCGGCGTGACGCGGCGGAAACGGCAGGATCTTGAGATCGAGATCGATGCCCGCCTCTTCCGCCGCCCAGGTCGCGCGCAATCCGCGCGAGCGCGCGCAAGTGTAAAGCGTAGGCTTGTCGTCCATCAGTGCGCGCCTTCCCAGCCGATCACCTTGTGAAGCACGAAGACGATGATGGCGCCAACTACCAAAGCGATCAGGGCCGAAATCGCGGCATAGGCGAACCATCCGGCCAAGCCCTCTATCGCTCCCAGCGCTCCGGCTGCAGCGTATTCGGCGCCGTGCGCGATATCGTAAAGCCCGTCCCAGCCTAGTTCGTGCGTGCCATGGACGATGATCCCGCCGCCGACCCACAGCATCGCGATCGTGCCGACGAAGCTCAGAGTGGTGAGGAGATAGGGCACCGATTTCACGAGGAATCGGCCGAAGCGCTGCTTGAACTCGCTGGCGCCTTGCGAAAGATGAAGGCCGATATCGTCGATCTTCACGATGAAGGCGACCGCGCCGTAGACGAATACCGTGACCGCAAGGCCGACGATCGCCAGCACCCCGGCGCGGGTCAGCAGCGTTTCGGCGGCGACTTCGTTGAGCGTGATCGCCATGATTTCCGCCGACAGGATCAGGTCGGTGCGGATGGCACCGGACACGCGCTCCTTCTCGAACTTTTCGGGATCCTCGATCGGGTCCTCGATGGTCTTGCCATGCTTGGCGCCGCCCAGCTTCTCCAGCACCTTTTCCGCGCCCTCGTAAGAGAGGTAGGCCCCGCCCAGCATCAGGATGAAGATGATCGCGCCCGGCAGGAACTCGGACAGGAGCAGGGCGCCGGGGAGCAGGATCAGCAGCTTGTTCTTCACGCTGCCCTTGGCGATGGACCAGATGATCGGCAGTTCGCGCGAAGGGTCCAGCCCGGTGACGTAGCTCGGCGTGACGGCGGCATCGTCGATCACGACACCTGCGGTCTTCGATCCGGCCCGTCCGGCGGCAGCGGCGATATCGTCGACGGAGGCGGAGGCGGCGCGCGCGATCACCGCCACGTCGTCCAGCAGCGCCGTCAATCCGGTTGGCATGGCGTTATCCCCCTCGATGCGCGCGTTGAAACCCTTTCAGTACGCGCTAGAGCCCTTTCAACACCCGCTTGCACCGCGCGTTCCGCCCGCACAAGCCTTGCATGGTACACAAAAACCGCTATGTGCGCGCATCCGCCCGTTTCCGGGTGGATAGCAAAGAAAGCCGGAGGGGCCCCGTCATCCGGACGGATCAGCCAGCGATCGGCAGCAGTGAAAGGAAACGTGAGATGGCTCTTTACGAGCATATCTTCCTTGCGCGTCAGGACCTTAGTCAGTCCCAGGTAGACACGCTGGCGGCCACGGCGACCGAAATCGTCGAAGCGAACGATGGCAAGGTGTTGCGGACGGAGACCTGGGGTCTCAAGTCGCTCGCCTACAAGATCGACCGCAATCGCAAGGCGCATTTCGTAATGCTCAACATCGACGGACCCGGCAAGGTCGTCGAAGAGCTGGAGCGCCAGACCCGCATCAACGAAGACGTCATCCGCTACATGACGATCCGCGTCGAAGAGCACGAGGACGGACCCAGCGTGATGATGCGCAAGAACGAGCGGGATCGTAAACGCCGCTCCGACAAGGGATCGGACAAGGGATCGGACAAGGGAGACCGCAACTAATGGCACGCCCGTTTTTCCGCCGTCGCAAGTCCTGCCCGTTTTCCGGTGAGGATGCGCCCAAGATCGATTACAAGGACGTTCGCCTGTTGCAGGGTTTCATGTCCGAACGCGGCAAGATCGTGCCTTCGCGCATCACCGCCGTTTCCGCCAAGAAGCAGCGCGAACTCGCCAAGGCGATCAAGCGCGCACGCCATATCGGCCTGCTTCCCTACCTCGTGAAGTAAGAGGAGAGGACACAATGGATATCATTCTCCTCGAACGTATCGAGAAGCTGGGCACGATCGGCGACGTCGTCACCGTGAAGGACGGCTACGCCCGCAACTTCCTGCTCCCGCAGAAGAAGGCCCTGCGCGCCAACGACGCCAACACGAAGGTGTTCGAATCGAACCGCGAGCGGCTCGAAAAGGAAAACGCCGAACGTCGCTCTGAGGCCGAAAAGCTGGGCGAAAAGGTCGAGGGCGCGGAAGTCGTCCTGATCCGTGCGTCCTCCAATGCCGGCCAGCTCTATGGTTCGGTCAATGTGCGCGACATGGTCGCCGGATTGAACGACCAGGGTCACGAGATCGACAAGAAGCAGGTCATCATGGGCGCGCCGATCAAGACGATCGGCATGCACGACGTGACCGTGGCGCTTCATCCCGAGGTCCACGTGACCGTCAAGGCCAACGTCGCGCGCAGCGATGACGAGGCGGAGCTTCAGTCGCAGGGTGTCGACGTTCTCGCGCAGCTGTTCGAGGAAGAGCAGCGCGAGATCGAGGAACAGGTCGATGCGAACCGCACCGATCCGAACCTCGAACCGGGCGAGATTCCCGCCGAACTGCTCGAAGACGGTGTGGCGAAGCCCGAAGACGAAACCACGACCGAGGCGCTGATCGAAGCGACCGACCACAAGAACGAAGACGCGGCGTAAGCCTCGTCTTGCGTACGGCCCGGCCATGCGCTGGGTCGTACTTGCCAAAAAAGCGCGGGAGGTCGAATGGCTTCCCGCGCCTTTTTTGTAAGAACTTCCGTTAATACGCCCCCCAGCCAGGAACAACCAAGCCCAGCATGATCGCGATCCCCGACCTCATCGAGCAATTGCAATCGGAGTACGACGCAGCCGTCGCGGACCTCCGCGCCGACGTCATCGCGTTTGGTCGCGACGGAGCCGTTCCGCCACGGCGGAAGCGCAGCGATGGCAGCTACGCATACCCTTCGCTCACCCTGAGGTATTCGGGCCGCGGAGCGCAGGGGGATAGTCCGGCAGACCGCAGCCGGGCGTTCGGACGGCTCGAGCTCCCCGGGACCTATACCACCACGATAACCCGCCCCGACCTGTTCGCGTCCTATCTCGGCGAGCAATTGCGGCTCATTGCATCCGAATACGATGTCGATGTCGAGGTCGGACGTTCGCGGCAGGAAATCCCGTTTCCCTACGTCCTCGATGGCGAAGCCGGCGCGGCCATGGTCGGCATCGCGCCGCAGGACATCGCGCAGCACTTCCCCTCGACCGACCTGTCCCTGATCGGCGACGAACTTGCCGACGGGATCGAGTTCGACGAATACGAGGACATGCCGCTGTCGCTGTTCGATGCGCTGCGCACCGATTATTCCCTCGCCAGACTGGCTCACTACACGGGTACGAAGGTCGAGGATTTCCAGGACTTCATCCTTTTCACCAACTATCACCGCTATGTCGACGAGTTCGTCAACTGGGGCGCCCGGCAGATCGGTCCGAACGATCGCGGTACCGGCTATACCGACCTGACCGGTGCGGGCGGCCTCCTGATCGAAAGCGCCAGCGATCACGCTCAGGCGCAACTGAACGACACCGCATGGCGGCGCCACCAGATGCCCGCCTATCATCTCAAGCGCGCCGATGGCCGGGGGATCACGCTGGTCAATATCGGCGTCGGGCCATCGAACGCCAAAACGATCTGCGATCACCTCGCGGTCCTGCGTCCGCATGCGTGGATGATGATCGGCCATTGCGGAGGCGTGCGCTCCAGCCAGAAGATCGGCGACTTCGTGCTCGCCCACGCCTATCTGCGCGACGATCACGTGCTCGACGCCGTGCTGCCACCCGAGATCCCCATTCCGCCGATCGCCGAAGTGCAGCAGGCCTTGGCCGCCGCGGCGGAAGAGGTTTCGGGCGTCCAAGGCGCGAACCTCAAACAGCGCATGCGCACCGGCACCGTTGTCACTACCGACGACCGCAACTGGGAGCTGCACTATTCAACGAGTGCAAAACGGTTTTCTCAAAGCCGTGCGATTGCCGTGGAAATGGAAAGCGCCACGATCGCGGCGCAGGGCTATCGCTTCCGCGTGCCCTATGGAACGCTGCTATGCGTGTCGGACAAGCCGCTGCACGGCGAGATCAAGCTGCCGGGACAGGCCAACCGCTTCTACGAGGAAGCGATCGCCGCCCACTTGCAGATTGGGCTGGAAGCGGTGAAACGATTGCGCGACGAAGGCGACCGGCTGCACTCACGCAAACTGCGCGCATTCAACGAGCCGCCGTTTCGGTAACACCCGGCGGAGGCTGAAATGCCGCCGAGTATCCCTGCCCTACGATTAGGGCAGGACACGGCGATTTCACCCGCGCCCCTTGGTCTTCGTCTTCCACGCCTTCGCGTTGGTCGCCATGTAATCGATGACCATGCCGGCGACATCCTTGCCGGTCGCGTTTTCGATGCCTTCGAGGCCGGGTGAGGAATTCACCTCCATGATCACCGGGCCGTGATTGCTTCGCAGCATGTCGACGCCGCATACGTTCAGTCCCATGTGCTTGGCCGCGCGCACGGCGGTCGAGCGTTCCTCGGGCGTGATCTTGATAACCTCGGCGCTGCCGCCGCGGTGAAGGTTGCTGCGGAAATCGTCGGCCGCACCGGTGCGCTTCATCGCCGCGACGACCTTCCCGCCGACGACAAGCGCGCGGATGTCGGTCCCGCCCGCTTCCTTGATGAATTCCTGCACGAGGATATTGACGTTGGCACCGCGAAACGCCTCGATCACGGACTTGGCGCTCGACATGGTTTCGGCAAGCACGACCCCGATCCCTTGCGTGCCCTCCAGCAACTTGATGACCACGGGCGGACCATTCACCGCCTTGATGATCTCTTCGGCCTGCTTGGGATCGTTGGCGTAGGCGGTGAGCGGCAGGCCAAGTCCGTACTTGGCGAGAATCTGCAGCGACCTGAGCTTGTCGCGGCTGCGCCCGATCGCGACGCTTTCGTTCAGCGGCCAGGTGCCGCCCATTTCGAACTGGCGCAGTATGGCGAGACCGTAATTCGTGATCGAGGCGCCGATCCGCGGGATCACCGCGTCGTAACCTGTCAGCGTCTCGCCATTGTAGCTGAGCGTTGGGCGATGGCTGGCGATGTTCACCGTGCAGCGGGTGGTGTTGAGGATATCGAAATCGTGTCCGCGTTCCTCGGCCGCTTCCTTCAGCCGCCGGTGCGAGTACAGGTTCGCGTTGCGAGCGAGCATGGCGATCTTCACGAGGCTGTCTCCGGCGTCAGGGCTTATGCCCGCGGGTGGTTTTGAGCTCCGGCGTCTGGAGCCAGGAATAGCCGCTGTCGACTGCAAATCGCCGCCGCAGCGAGGATCGACCGATAAGCATGGGAAATTTCATCTCGGTGCGGTCGGCGAGGCTGATTTCGGCCCTGAACGTTTTCGTACCGATCTTCAGCGGAGTCTTGATGACGTAGCGGCGTTGCTTCTCGCCGTTCGAGCTTGTGATGCCGCGCACGTCCACATGCACCGCTTCGCAAACCTGGCGAACCTTGCTGTCGGCGAAGTCGACGGCGAAGCGGACGAAACGCTCGCCATCGCGCTCGAACTCCTCGATCACGGTGCCGTGGAGGGACGAGGTGCGCGCGCCGCTGTCGATCTTTGCCGGGACGCCATGAAGGCCTAGGTCGGGCAGGTGGACCAGTTCGCGCCAACCCACCATGGTCAGGGGCTCGCGAGCGCTCATGGAAGTATCGCCAGCCCGTCCCCGCCCTCGCCCGCAGGAAGACGGCGAAGGACCGTGCCGCTTGCGTAATCGACTTCGGCCACGGTGTTGCTGGCGGTTTCTGCGACATAGATACGCTCGCCGTCGTCCGACCACCGGATGGTGACCTGGAAGCGCTCCTGCGCCGTTTCCGGGCTGGATACCGCAATTGTCCGGATAACTTCCGCGCTCGCGAGGTCGATGACGTTCAGCGATCCATCTCGCAGGTTGGAGGTCACCGCCACGTCGCCCTGGGGCCGGATCGCAAGGCGCAATGGAAAGCGCCCCGTGTCAACGGTCTGGCGTATTTCCATGGTCGCCGGATCGAGCGCGAAGGCCCTGTCCGATCCGCGTGCCGAGACCCAGAGCGTCATGCCATCGGGACTGAGCGCGATGCCTTCCGGCTCTTCCCCGACGGTGACCGAAAGAGGCGTTGAGGCGCCGGTAAGGTCGATCCGCGTCGCTGTCTTGGAGCCGAGATCGGTGGTCCAGGCAGTGCGCCGGTCGGCCGCAACGGCGACCATGTGGCTGCCCTCCTGCCCGGTCGGATATTCCGTCAGCTCGCGATCCGGATTGGCGGGGTTCTGGACACGGAATATCGACTTGCGCCCCTCCGCCGTAACGTAGATCGCCCCCTCTTCCACCCAGACGATGCCGTGCGGGCGCGCGTTCTCGCCGAGGTCGATGCTGGCTTGAAGCTCCAGCGTGTCGGTACGGAAGAGATCGACGCTCGTGCCGCCATAACACGCCAGCGCTACGAGGGTGTCGTCCGGCGATGTCGCGAGTTCGTGGGGGTTCTCGCAGCTGTCGCGGCGCAGCACCTCTTCGCCGGTCGCGAGGTCGATCTTGGAGAGCGTGTTGCCACGTTTGTTGGCGACGAACAGCGTCGGGGCGACCGCGCCCGCAGCTTCGCCAGTTGGCATATCCCGCGCTCCGTCCACCGGCGCGCAGGCGGCGAGCACCAGGGCGCCGAATGTTGCGATGTACTTCATGATTGCCCCACCAATCGCTTGCAATCGTTCCACAGTTTCGCAGCTGCCTCATCGTCCTGGGCCAATTCGGAAGGCTCGATGCGAAGCAGCGTGTCCTCTCCGCGCACCGAGAGATACGCCCCGCTGTGATCGTCCCACTGTCGGTCCACGATTGCCATGGCCAGCAATCGTCCGCTGTTGTCGATCGAACTCGACCGGTCGCCCGGCATTATCAGCGGCAGGATATTGTGGAACGCCTTTTCGACGAGCCAGGGATATTCGCGCGAAAGCCGCGTGCCCGGAACATATCCCGGATCGAAGGACAAGGCGACCAGGTCGTCCTCGCGCCGCGCAAGCTCACGCGCGGTCATGATGTTGGCGAGCTTCGAGCTTGAATAGGCGCGCATCGCGGCCTGCGATCTGCTGCGCGGCAAGGTCTCATCGCGTTCGGGCCATGCGAGCCGCTCGGCATCGGCGTGATCGGGCGGCGTGATCATCGTCCCCGCCGCAGGATCGTGCGTGCCACTGCCGGTCAGGATCACCCGCGCGCCGGGAGCGAGCCGGTCGCGCAGCAGATCGAGCAACAGGAAATGGGACAGCTGGTTGACGAGGAAGGTCTTCTCCATCCCGTTCGGCGCGCGTTCGGGTTTGGCGAGTTGTATTCCGGCGTTCAGAACAAGCGCGTCGATCGGTTCGTTGCCGATCGAATCCGCGAAGGCGCGAACCGAAGAGAAATGTTCCAGGTCGAGCTCACGAGCATCGACCTGCGGACGTTCCAACCCCTCATCCAGATCGGCCGGCTCGCGCGCGCCGATCGTCAGCCTGTCCAGTCCCGCTTCGACCAGGCGCCGCGCGGTGTTATGGCCGAAACCCGAGGTCGCCCCGGTCATGACTACGTGCATGATATTCCTCCGATCATCGGATTGGACCCGGTTTCGGCGCGAGCTATTAGGCCAGCCCTCATGCGCCGTTCGGCAAGGCTGCCGCGATCTCTTCGGCTTCAGCCTCCGCGGCCCCGCCAGAGTATTCTTCGAGGAAGCCGGCAAAATCGCCTACAACGTCGAGGTACCGCCGCAGCGCGTTGAGGAAGAGCGGGGCGGAAATGCCCTCGCGCCGGGTCAGGATCGCCCAGTGAACGAACGGGTCGCCCTCGTCGTCGGTGTAGATCGAGACATAGCGCAAGGCGCGGTTCGCCTCGGCCACCCCCTCGGCGGATAGCGGTGCGTCGAGATCCCAGCCAGTCGAAAGCACGATGGTGTCGCAGAAATCGATCACCGCCTCGCTGCAATCGGACTGCAGGATGCTGGAATAGCCGTCGGCGTCCTTGACGCGGATGATCTCTCCACCCCCGGCCTCGCGATTCTCGATCAGTTCGGTGTCGAAGCCTGCCGCGACGAGCACGTCGTTGAGCGCTTCGGGCTCCGTCGCCCGGACCATCACGGTCGTATCGGTGCGCGCATCCGACCGATCGTCTTGCGCAGAAGCGGGCGTGGTTATCGCGAATAGCGCAAGTACGGAAACGACCGCGGCTTTTCGGCATAGGCGTTGCGGGAGAGCATTCATGGTCGCGATCCTCGAGACTGGTGCGCAGGGTCTGAACCCGCAGGGCGCTCTTATCAAGGCCTCACGAAGCGGTGAGGAAGCGGACGATAGCCTCGCCAAGCTCAGGCTTCGTCACGCTGTTGAGGTGGTTGCCCGGCACCTCGAAATGCTTTCCCTGCTCAAGGCGCTCGGCCAGTTCGTCGCCCGATCCGTTGTCGTCGTCATCCGCGCCGTTGATGACCGCGCTCGGCATCGTGATCTTGGAGAGGTCGGACAGGTCGAACGGGTCCATCGCCTGCAACAGCAATCGGGCCGCGACCCGGTCCACCCCTTGCGATTTCAGGAAGGTTCGCGCGGTGTAGGCGGGATCGCCCGGGCCGATCGTGTCGAATTCGTCGATCACGCGGGTAAAATGCGCCGCGCGCCGCTCCCATTCCGCCAGCCCCTCGACACCCATTCCGCAGGCGACGAGCTTGCGCGGATGCAGGACGCTGTTCGCGCAGGCATGGATCGACGTACGCGCGCCGAGAGAGAATCCGACGAGGTCGTATGCCTCCTCCTCCAGCCCGCAATGTTCGACCAGTGCCGCCGCGTCGCGCATCAGCACGTCGCTCGGATACGCTTCGGGATCGTGCGGCGCCTCGCTCTCGCCATGGACGCGGAAATCGAGCATGATCGCCTCGAACCCCGCATCGGCGAGCCGTTCGTGATGGCCCCACTTGATCCAGTTCATGTGCGCGCTGGAGAACAGGCCGTGCAGCAGCACGACCGGCCGCCCCTCACCATGACGGTGTATGGCGAGCTTTGTGCCATCGAAGCATTCAAAATCCGAGGTGGTCGGTTCAGTCATCGCGACAGTCGCACTTCCGCTCCGGCAGTTCGCCGGCCTCCGGTAGATCGATCGCATCCATCCGGGATACAGACATCGAACTAAGATCGATCACCATGTAGCTCGCTTCGGTTTGTGTGGGCCAGGCGATTATAGCGACGGAGTTGTCGAGGATGAATGTCGGAGCGTCCACATATCGCAAGCTTTCGGCAACGCGCACCTGTGTCAGATCCGGGAACCGGCCGACGACCAAATCGAGGACCCCTGCAGCGTAGTCCGCAGCCGTTCCGACCCTGGCGATGTAACCCACGGCATAGGCCGTTGCACTATCGTCATACACGATGTCGATATTGAAGAGCATCTCACCTGCTTCATCGACCACGGTGCGTCTCGTGCCCGTTGCCATGTCAATGAATATTGCGTTCGAACCCGGCTTTGCGGTGTAGCCATCGTATTCATCCGCCAGTTGGTAAGAGACGATCGCGCCGGTTCGGGTTGGCAATTCGTCGCCGATGTAATCGACCATGTCGGTCGCCGTGGATCCGTAATCGTCCTCGTCCTCGGAGAGGGCATCCAGCGTTTCCTGAAGGTCTCTCATCGCCTCTTCCATTGCCTCTTCGCTGGACTGCGACCGCGCCGGAGACGTCGGGCTGAGAAGCGCGAACATGCTGATCACGCCCAGCAAGACCATTTTATGGTTCACCGCGCTTCCAACCCCTTCTGCTCCATGCGCCATTTGGCCATGTCGATCCTGTCCTGTCCGAAAAACGGCTCGCCCTCGAAGACTAGCGTCGGGACGCCCCAGTGGCCCGCTTCCTCGAGCGCCTTCTGGTTGTCGGCGATCTCGGCATCGAGCGCTTCGGCGTCCCGACCCGCTTCGGCTTCGAGTTCGGCGAAGTCCAGTCCGGCGCGTTCCGCTGCCTTCGCAAGGTGATCGCCCTGATGCCAGTTCTCGATTTCGCCGTTCCAGATCACCGGTGCGACTTCGGCAGCGAACGCCAGCCCCTTTTCGCGCCGCGTCGCGCATTGGCCAAGGCGGCAGAGGCGGTGGATATAGGGTTGGTCCTCGGCGATCGTGCCGCTTTTCAGGTCCTGCACGATGGGGTCGGGTCGCGGCCAGCGGATCGGGATGCCGAGGAACTGGCCTGCGCGCATGCAGTCCATCACGATATAGCGCGGCGCTGCCGGATTGCCGGTGAACAGGATATCGGGATCGCGGATCGCGATCGGCCAGACCGTCCGCAGCCTTATTTCGAGGTCGTATTGCTCCGCCATCTCGCGATATCGCCCGACCGCGAGATAGGAATAGGGCGAGCGAAAGCTGAAATAGAGGTCGGCAGAGAGCGTCATGGTCACGCTTTAGCGCGGCCTAGCGGAAAAAGCACTGCGTCCCGGCATAGAGCATGGTGACCGTATCGCCCTCGATAAAGCCGCCGAGATTCTCGCCGAGCGCGAATTCCTCGCCCAGCGTGCTGTCCTCGATCGGGGTGTAGCCGGAAACGTCCTCGGCGGTGCTGCGAGGTGTGCCGATTGCGACATCGGCATCGATCTGAATGTTGCGGGCCCCTTCGCGCAGTGTCCAGCCGACTAGGTTGCCGTCATGGAAATTGACCGTGAGGCCGCCGGGCCATTGCGAGCTTTCGATAGGCCCCGCGCCGCATTCCGGGTTTTCGCTGCTTTCGACTATCGGGCCCAAGGCCGCTTCGAGAGCGCGTTCGACTTCGCTTCGGCCGGCGGCGAAATAGAACGCTTCGGTGCCAGCCACCAGGCCTTCGCCGTGCAAGGCAACGAAGTCGCGCGCCACTTCCCCGCTTTCCGCAATCTGTCCGTTCTGCCGGTCGGCCGGGGACGGCACGGTTCCGCTGTCGCAGGCGGCGAGTGGTAAAACGGCGAGAAGACACGCGAGGCGACGCATGGTCGGGCTACCCTTTCTGCAAGTGCCGTCGACCGAGCAGTTCGGCGATCTGCACCGCATTGAGCGCCGCACCTTTCCGCAGGTTATCGGATACGCACCACAGCGAGATCCCGTTCTCGACCGTCGGATCGTCGCGAACGCGGCTGATATACGTGGCGCTGTCGCCGGCGCATTCGACCGGCGTCACGTATCCCTCGTCCTCGCGCTTGTCGACGAGCATGATGCCGGGCGCCTCGCGCAGTATCTCCTGCGCCTGTTCCGCCGAGAGCTCTTCCTCGAACTCAATGTTCACCGCTTCGGCGTGGCCCACGAAAACCGGTACCCGCACGCAGGTAGCGGTGAGCTTGATCTTGGGATCGAGGATCTTCTTGGTCTCGACCATCATCTTCCACTCTTCCTTCGTCGATCCATCGTCGAGGAAGACGTCGATATGGGGGATGACGTTGAAGGCGATCTGCTTGGTGAACTTCGCCGGCTCGACCGGGTCGCCGACGAAGATCGCGCGGCTCTGTTCGAACAGCTCGTCCATCCCCGCCTTGCCCGCGCCGGAAACCGACTGGTAGGTCGATACGACAACGCGCTTGATCCGGGCGACGTCGTGCAGGGGCTTGAGCGCGACGACCAGCTGCGCAGTCGAGCAGTTGGGGTTGGCGATGATGTTGCGCTTCGTATAGCCGTCGATCGCGTCCGGGTTCACTTCGGGCACGATGAGCGGGACGTCCGGCTCCATGCGATAGAGCGAGGAATTGTCGATTACGACGCAGCCTGCCTTGGCGGCCTTGGGCGCGTATTCCTTTGCGGGGCCGCTGCCGGCCGCGAACAGGGCGATATCCCAGCCCGACCAATCGAAATGCTCGATGTTCTTGCACTTGAGCAGCTTGCCGGTGTCGCCGAACTCGACTTCGGTGCCATGGCTGCGCCCGCTGGCGACCGCCGCAACCTCGTCGCACGGAAATTCACGCTCGGCGAGGATCTGCATGACCTCGCGTCCGACATTCCCGGTCGCGCCGACTACGGCAACCCTGTAACCCATCAATCACTCCTGTACGTGCTGCGCTGCCACATGGGGCCAAGCGGCGCACGTCGCAAGCGTTTGCCGCCGCAAATCGCCGCGAGCATGCGAAGGACGAGTGTGGAAAGCGGGCCGAATGCAACGTCGGCTCCCGCAGATAGGCCCGTTACTCGGGTGGCGTCACGCCATGGCTTTCGAGGAAGCGGAAGATCGTGTTCCACAGATGCGGGCTGATCTGTTCGCCGGACACGCGGTGGGTGTAGCCGGGGTAGAGCATCATTTCGAACGCAACGTTGTTTTCCTGCAGGGCGCTGATGAGTTCGGACGAATTTTCGAACACCACGTTGTCGTCGGCCATGCCGTGAATGAGCAGCAGCGGATCGCTGATGTTGGTCGCTTCGGGAATGGCGCTCGCCGCTTCATAGGCCTCGGGCACCGCGTTCGGATCGCCCATGAACCGTTCGGTGTAGTGCGTGTCGTACAGCTCCCATCGGGTCACCGGCGCGCCGGATATACCGGCCGCATAGAGCCCCGGATGGGCCTGCAACTGCTTGAGCGTCATGTAGCCGCCATACGACCAGCCGTAGAGCGCGATCTTGTCGGGATCGACGAAGTCGAGCGCCTTGAGGAACTGCGCCCCGGTCTTCTGGTCGCGCACCTCGACCGCGCCCATCGCGCGATAGATCGGCTGTTCGAAGTCGACGCCGCGATTGGCCGTCCCTCGCCCGTCGAGCGCGAAATAGATGTATCCCCGATCGACGATGGCCTGCGCCAGCGCGCCCTGCCAGCCGCGATCGACAATCTGCGGGCCCGGCCCGGAATAGTGGTAGTAGAACACCGGGTATTGCTTGCCCGGCTCGATCTTCGGCCGGACGATCATGAAGTGGAGCGGCGTACCGTCCTCGGCCTCGATCGTCCCGTATTCGGGCGTGACATGGCTGAGGACGTAAGGTTCGTAAGGGTGTCCGGGCCCGACCCGGTTCTCCTCGACCCATATGAGCCGCTCTCCGCTCGTATCGGCCAGATAGCGTTGGGGCGGCTGATTGGGTGCGGAGCGGGTGACGAGCAGGCGATTGCCGGTCCGGTCCATCGTCGCGCTGTTGGTGTAGGCCGGATCGGTCAGGCGCACGGGCTCTCCGGCACCATCGAGCCGGGCGGTGTAGATTTGCTGCGTCAGGACGTTTTCGGTCGCCTGGTAGATGAAGGTGCCCGCCTCCTCGTCCACGCCGACCAGGGACGTCGTGGGCGATGTCCCGCCGGTCAGCTGGGTCCAGTCCCCGTCGTCGTAGCGATAGAAGTGCCCGTAGCCGTCGCGCTCGGACCACCACAGCAGTGTGCCGTCCTTCAGAAAGCGGTAATTGTCGGACAGGTTGATCCAGTAATCCTCGCGCGCGGCATTCTCCGTGAACCAGACCTCGCTTTCGCCCGTGGCCGGATCGACGCGCAGCACGTCGAGCACCGTCTGCTCACGGTTCTGACGCTGGACGTAGATCGCGCTGCCATCGGGCGCCCAATCGACGCGCGCGACGTAGATATCGGTGGTTTCGCCAAGATCGACCTTCACCCGGTTCTGGCCGTCCGGGTCCATCACATAGAGCTCGACGATCGCATTGTCCGATCCCGCGACCGGATAGCGCTGGTCGAAAACGGTCGTACCCGTCGCCCCGATGGCCGCGCGGGTGACGATGCCGACCGGGCTTTCGTCCGTCCGCTGCACGACAAGGCGCTCGTCGTCGGGGCCCCACCAGTAGCCGGTGAGCCGACCCATCTCCTCCTGCGCGACGAATTCCGCTTCGCCCCAGCGGATCGTCTCGCCCTCCTTCGGGGTAACGGGCGCGGCATCCTCGCCGAGTTCGGCGACCCAAAGGCTTCGGTCGCGCACGAAGGAGACGTAGCGCGCCGTGCTGGAGAGCGCCGGGTTCAGCTCGCTTTCCTCGGTATCCGTCAGCCGTGTGACGTCACCGTCCAGCCGCGCGAAATACAGATCGCCGTCTAGCGGAACCAGCACGCCCGACCCGTCCTTCGCCCAGTCGTAGGAGATGATGCCGGACAGATTGCCGACCCGCGCCCGCTCGCGCTGCATCTTTTCGTCTTCGGAAAGCTCGCGCCCGGTGCCCAGCGCCTCGCTGTCGACCAGCATCGACCATTCGCCGCTTGCGATGTCGAAGCCCCACAGATCGTAGCGTTCGCGGTCGTCGTCGCGGTTGCGCAGGAGGGTGAGGTAGCGACCATCGGGGGAGAACTTCGCCTGGCGCGGGGCCGGCCCGTCGAGGGAAGGAGAGGCGAAAACCCTCTCGAAGGTGAGTTCGTTATCGGACCCGGTCATCGTATGATCGTCTGCGTTGGCAGCGGTGGAAAGGATGGCAGCGAGTGCTGCGAGCATCGTGAAGCGCATATCGGGAAAGGACCTCTCGTCGTCATTGCGAACGCTCCTCGCAACGCGAAGGCCCGTTTGCAAGCGGCAACGAAAAAGGGGCGACCCCGCAGGGCCGCCCTTCGCGAATTCGTATGTCGGAAGACTTACGCCTTCGGCGCGTTCTCGCGGCGTTCGGCTATACGCGCGCGCTTGCCGGTGCGGCCGCGCAGGTAGTAAAGCTTGGCCCGGCGCACGATACCGCGGCGGACCACGGTGATATCGTCGAGGATCGGCGAGTAGAGCGGGAAAACACGCTCGACACCTTCGCCAAAGCTCATCTTGCGCACCGTGAAGTTGGAACCCATGCCGCGGTTCGAACGCGCGATCACCACGCCTTCGAAATTCTGCACACGCTCACGCTGTCCTTCGACAACCTTCACACCGACGCGCACGGTGTCGCCCGCGCGGAAATCGGGAATCTCTTTTTCGACCTTGCCGATTTCCTCGGCTTCGATCTGCTGGATCAGGTTCATGGCCTGCGTTCCTTCGTTTCGTGCCGCGCGCCAGAGGCAGACTGGTCCCGAACGCCCGTATGGCGTTCCCAAAGGTCCGGCCTGCGTAACCGTGTATCGTCCTCGCTGCGTTGCTTTCGCCACGCCGCGATCTTCGCATGATCCCCCGATCGCAGCACTTCGGGGATCGTGCGCCCTTCCCACTCCTGCGGTCGGGTGTATTGCGGGTATTCGAGAAGACCGTCCTCGAACGATTCTTCCGACCCGCTAGAAGCCGCGCCCATTACGCCGGGAAGCAGCCGAATGCAAGCATCGAGTATGGCAAGCGCCGCCGGTTCCCCGCCCGAAAGCACGATGTCGGCAAGGGACACCTGCTCGACCTGCGGCCGCGCTTCGAAAAACCGCTCGTCGAAGCCTTCGAACCGCCCGCAGACAAGCGCTACGCCGGCGCCTTGTGCTATCTCACGGATGCGCGCCTGGGTGATCGGGGCCCCCCTCGGCGTCATGGCGAGGACGGGGCGGTCGTCGGCCCTGCTGTCGAGTGCGGCGCCGAGCACATCGGGCTTCAGCACCATGCCCGCGCCGCCGCCTGCAGGCGTATCGTCCACCGTGCGGTGCTTGTCGGTCGCGAAGTCGCGGATCTGGACGGTCTCGCACGACCAGTCCCCGCGCTCCAGCGCGCGCCCGGCAAGCGACTGGCCGAGTGGCCCTGGAAACATCTCGGGATAGAGCGTCAGTATGGTTGCGGCAAATGGCATGGCCGACGCCCCTAGCGCGTCAGGAGCACTTCACAAAGACAACGCCGTCGCCTTCGATGGTCGCGCTGCCGATCGTGATCGGGTCATATGCCGCGTCGTTCGCCGGGCGCAGGATGGCCAGGCCGTCGGGACCGCGCGATTCGATCGGCAGGTCGCCCCTCGGCTCGTCGAGATCGATGCGCGGATAATCGCCCAGGACCAGTCGGGCATCGTCGTCGTGATCGCCGATCTCGCCTTCGAGGACGATCGCGCCGGGGCTTCGCGTGATGCGGAAATCGGGACTCGCGCAATCGCCGCCCAGCCCTTTCTTCACCCACGAACCGGTGACATACGCCTCGGTCAACTCGACGCCCCCAGCCCGCGCCGGATCGCGGTCGCGCGCCGGGGGATCGATCGCCTCGATCCGTTCCGCGATCAGCGTGCCCTGCCCCTGCATACAGAAACTCGCATCGGCCATTTCGCCAGTAAACCGGACATAATCGCCGGGACCGAAATCGGCGTCGCCGAGGCTAAGCGCGTAGGTGTCGCCGTCGGGCGTTTCGAGGATCGGGCATTCGACGCCCTCCCCGATACGACCTTCGACGGTGATGAATTGCGGCTGGTCCGCAGGGCGGGTGCCCGACGCGCTATCGCCAGCCTCCTGGGGCGGCGGACTCGCGTCCGGTTGCGACGTTTCCGAACAGGCGGCGGTGATCAACAAGAGCGGGATGGCCAGTGCGTATCTCATACCGCATCAGTGTTCGAAATGGCGCAAGAGTTCCCTATTCCTCGGCGAACACGGCGGCGATGACCATTCCATCCGCATCCCATCGCAACACCGCATCCGGAGTCATTGGGACCATGAATGTCTTCATGCCCTTGGCAGGGGAAGGAATCCGTTCGATCTCGACGATGTCGGTGGCGCCGAAATTCTCGACCGCGACGATCTTGCCGACGGGGTTACCGGCATCCGTTTCCGCCGGAAGCCCGATCAGGTCGACGTGATAGTACTCGCCGTCCTCGAGCGGAGGAAGCACCTCCCGCGAGACCGAGAGCAGGGTTCCGCGCAGCTTTTCGGCCGCGGTTCGATCGGCGATTTCGGCGAAGCGGGCGATAGCACCGCCCTTATTGTCGCTGCGCACCTTTTTAAGGCTTAGTGCGCCGTCATTGAAGCTGTCGTGCTGGCGAAGGGCATCGAGGCCTTCCCCCAGCAGCTTCAGGCGGACTTCGCCATTAACTCCGTGCGCGCCGGTAATGGCGGCAAGTTCGATAGGCTTGTCCGACATACTCAAGCCCCCGTCTGCTCCGAGCCTGTCGAAGGCGTGTACTTCTTCTGTAACCTACAGCCACAGGTGAAGGACGCTTCGACAGGTTCGGCACGAACGGATCGCGGCATGAGGCGTTTAGCCCTCGGTCTTCTCTTCGCCGGCGTCTTCGCCGGCGTCTTCGGCCTTGGCGTCTTCGGCCTTGGCCTCTTCGCCTGCATCGTCGGACTTTGCTTCCTCGGCAGGGGCGTCCTCGGTGGGAGCTTCCTCGGTGGGAGCTTCCTCGGCAGGAGCGTCTTCGGCCGGTGCTTCGCTTGCGGTCTTCGCCTCTTCCTCGGCAGCCTTGGCGGCTTCCTCGGCTTCGCGCTGCTTCTCGGCCTTTTCTTCGGCGCGCTCCTTGGCCTTTTCGCCCGGCTCGGCCTTCTGCGGGTTGTTGCGCGCCTCGCGCTCCTTGATCCCGGCGGCGTCGAGGAAACGCAGGACCCGGTCGGACGGCTGCGCACCAACGCCCAGCCAATAGCGGGCGCGATCCTCGTCGAGCTTCACGCGGTTCTCGTCATCCTTGGCGAGCAGCGGATTATAGGTGCCGATCTGTTCGAGATACTTGCCGTCACGCGGGGACCGATTGTCGGCCGCGACGATGCGATAATACGGACGCTTCTTCGCGCCACCGCGCGAGAGCCTGAGTGCAATTGCCATTATGTCTTACCTTTCGAGTTTATACGTCTGATTGTTTGAAACTATTTCTTGCCCTTGGGTCCGCCCAGCCCCGGCAGTCCCGGGGGCAAACCACCGGCTCCGGGTCCGCCGAGTCCCGGCAACCCGCCAGCCGCTCCGGGACCGCCCATTCCGGGCGCCCCGCCACCGCCGAACATGGCCGCGAGGCTTTTGAGCCCGCCCATCTTCCTCAGCTGCTTCATCGCGCGACCCATCTCCTGGTGCATCTTCAGCAGCTTGTTCACCGATTGCACATCCGTCCCGCTGCCCGCCGCGACGCGCTTCTTGCGCTTGGCGTTCATCAGGTTCGGGTTCTTGCGCTCCTTGGCCGTCATCGATCCGATGATCGCGTCCATGTGGACCAGCACCTTGTCGTCCATGTCGGCGGCGGCCATCGCCTGCTTGGCCTTCTTCATGCCCGGCATCATGCCCGCCAGCATTCCCAGCCCGCCCATGTTCTGCATCTGCTTCAACTGGGTGCGCAGGTCCTCGAGGTCGAACTTGCCCTTCTCGAAATTCTCGGCGAGCCGGGCAGCCTCGTCCTCCTTGATCGTCGCCGCGGCCTTCTCGACCAGGCTGACAACGTCGCCCATGCCCAGGATCCGGTCGGCAACCGACTTGGGACGGAACGGCTCGATCGCGTCGAGCTTTTCCCCGGTGCCCGCGAACTTGATCGGTTTTCCGGTGACCGCGCGCATCGAAAGCGCCGCGCCTCCGCGCGCATCGCCGTCCATCCGGGTCAGCACGACGCCGGTCAGCGGCACCTCGCCCGAAAAGCTCTGGGCGACGTTCACCGCGTCCTGACCCGTCAGGCTGTCCACCACCAGCAGGACTTCGTTCGGGGCGGAGACCGAGGAGACGGCCTTCATCTCGGCCATCAGCGCTTCATCGACGTGAAGGCGACCGGCGGTGTCGAGCAGCAGGACATCGAAGTTCTGGAGCCGCGCCGATTCCATCGCCCGGCGGGCAATGTCGACCGGCTGCTGCCCTGCGACGATCGGCAGGGTCGCGACATCGACCTGTTCGCCCAGGATGGCGAGCTGTTCCTGCGCCGCCGGGCGATTGACGTCGAGCGAGGCCATCATCGCCTTCTTGCCGTGCCGCTCGCGAATAAGCTTGCCCAGCTTCGCCGTCGTGGTGGTCTTGCCCGAGCCCTGCAGCCCGACCATCATCACCACGACCGGGGGCTTCGCATCGAGATTGAGGTCCACGGGCGCCGCATCGGCGGTGTCGCCTTCACCCAGTTCGCCCGAAAGCATGGCGACCAGTTCGTCGTGGACGATCTTGACGACCTGCTGGCCGGGCTTGACCGATTTCAGGACTTCCTGGCCAACGGCCTTTTCGGTCACCGCGTCGATGAACTGGCGGGCGACCGGCAGCGCGACGTCGGCTTCCAGCAGGGCAACGCGCACTTCGCGCATGGCATCGCGCACGTCCTGCTCGCGCAGCGCACCGCGCCCCTTGAGGCGATCGAAGACGCCGCCGAGCCGGTCGGACAGGTTGTCGAACATCGTCTTCAACTCCTCGCCCGACCGATAGGGGCCGGGCATTTCTTGCTGGGAAGTTCCAGCAAACGCGAAAAACGCCGGCGGACGAAACCTCGTCGGCCAGCGTGCGGAGCGGACAGCTCCGGCTATAACAATCCATCCGGTCTTATCGCAGGTCCCGGTAGCACTTCTGCCGGAACCGGGTGCGATCGAACGGGATGGTGGAGCCTAGCGGGATCGAACCGCTGACCTCAACACTGCCAGTGTTGCGCTCTCCCAGCTGAGCTAAGGCCCCGAAACATCATTTTTATGCCATCGCAAGGATAGGGTTTGATCCCATTTCCCGCAAGGAGGGCGCCCGATATAGCGAGCAACCGCGCTTGGCAAGGGGTTTCAGCGCGAAACCGCCTCGCCAGCGCGACTGCCGATCAGGTTTCGTCGTCCTCGTCGTCGCCCTTGCCCTTCGACACCCCGAGATCGTCGTCCCCGCCGAGATCGACGTCGTTGTCAGGCGAATCGTCTTCGTCGTCGATGTTCTCGATGTCCTTCAGATCATCGTCGTCATCGCCCGACAGATCGCTGTCCGCCTCGGCATCCTTTTTCTTCTTCTCGTCCTCGACCGGGATCGGCTGCTTCGACTTGAGCACCGGTTCGGGATCCCAGGTGTTGCCGCAATTGATGCAGGTGACCGGATCGTCCTTGCCAAGATCGTAGAAGCGTTCCCCGCAATCGGGGCAGGAACGCTTGGTGCCCCATTCTGGCTTCGCCATGAAAAGTCCTATCGTTCGCTCGCCGACATGGCGGGCATGAAACTGTATGCGATGGTGTGGGACCGGATCCGCCGCAGTTCAAGCGTTGGATCCGAAAGCGGGGCGCGCCTTGCCAGAAGGGTGAGGCGCTGTCAAAGGCGACCGGGATGCCGAGCCGCCGCTTTACCCCTCCAGGTCCGCTAAAGGGGCGCCTGCGTGTCCCGGGCGACAAGTCGATCAGCCACCGCGCGCTGATGTTCGCCGGCCTCGCCGTCGGCACCAGCCGTATCACCGGATTGCTCGAAGGCGAGGACGTGCTCGCAACCGCAGCCGCCATGCGCGCGTTCGGCGCCCGCATCGAACGCGGAAACGACGGCGTCTGGGAGGTCGATGGCGCTGGAGCGGGAAGCCTGCTGCAACCGCGCGGCGCGCTGGAAATGGGCAATTCGGGCACCTCCACGCGATTGCTTATGGGCCTTGTCGCCAGCCACGATATCAGCGTCGTCTTTACCGGCGATGCCAGTCTCAGCCGTCGCCCGATGGACCGGGTCATCGAACCCCTGCGAATGATGGGCGCGAGCTTCGAGGCGTCTCCGGGCGGCACGCTGCCGCTGATGCTTCGCGGCGCGGCGCCGGCCGTTCCGATCAGCTACCTCCTGCCGGTTGCGAGCGCTCAGGTAAAAAGCGCCGTCCTGCTAGCGGGCCTCAACACGCCCGGTATCACCAGCGTGATCGAACCGGTGGCCACGCGCGATCATACCGAACGCATGCTGGCCGGATTCGGCGCGCCGATCGAGACGGACGACGCGGCGGGTGTTCGGATTATCTCGCTAAGGGGCGAGGCCGATCTTTCGCCATGCGACGTGACCGTGCCCGGCGATCCGTCCTCCGCTGCGTTCTTCATCGTCGCCGCGCTGATCGTGCCGGGCAGCGATCTCGTGATCGAGAATGTCGGCCTCAACCCCACCCGCGCTGGGTTGATCGCGGTGCTTCGCGAAATGGGCGGGAGCATCGAGGAGATCGACGCGCGCGAGGTCGGTGGGGAGCCGGTTGCGGATTTGCGCGTGTCGCATTCCGCGCTGACCGGGCTAGAGATCGACCCCGCTCTCGCCCCTTCGATGATCGACGAGTTTCCCGTGCTGTTCGTCGCTGCGGCGATGGCCGAAGGGACGACGCGCACGAGCGGACTCGAGGAATTGCGCGTGAAGGAAAGCGACCGGCTCGCCACGATGGCGCAGGCGCTGAAGCTCGCCGGTGCGAAAGTGACGGAGCGCGAGGACGGCCTGACCATCATCGGTACGGGCGGCGAGCCGCTATCCGGCACGCCCGCAGGCGCGAGCGTGGAGACGCGGCTCGATCACCGCATTGCCATGGCGATGGCGATCGCCGGGCTCGCCAGCAAAGACGGCGTGGCAATCGACGACACCGCGCCGATCGCGACAAGCTTCCCGACATTCGCGGACTTGCTGGAACGCGCTGCGGCCTCCACCTAGGCGAGGTTGCCCGAAACGCGCGTCTTTCACCGAAGGAATATCACATGACCGCCTTCCCGTTTCCCCGTTTTGTCGCGCCGGCCCTGCTGGCGCTGGCCGCCTGTTCCGGTGCTGCGCACGCTGCCGAATACACGATGTTCAAGGATCCCAATTGCGGATGCTGCGATCACTGGGCGGATCACGTGCGCGACGACATGGAGACCGAGGTCGCGGTTTCGGCCAATGAGGACATGGCGGCGGTGAAGGACCGGTACGGTGTGCCGCCAAGGCTGCGATCATGCCACACCATGATCGTCGATGGCTACGTGATCGAAGGGCACGTGCCCGCAGCCGACATAGAGCGCCTGCTGAAGGAGCGCCCCGAAGGCGTCACCGGTCTTGCCGTTCCGGGCATGCCGATTGGCTCGCCCGGCATGGAAATGGGCGATCGTACCCAGCCCTATCAGGTAATCGCGTTCGGCGACGCGGGCCAGACCGTCTTCGCCAGCTACGATTGATTGCGATGCGGGTGAAGGAGAAGATAGCGCTCTACAGCCTCGCGATCGGGATCGCTGTGCTTGGCACGGCGATCTATCGCCACCTCGACGATGGAACCGCGATCGCGCTCGATCGGCTGGCGCTGGCGCTGCTTCTGGTGCCGCTGCTGGCATGTGTCATCTGGCTACGCTGGGACTGGGCACCGGAGTTCGGCAGGAAAGCGCGAGTGCGCAAGCGTCGCGAGACAAGCGGGCGATGACCACCCCGCTCGATATCTACAGCATTGTCGGCTTTATAGGCACGACCTGCATCATCGGGGCTTACGCCTACCTCACCTATGTCGAGCGGCCCAACCCGTTCGTACTGCACGGCACCAACCTTGCGGGCGCCGTCCTGCTTACGGTCAGCCTGCTGGTCCACACCAACTGGCCCAGCCTCGTCCTCGAAGGGTTCTGGGCAGCCATCGCGCTGTTCGGAATTGCCAAGGCGTTGCGGCATCGCCGGCAGGAAGCCCGCAACGAAGCGCAGGCGCCGTTCGAGCGATGATGCGCGCATCCCCCTTGCGCCGCCGTTTGGTAGCCGCCCTGCTGCTCGTCGTGTTCGCGATCGGCTCGGTGCTGCTGTGGAACGATGGACGGGTGGACTGGTCCGATCTCGCCATCAATCTCTTCGCCGCGGCTTGCGGACTGCTCGTCCTGCATTATCGCTGGCGCAGACAGGAACGCCGGGCCATGACGCCGCGCAAGCTGAAAGACATCTTCTCGTGATTATTGCCGTCGACGGGCCGACCGCCTCCGGAAAGGGAACGATCGCCAAGCGCTTGGCAGCGCATTTCGGTCTGCCGCATCTCGACACCGGATTGCTCTATCGCGCCGTCGGGCGGCAGGTTGCGTTGAACGGCGGCGATCCGAACGATGCGGACGATGCACTGGCCGCTTGCGACTTCGACGATGCCCTGTTGGGTGACGACATCCTGCGCTCGGAGGGAACCGGGGGGCTGGCGAGCCGCGTATCGGTGCACCCTGCGGTCCGCGATGCGCTTTATGAACGCCAGCGCGCGTTTGCGCTGCAACCGGGTGGCGCGGTGCTCGACGGGCGCGATATCGGGACGGTCATCGTGCCCGAAGCGCAGGTCAAGCTGTTCGTCACCGCGAGCGTGGGTGAACGGGCGCGGCGGCGCTGGCAGGAGATGATCGACAAGCGGATCGGCGACGAGGAATCGCTTCCGCTTTCCGTGATCGAACAGGATATCGCACGCCGCGATGCGCGCGACATCGGCCGCGCCGATGCGCCGCTGCGGCCCGCATCGGACGCGCTTGTGATCGATACCACCAGCTTCGACAGGGAGCAGGCTTTCGAAACCGTGCTGGAGGCGGTGCGGGAACGATTGGGCCAGGAATAAAGGGCTTTCCTACAGGCCGCGTCCTGCTGTTACCGTCCGGCCGTGACTTTCGATGCGCCCTTTCACCAAAAAGCCGGGTTTTTCGTGCCCAGGACCGCGTTCCACCTGTTCCATCCTGTTGGATTTCCTGCAGTTCCGCCTTGCATTTTGGGACTATCTGGCTTAAGCGCGCGCCCGTTCTCCCAATCAAAACCGATTGAGCGGACCTTCGCGCGCGCATCCGGCCGGGCGAGGACGTCGGCCTCTTGCCCCGCCAGCCCGGCAATGGTGTCAGGGAAGCGGAGAAAGACCCCGGAAAACCGGTGGCCGGTAGCAAAACGATGATACAGGACCTGTAACACCTTATGGCAACTCAAGAGATGCCCACGCGCGACGATTTCGAAGCGCTTCTCAACGAACAGCTCGGCAATGCCGACGATGGCGGTTTCGAAGGCCGCGTCGTCAAGGGCACCGTCACCGGGATCGAGGCCGGGATGGCCGTGATCGATGTCGGCCTCAAATCCGAAGGTCGCGTCAATCTCAAGGAATTCGCTCGCGGCGAGGACGATCACGACCTCGAGGTCGGCAGCGAAGTCGAAGTCTACATCGACCGCGTCGAGAACGCCGACGGCGAAGCGATGCTCAGCCGCGACCGCGCCCGCCGCGAAGCCGCCTGGGACAAGCTCGAGAACGAATTCGGCGAAGGCAAGAAGGTCGAAGGTCGCATCTTCGGCCGGGTCAAGGGCGGCTTCACCGTCGACCTCGACGGCGCCGTGGCCTTCCTGCCCGGCAGCCAGGTCGATATCCGCCCCGTGCGCGACGTCACCCCGCTCATGGACCAGCCCCAGCCCTTCCAGATCCTCAAGATGGATCGCCGCCGCGGCAACATCGTCGTTTCACGCCGTGCCGTGCTCGAAGAAACGCGCGCCGAACAGCGCAGCGAACTGATCGACAAGCTGGCCGAGGGCCAGGTCATCGACGGCGTGGTCAAGAACATCACCGATTACGGTGCGTTCGTGGACCTCGGCGGGATCGACGGCCTGCTGCACGTCACCGACATGAGCTACAAGCGAGTCAACCACCCCAGCGAGATCATCGAGATCGGCCAGACCGTCACCGTCCAGATCGTGCGCATCAACGCCGAAACGCAGCGCATCAGCCTCGGAATGAAGCAGCTCGAAAGCGATCCGTGGGATGGCGTGTCGGCGAAGTACCCGGTCGGCATGAAGCTGACGGGCACCGTCACCAACATCACCGAATACGGCGCGTTCGTGGAACTGGAACCGGGCATCGAAGGCCTCGTTCACGTGTCCGAGATGAGCTGGACCAAGAAGAACGTCCACCCGGGCAAGATCGTCAGCACTTCGCAGGAAGTCGAAGTGATGGTGCTCGAGGTCGACAGCGAAAAGCGCCGGATCAGCCTCGGTCTCAAGCAGGCCCAGCGCAATCCGTGGGACGAGTTCGCCGAGAAGTATCCGGTGGGCGCCGAAGTCGAGGGCGAAGTCAAGAACGCCACCGAATTCGGTCTGTTCGTCGGTCTCGACGGGGACGTCGACGGCATGGTCCACATGTCCGACATCGCCTGGGGCATCTCCGGCGAAGACGCGCTGGCGCTCCACCGCAAGGGCGAGCAGGTCAAGGCGGTCGTGCTCGACGTCGATGTCGAGAAGGAACGCATCAGCCTGGGCATGAAGCAGCTCGAAAAGGGCGCGCCGAGTGCCGAGGGTGCCGATCCCAGCAGCCTTCGCCGCGGCCAGACCGTCACGGTCACCGTACTCGAGGTTCGCGATGGCGGGCTGGAAGTGCAGGTCGGCGACGATGGCGCGACCGGCTTCATCAAGCGCAGCGATCTTGGTCGCGACCGCGACGAGCAGCGCCCCGACCGCTTCCAGGTCGGCAGCAAGCTCGACGCGATGGTCACCGGATTCGACCGCTCGAAGAAGCCCAACTTCTCGATCAAGGCGCGCCAGATCGCCGAGGAAAAGGAAGCGGTGCAGCAGTTCGGTTCGTCCGACAGCGGGGCCTCGCTCGGCGACATCCTGGGCGAAGCGCTCAAGAAATCGGACGACTGATTTCGCGGCCAGCCGCTTGATCTGAAAACGAGAAGGCCCGTCGCCCACGAAGGCGGCGGGCCTTTCTTATGGCCCTGCAATGGCTTACATCCCAATGATGGATGCACGCTGCCAGTTCGCAAAGCTTCCCGTGCGGAAGGAAAGGCCGAAATGACCCTGAAAGTTCACCAGTTCCCTTGCCTGAGCGACAATTACGGCTTCCTGCTTCACGACCCCGACAGCGGGGAAACCGCCGCGATCGATACGCCGGATGGCGAGGAATACCTCAGACAAGCCAAAGCCCAAGGGTGGGCGATCACCCATATCTGGAACACCCACTGGCATCCCGACCATGCCGGGGGGAACGAGGCTATCGTCGAGGCTACCGGCGCGAAGGTGATTGCACCGACCGAGGTCGAGAAGCTCTCGTCCATCGATCGCGTCGTGACCCATGGCGACACGGTCCAACTGGGCGAACACCGGGCCGACGTGATCGACGTGTCGGGCCACACCAATGGCCACATCGCTTTCCATCTGCCCGACGACAAGATAGCCTTCGTTGGAGACAGCGTATTCGCGTTGGGATGCGGGCGCATGTTCGAAGGACAGCCGCAACAGTTCTGGGGCAGCCTCCAGCGGATAAAGGCCCTGCCCGAGGATACGGTCCTGTATTGCGCGCATGAATACACCGCCGCCAACGCCAAGTTCGCGCTGCATGCAGACCCGGACAACGCGCAGCTTCAAGCCTACGCCGAGGACATCACGGCAAAGCGCGAACGTGACGAACCCACCGTGCCGACGGTCTTGTCACGCGAACTTGCGACCAATCCGTTTCTGCGTGCAGACGATCCAGCCCTCGCCGAACGGTGGGGCGGCGGCGCCCCGCACGAAACGTTCGCAGCGCTGCGGGCGGCGAAGGACGACTTTTGAGCGGGCAGGCGGCGAAGGTGCGTTCGGTAGTCGTGGTTTTCCCGCACCCCTCAGCCCGTCATGGCTGCACAGCCATTGCCTGAAGGGCGGGCCCGAATGGAGGCACTTCGCGTAGAAGATTTGAGGGACGACTTTGGCGGCGTCGCGCTATGCCAAATGGCCGTGCCGCAACGCGAGGCGGGAGAGGTGATGGTGAGGGTACGTGCCGCCTCACTCAATTTTCCCGACCTGCTGATGACGCGGGGCGCATACCAGTTCAAACCCGAGCCGCCTTTCACCGCGGGCATGGAACTGGCTGGAGAGGTTGTCGAAGCCGACGAAACCAGCGGCTTCGCCGTCGGCGACCGGGTCATGGGCGGCGCCAAGACCGGTGCGTTCGCCGCGCTGGCGAGCGTGCCGGCATCCACCCTGACGCCGATCCCCGAAGCCTTCGATTTCATCCAGGGCGCGGCGATGGGTGCGGCCTACTCGACCGCCTATACCGGTTTGGTCGAACTGTGCGATCTGAAGCCCGGCCAATGGGTGCTGGTCCAGGGTGCCAGCGGCGGAGTCGGACTGGCAGTTTGCGATCTTGCACGAACGCTTGGAGCGAACGTTATCGCAGCGACCGGCGTGGCAACCAAGATCGAAGCCATCGACAAAGCGGTTCAGCCGGACGCGGTCATCCTCGCCAAAGGTCGATTTCGAGAGCGCGTTGCGGAACTCACCGGTGGCCGCTTGTGCGACATCGTGCTCGATCCTGTGGGTGGCGACGTGTTCGACGAATCCACGCGCTGTGTCGCCTTCGGCGGGAAACTCGTTGTTGCGGGTTTTACCAGCGGACGCATCGCCGAGATTGCGACCAACATTCCTTTGATTAAAGGCTTCTCGATCGTCGGATTGCGCGCGGGCGAATACGCCAGGCGCTTCCCTGAGCGGGGTGACGCAATTCGCAAGGCGATCGCCGATCTGGCAGAAGCAAAGCGTATTTCGCCAACTATCGACCGCGTGCTGCCGCTTTCGCAATGGCGCGAAGGGTACGAAGCGATGCGCAACCGCGAGTTGGTCGGAAAGGTGATATTCCAACCGAACGGCTGAACTTTAACGCCAAGGCTGCTTGCCGCTATCGCCTATCGAAAATCCGACAGAGTCTGCCGCTCAGATTGAGGCGATAACCTCGTCCGCGAGTTGCCTGTCGGCCTCGCGATCGTGTCGCTCGGCGATCAGACGACGCGAGGCAAGGGCTGCCGCATCGGCGGCTTTTGCCCGCACATCTTCGATCGCTTCCCGCTCGGCTGCGGAGATCTTCTCTTCCGCCATCCGCTGGCGGCGCTCGATCATCGATTGGCTGTCGCTTTCGGCCTTCTCGAGGATCGTGTCCGCCTCGCGCCGGGCGCTGTCCATCATCGCCTCGGCGTCCTTTTCGGCGCTCGCAATCCGGGCCGCATACTGATCGCGCAACTGCTCCGCCTCGGCGCGAAGCTCCTTCGCTTCGTCGAGCTGATGCTTGATTTGCTCGATGCGCTTGTCGAGCCCACCGACGATCATGCCGGGGACCTTCTTCCACAAGAAGATCGCGAACAGGACCAGCATGGAAAGCGAGACCCATACGAAATCCTCGATGCCGAAGGCGTTCGGCGCCGCGTAGACGTCGGCGACGGCGATCGGGAGCGAAATCAACTCAAGCATCGGCCAGCACCTTCTTCACCGCGGATCGGGCGGTACGCTTATCGACACTCGCGCCTGCCAGGCGGGCAACGATGTCCTGTGTCGCTTCCGCCGCGACGGTTTCGACTTCGGTCATTGCGTCTTGCCGCGCGGAGGCGATCCCCGCCTCGGCTTCCTCGATGCGGGCATCGATCCGCTGCTGCGCTTCGGCAAGGCGTTCTTCGGAAGCGGCCGCAGCACGCGCCTTGGCGTCGGCGATAACCGCCTGCGCTTCGGCACGGTTCTCGTTCTCGCGGGTCCGCCATTCCTCTTCCTGCTCGTCAGCTGCATCGCGTGCGGCCTGCGCCGCGGCGAGGTCGTCCGCGATCCGCTTGTCACGCATCTCTACCGTGCCCATAACCTTGGGCACCATGCCGCGCCCGATGAGGAAGAAGGTGATGCCAAAGAACACCAGCAGCCAGAAGATCTGACTGGAGTAGGTCTCGGCCAATTGGGCTATCTGGGGCATGGATCGGGTATCCGCGTGACTGAATGAATGTCGGAGCGGCGGGGCTGGCGCTTATGCAACCGCCCCGCCATACGTCCGAAGTCGATCAGGCGACGAAGATCAGGATCATCGCCACGACGAAGGCGAGCAGGCCGAGAAGTTCGGCGGCCGCGAAGCCGATGAACAGGCGGCCCTGCTGGCCGTCGGCCGCGCCCGGATTGCGCAGCGCGCTTTCGAGGAACGAACCGAAGACGTTACCCACACCGATCGCGGCCATACCGGCACCGATCGCTGCGAGGCCTGCGCCGACGAGCTTGGCTGCTTCAGGATCCATTTGAAAAACTCCTTAGATTTCAGAACTGTTGGATAGGAAAGGTCGAAAGAAACTATCAGTGAAGGTGCTCGGCATCGTTGATGTAGAGCGCCGTCAGAAGGGCGAAGACGTAAGCCTGAATGCCCGCCACAAGGATTTCCAGCGCGCTGATAGCGACCATCAGGGCAAAGCTGGGAATACCGATCAAGCCGCCATAGGCCGGGCCGGCATTGAGGCTGCCGATGACGAAGCTGGACAGCACCTTCAACAGGACGTGTCCTGCCATCATGGCAACGAACAGGCGCAGAGCGAGACTGAACGGGCGCACAAGGAACGAGATCAGCTCGATAACGGGTATCAGCCAGATCAGCCAGACCGGCGTGCCGTGTGGCACGAAAAGGGTGAAGAACCGCAGGCCATGCTTCCAGAAACCCACGATCAGCACGATCGAGAAACTGATGATCGCCAGCACGCCGGTGATGGTAAAGTGGCTGGTGAAGGTGAACGGGTGCAGGCCCACGACCCCGATCGGCATCAGGCCGAGGAGGTTGGCGAACAGGATGAACATGAACAGGCTGAAGATGTAGGGCACGTATTTGCGCCCTTCCTTGCCGACATTCGCTTCCATCATGTCGTCGATGAAGCCGGTGAAGCTTTCCACCGCCATCTGCCAGCGCCCGGGCACCAGCTCGCGCTTCATGCCGCCCGCGACGAAGACCCACAACAGGATGGTGGTAATCATCATCCACAATGCGGAATTGGTGAAGGCTATGTTGAAGCCGCCCGCCAGTTCCCAGGTTTCCGAGCCAAACAACGGCTCGATCTGGAACTGCTTCATCGGATCGACTGTGCCACTTCCGGCTGCCACGATCTGAGTTATCCCTGATGCCTGTATGAAACGCCCCGGAAGTCGATCACCCTTGCGGGTCTCCGGGCTTTTTGTTCGCCGCTCGAATGATGTTCCTGAAGGCGACCACTATTCCAAGGAACAGGCCCACCAACAGACCCCACGGAAGCGTGTCGAACACGAAATCGATCGCGTATCCGACCACGCAGCCGCCGAGAATACCACCAAGCAGGTCCGCCAGTACCCGGTTGCCGCTGCGATAGCTCGCATCGGCCCCTTGCACCTTTGGCCGGTTCCGCTCGTCTTCACGCTCGCGCGCAGCTTTCAGCCGCGCTTCGAGCGCGTCGATCCGCGCATCCTCGGCGATGGGTTCTCGGGCGGGTTTCTCGTCGCTCATGCTAGCTTCCTGAATTCGGACGCAAGGCACGCAGAAACGAGGTGCCCGCCAAGGGCGCCTGCCCCCTAGAAGAGCCCCTACCCCAAGTCAACTGTGCGGCGCCACTCTTGCGCGTCCTCCGCAAACATTCGGGTAGGGATGATGGCGGGTGAACCCTTGCACGCGCTGCGCCCGGCACGCTACGCGCTACCGAGCGAATAACGCAGCTGGGGCCAGAATGGCAAAGGGACGCACCGTGCCGCAGTCGGAGGATACGTTCGATTTCGGTTCGAACCGCAAGCAGGATAGCGCGAAGCAAAGCAGCGCGCCCAAATCGAACGAAAGCGCAGGAAAAATCGCTGGAACCGGTCATCGTGCGCGCCTGCGCGAACGATTGATGAAGGGCGGCGCAGAGGCGCTGGCCGATTATGAAGTCCTCGAATACCTCCTCTTCGCCGCCGTGCGTCAGGGCGATACGAAGCCGGTGGCAAAAGCGCTGCTCGCCCGGTTCGGCTCGCTTGCCGGCGTGCTCAATGCCGAGCCGCGCGCGCTTCAGCAGGTTTCGGGCGTCGGGGAAACCAGCGCCGCCGCGCTTAAGAGTGTCGCGATCGCGGCGCGGCGCATGGCTCGCAGCGAGGTCGCGCAAAAACCCGTGCTTGGCAGCTGGCAGGCGCTGCTGGACTATCTTGCCATCGATATGGCGCATCTGACGGTCGAGCGTGTGCGGGTGCTTTATCTCGACACGAAGAATCGCCTGATCGACGATCACCATGCCGCCGAGGGCTCTATCGACGAGGCCGCGATCCACCCGCGCGAAGTGATCCGCCGGGCGATGGATCTGGGGGCGAGCGCGCTGATCCTTGTCCACAACCACCCCAGCGGCAATCCCGAGCCCAGCCGCGCCGACATCCAGATTACACAGCGCATTGCCGAGGCCGGGCGGCTGCTGGGCGTCACCTTGCACGACCATGTAATCGTCGGGCGCGAGGGCCATGTCAGCCTGCGCGCCAAGGGTTTGATCTGACCGCCCTTGCCAAAGCCCTCGTCGCCGCTGTAGCCGCGTCGCGCCCGCTCCCTTCGCCAAGAAAGTGACCCGATGGTTCCCCGTTATGCCCGCCCCGAAATGTCCGCGTTGTGGGAGCCTGAGGCAAAGTTCCGCATCTGGTTCGAGATCGAGGTGCACGCGACGACGAAGCTGGCCGAAATGGGCGTGGTGCCGGAAAGCGCGGGCAAGGCGCTGTGGGACTGGTGGGCGACCGATCCCGAAATCGACGTCGACGCGATCGACGCGATCGAGGCGGTGACTAAGCACGACGTCATCGCATTCTTGACATGGGTGGCCGAACAGGTCGGCGAAGAAGCGCGCTTCATGCACCAGGGCATGACCAGTTCCGACGTGCTCGATACGACGCTTTCGGTCCAGCTGGCGCGCGCGTCCGACATCCTGCTGGACGATCTCGATGGGCTACTCGGCGCGCTGAAGTCGCGGGCGCTGGAGCACAAGCATACGCCGACGATCGGCCGCAGCCACGGCATCCATGCCGAACCCGTCACGTTCGGCCTGAAGCTGGCGCAGGCCTATGCTGAGTTCGATCGCTGCCGGGCGCGCCTGGTCGCGGCGCGTGCTGAAATCGCGACCTGTGCGGTTTCGGGGGCGGTCGGCACGTTCGCCAATATCGATCCCGAGGTCGAGGCGTATGTGGCGGAGAAGCTCGGCCTCGAACCCGAGCCGATCAGCACGCAGGTCATTCCACGCGATCGCCATGCGATGTATTTCGCGACCCTCGCGGTCATCGCCGGATCGATCGAGCGGCTGGCGGTGGAAGTCCGCCACCTTCAGCGCACCGAGGTGCTCGAAGCCGAAGAATACTTCTCTCCCGGTCAGAAGGGTTCGTCGGCCATGCCGCACAAGCGCAACCCGGTGCTGACCGAGAACCTGACCGGACAGGCCCGCATGATCCGCGCCTATGCGCTTCCCGCGCTCGAGAACGTCGCCCTGTGGCACGAGAGGGACATTTCCCACTCCTCGGTCGAGCGGTTCATTGGCCCGGATGCGACGATCACGCTCGACTTCGCACTCGCCCGGTTGACCGGGGTCGTCGAGAAGCTGTTGGTCTATCCCGAACGGATGCAGGCGAATCTCGATGCGATGGGTGGGCTGGTCCATTCGCAGCGTGTCCTGCTGGCGCTGACGCAGGCTGGCGTGAGCCGGGAAGACGCCTATCGGCTGGTCCAGCGTAACGCGATGAAGGTGTGGGAATCGAACGGAACGCTGTCTCTGCTCGACCTGCTGAAGCAGGATGACGAGGTCCGCGCCGCGCTTTCCGAAGCGGAACTGGAAGAGAAATTCGACCTCGAATACCATTTCAAACACGTCGACACGGTGTTTGAACGGGTGTTCAAGGGGACATAAGGCGACCGAAGGGCCGCTGGACACGCCGCAGGATTGGCCTAGTTTCGCGCGGGTCGAAAACGAAGACACGGGAAGAGGAAAAGCACAGTGCAGATCGTGCGAACCATCGTCTGGGTCCTGATCCTGTTCGGGATCCTGGCCTTCTCGCTCTTCAACTGGAAGCCGGTCGAGGTGGCGCTGTGGGAAAACCTCGTCCTGGAAACGAAGATTCCGGCGCTGGTGATCGCCGCGTTCCTACTCGGGTTGGTGCCGACCTGGCTCTATCATCGCAGTGTGCGCTGGAGCCTCAAGCGGCGCATCCGCAGCCTCGAAAGCTCGATCAAGTCGAGCGCGCTCTCGCAGCAGCGCCATGGCGATGTCACCACCGATGCGGACGATGCGTCTCTGCCGGTTTCGGCGCCCGCAACTGCTCGCACGTCTGTGGACAGTTCAGCGGACAATACTGTGGACAGGCCGGCGCGGACCGAACCGGCCGGCGCTTCGACGCCGCGCCCCGTTCCACCCCGCGACGATCCCTTCGCCCCGACCGATCCGGCCCGCAAGCCTCCGCCAGATGGCAGCACGACGTGAGCAATCCGGTCTATCTCGCTCTCGACATTCCCCAGATCGATCCGGCCAAGGCGCTGATCGAAAAGGTGAAAGCGCATATCGGCGGGGTGAAGCTGGGCCTTGAGTTCTACTGCGCACACGGCCCCCATGGCGTCCACGAAATCGCGCATATGGGCCTGCCGATCTTCCTCGACCTAAAGTTTCACGACATCCCCAACACCGTCGCCGGCGCGATGCAGGCGGTGCATGTCTACGAACCCGCGATCGTCACCGTCCATGCAAGCGGCGGGCGCGCCATGATGGAAGATGCCAAGGCGGCTGCCGCACATGGGTGCAAAGTGGTGGGCGTGACCATGCTGACGAGCCTCGATGAAGGCGACCTAGCGCGCACCGGGGTCGAGGGGTCCGTACACGATCACGTCATGCGCCTCGCCGAACTCGCCCATTCCGCCGGGCTCGACGGGATCGTGTGCTCGGGCCAGGAAATCGGCGCGGTGCGGCGTCAATGGAAAGACGGGTTCTTCGTCGTCCCCGGCCTGCGACCGGCGGACGAGGCAACCGGCGACCAGAAACGCACCGTTACCCCCAGGCAGGCCCGTGATGACGGAGCAAGCGTCCTGGTTGTGGGCCGCCCGATCAGCCGCGCCGACGATCCCGAGGCTGCTGCGCGGGCGATCGAGACAACGCTTTAGCCATTTGCCCATGACCGAACCTCTCGGCATCAAGATCTGCGGGCTCTCGACGCCCGAAGGTATCGCCGCCGCTGCCGATGCGGGCGCGACCCACGTGGGCCTCGTGCATTTCGCCCCCAGCCCGCGCCACCTCTCTCTGGATGACGCCGCCCGGCTGCGCCGCGAGGTGCCGGACGGGGTGAAAGCGGTGCTGTTGCTGGTCGATGCCGATATCGAGACCACCGGGCGTGCGATCGAGATGGTGGAACCCGACGTCGTGCAGTTCCATGGCAAGCAGACGCCCGAATGGATCGCGACGGTGCGACAGGTGGCGAAGGTCGAATGCTGGCGCGCGATCGGTATGCGCAGCCCCGAAACCCTCGAAAAGGCAGCCAGGTTCGAAGGGACCGTGGACCGCCTCCTCTACGACGCTCCGCCGCCAGGTGCGCAAGGCGCACTGCCGGGCGGCAACGGCGTGGCGTTCGACTGGTCGATCCTCGCGAGGCACGATCACCACGCACCGTGGGGTCTTGCCGGTGGGCTGACGCCGGACAACGTCGCCGGGGCGATCCGCGCAACCGGCGCACCGATGGTCGATGCCTCCTCGGGCCTCGAAAGCGCACCGGGCGTGAAGGACGTGGACAGAATCGCGGCGTTTTGCCAAGCGGCCCGCTCTGCCTGAGGCCCCGACCATGAACGAAACACCCCCCAATTCCTTCCGCACCCAGCCCGATGATCGCGGCCATTTCGGCGCGTTCGGTGGTCGCTACGTCGCCGAGACGCTGATGCCGCTGGTGCTCGACCTGGAGCGCGAATATCGCGCCGCGCAAGCCGACGAGGCCTTCGCCGCAGAGTTCGACGACCTGCTGGAACACTATGTGGGCCGCCCTTCCCCGCTCTATTTCGCCGAGCGGCTGACCGAGGCGCTGGGCGGCGCGCAGGTTTGGCTCAAGCGCGACGAGCTCAATCACACCGGCGCGCACAAGATCAACAATTGCATCGGCCAGATCCTGCTCGCCCGGCGCATGGGAAAGACCCGCATCATCGCGGAGACCGGCGCGGGCCAGCACGGCGTCGCTACCGCGACAGTGTGCGCCCGCTTCGGCCTGCCCTGCGTCGTCTACATGGGTGCTGAAGACGTGCGCAGGCAGTCTCCCAACGTCTTTCGCATGAAGCTGCTGGGCGCCAAGATCGTGCCGGTGGAAAGCGGGCGCGGCACGCTGAAGGACGCCATGAACGAGGCGCTGCGCGACTGGGTCGCGAACGTCGAGGACACGTTCTACATCATCGGCACCGCCGCGGGGCCCCATCCCTATCCGGAGATGGTGCGCAACTTCCAGAGCGTGATCGGCACCGAAGCGCGCGCGCAATTGCTGGATCGCACCGGGCGCTTGCCCGATCTGCTGGTCGCCTGCATCGGCGGTGGGTCGAACGCTTTGGGCCTGTTCCACCCGTTCCTCGACGATCCGGACGTAAAGATGCTCGGCGTCGAGGCTGCGGGGCACGGGCTGGACGGCGACGAACACGCGGCGAGCCTCTTGGGCGGCGCGCCCGGTGTGCTTCATGGCAACAAGACCTACCTGCTGCAGGACGAGGACGGCCAGATCACCGAGGGCCACTCGATCAGCGCCGGGCTGGATTATCCCGGAATCGGGCCGGAACACGCATGGCTGAAGGAGTCGGGCCGCGTCGAATACACCGCCGTCACCGATAAGGAGGCGCTGGAAGGCTTCCAACTGCTGTGCCGCACCGAGGGCATCATCCCTGCGCTGGAGCCAAGCCACGCGATCCACGCCGTGTCCGAGCGGGCCAAGGCGATGGACCGCGATCAGATCGTGCTGATGAATCTTTGCGGTCGGGGCGACAAGGACATCTTCACCGTGGCGGAAAAGTTGGGAGTGGAGCTGTGATCGTGAAGGTTATTCCCGTTATTGGGCGATACCTTTTCTGGTTGGCTTTTGGCGTTGCTATCTTCGCCGTAGGCGATTTCATCACCGGCGATGAGAGCCTGCGAAAACATAGCTTGATCATTGTCCTCGGCATTACCGCCGGATTTGCAATCGGTGACTTCATTCGATCGAGAAAGAGCAAATCAAGGAATGGGTTCGCAAGATGACCCGCCTTTCCTCCGCCTTCGCCAAACCCCACCCCGCCTTCGTCGCGTTCATCACAGCTGGTGATGGCGACACTGCGGCCAATCTCGACGCGCTCGTCGCAGGCGGCGCGGACGTCATCGAACTGGGAATGCCCTTTACCGACCCGATGGCGGACGGGCCCGCAATTCAGAACGCCAACCTGCGCTCGCTGGGTATCGGGACCACGACCGCCGACGTGCTGCGCATCGCCGCCGATTTCCGAGCCCGCCATGCAGACACGCCGCTCGTCCTGATGGGTTATGCCAACCCGATGGTGCGGCGCGGGCCGGAATGGTTTGCAGAGAAGGCCGCCGAAGCCGGGGTCGATGGCGTCATCTGCGTCGACATCCCTCCCGAGGAGGATGAAGCGCTCGGCCCGGCCCTGCGCGCGAAGCGCATCGCGCCCATCCGCCTCGCCACGCCGACCACCGATGCGGCGCGCCTGCCTGCGGTGATCGAGGGTAGCGAGGGATTCCTCTACTACGTCTCCGTCGCCGGGATTACGGGCAAGCAGCAGGCCGCGATCGACAGCATCGAGGCCAATGTCTCCCGCATCAAGCAGCACACCGACTTGCCCGTCGCGGTCGGCTTCGGCGTGCGCACCCCGGAGCAGGCGGCAGAAATCGCGCGTGTGGCCGATGGTGTGGTCGTGGGCTCCGCGCTGGTCGACCTCGTGGCCGAGCATGGCCACGACGCCCCTGCCCGGCTACAGGAGCTGACCGCACAGATGGTCGCCGCGATCCGCCGCGCGACCGAAAGGACAAACGCATGAACTGGTTCAACCGCGTCCGCAATTCGCTGGGCTTCACCCCGGGCAAGAAGGCCACGGAAAAGGACCTGTGGATCAAGTGCCCGAGTTGCCAGGAAATGCTCTTCGTCGCCGAGTACGAGGAGAACCTGCACGTCTGCCCCAAATGCGAGCATCACGGTCGGATCGGCGCGGACCGGCGGCTCGACCTGCTGCTCGACCCTGGATACGAGTTGCTCGAACAGCCCAAGGTCGCCGAAGACCCGCTCAAGTTCCGCGATTCCAAGCGCTATACAGAGCGGCTTAAGGCAGCGCGGGCGAAGAACCCGCATGCAGATGCCTTCGTCGTCGGATCGGGCGAGATCGAGGAGCGGCCCGCGGTGGTGGGCGTGCAGGATTTCTCCTTCATGGGCGGGTCGATGGGCATGGCGGTCGGCCAGGCGTTCTGCGACGGGGCGGAACGTGCCCTGGAGCGCACCTGCCCCTACATCGTCGTCACCGCTGCGGGCGGCGCGCGGATGCAGGAGGGTATTCTTAGCCTCATGCAGATGCCGCGCGCAACGGTGATGACGCGCAGGCTGAAAAAGGCCGGCCTGCCCTATGTCGTGCTGCTGACCGATCCGACCACCGGCGGGGTGACCGCCAGCTATGCCATGCTCGGCGACATCCATATCGCGGAGCCCAATGCCCTTATCGGCTTTGCGGGCCAGCGCGTCATCCAGGACACGATCCGCGAACAACTGCCCGAAGGCTTCCAGCGCGCCGAATACCTGCACAAGCACGGCATGGTGGACATGGTGGTGCATCGCCGGGAGCTCAAGGAAACGCTGGCACAGGTGCTGGGCTACCTTCAGCCCGCCCAAGCCGCCTGACCCCGATGCTCGATTTCGGGCGGTCGGACGATCCGCGCGTCCAGAAACAGCTCGACCGGCTCGCGCGTTTGAGCGTGCCGCAGGGCCGACTCGGCCTCGACACGATCCGGGCGCTGATGGAGCGCCTGGGCAATCCGCACCGAAATCTGCCGCCGGTGTTCCATGTCGCGGGTACGAACGGCAAGGGGTCGGTCTGCGCCTTCCTGCGCGCAATGCTGGAAGCGGACGGCAAACGGGTCCACGTGACCACCAGCCCGCACCTCGTGCGCTATAACGAGCGGATCCGGCTGGCCGGAAAGCTGATCGAGGACGACGCATTGGCCTCGCTGCTGGAAGAGGTGCTGGATACCGGGCCGGACCTGCACCCCAGCTTTTTCGAAGTCACCATCGCCGCCGCCTTCCTCGCCTTCGGCAGGACGCCAGCCGATGCCTGCGTCGTCGAGGTCGGCCTGGGTGGACGTTTCGATGCGACCAACGTGCTGGAGCCCGAAGCGGTTGCGGTCTGTGGCATCGCGGCGCTGGGCATCGATCACGAACGCTTCCTGCTGGCGCCGGAGGATAACGTGCCGAAGGAGCCTCTGGCGCGGATCGCGTTCGAGAAGGCGGGTATAGCCAAGAAGGGCGTGCCGCTGGTGACGCTCGGCGACACCTATCCCGAAGATTCGCGTCAGAGCATTCGCGACGTGGCCAAGCGTATCGGCGCTCCGCTGAGCGAACGCGGAGAGCACTGGGTTTCCAGCGCTGCGGATGGAGGGCGGCTCCATTTGCTAGAATATCGCGATCCGCAGGCCGAGGGCGACTTCCCCGTGCCCTCCATTCCCGGCAGACACCAGGCTGCAAACGCGGCTCTCGCGATCGCCATGCTCAGGGCACAGGACGCTGTTCGTGTCTCCCCTGATGCAATCAGGTCGGGACTCCGTGCCGCAAGCTGGCCTGCACGCCTGCAGACATTGGGCGAAGGGCCGCTGGCCGCGTCCTGTTCCGCCCCGAAGGTCCTGCTGGACGGCGGCCACAATCGGAGCGCTGGTGAGGCTATCGCTGACGCCCTGCCCGATGACCCGCGGTCGATCCACCTTGTGCTCGGCATGCTCGACACCAAGGATCCGCACGCGATCGTAGAGCCGCTGGGCGAGCGAGTTCGCAGCCTCACGGTCGTCCCCGTCCCGGGTCACGACAGCCATCCGCCCGAAGCCTTCGGGGACGACACGCTCGCGGCCGGCGACCTGACGCAGGCTTTGCAAAGCCTGCCGCCCGACGGCTATCCCGTCCTCATCGCCGGATCGCTTTATCTTGCGGGTGAAGCCTTGCGGCTCAACGACGAAATACCGGACTGATCATTCCGCCGGCTGCGCCTCGGGCGTCACCACCCCGCTTTCGCCCCGCTTCGCCGCACGGGTCTGCCGCCACCACTCGCCGATGCACAGCACCACCGCGACCATGCCGATATAGGTCGTCAGGATGAAGACGTCGAAATAGCTCTGCTCCTCGATCATCTCGCCCAGCGCGCCGCGCCCCAGCGTGCCGACCAGCAGGGTAAGCGAGGACAGCAGCGCGTACTGCACCGCCGCGTACCGCTTCGACACGATCGAGGACAGCCAGGCGATATAGGCCGCCCCCGCAATCCCGATGGCGAGGTTTTCGAACATGATCGTGAAGGTTAGCTTGGCCAACCCTTCGGTCGGCGTGAAAAAGGCGTTGCCGAGGAAATCGATCAGCGCGGTAAAGCCGATCGCATCGCTACCCGCCTGCATCCGCGCGCCGCCCACGGCAAGATCGGCGTAGAGCAGGTTGGTCAGCGCCGCGAGCAGCGCGCCGATCGTCAGCGTGAACATTCGCCCGAGCACCGTCAGCATGTAACCGCCCAGCGCCAGCCCGGCGATGATCGCACCGACCCCGAAGAATTTCGAGGCGAAGGCGACCTGGTCGTTCGTGTAGTCGAGCTCCCCTAAATAGAACGGATAGGCGAAGGTGCCCCAGATCGCGTCGCAGATGCGATAGGTCAGCACCAGCGCGAGGATCAGGACCAGCGACCATCCCAGTCGCCCGACGAATTCGACCAACGGGAGGAGCAGCGCGCGATACAGGTGGTCGAGCACGAAGCTGCCGCCTTCGCGCACCGGCTGATCCTCTGTCAGCAGGTTGCTGTTGTCGCCCTTTCGGCTGGAAAGCCAGCCTGCGATCAGCGCCGGAATTACCACGGTCGCGACGATGATCCACGGGCCGAAGTTCAAGGTGAAATCGGTCGGGTTCGGGCGATCTTCCGGCGCGAAGGTCAGCGACATGATCATGAAGGTCAGCACCACGCCGATCGCCACAGCCCATAGCAGTCCGACCGCGGCCAGCGCCTTGTTGCGCACGCTCGGACGCAATTCGCCCGCCTTGCGCAGCGCCAGCAATTCCTCGTCGTCCTGCGTGCGGATGGCTTCGGAACTCGATACGGAATCCGGCGCGAACATGCCGACCAGACCGATGACGAGCAGGATCGCGCCCATCAGCAGGTAGGTCTGCGGCCAGCCAATGCGCGCCGCGATGATCAGGCCCAGCGCACCCCCGACCAGCGAGGCGAGGCGATAGCCCATCTGGTAGATGGTCGAGAGGATATCGAGCGTCGCCTTTTCGTCCGCGACGTCGATGCGCCAGGCGTTGATCGCGATGTCCTGTGTCGCGCTGGCGAACGCCCCGATCCCGGCCAGCAGCGAGAACCAGCCGATCGAATCGTTGGTCGGGTTGGAAAGCGACATGGCGACGAGGATGACGCCGAGCAGCATTTGCGCCGGGATTATCCATTGCTTGCGCTTGCCGAACCGGCGGAAGAGGGGAATATTCACCCGCTCGATCAGCGGCGACCACAGGAACTGGAAGGCGTAGGCGAGCCCGATCAGCGAGAAGACGCCCATCGTCTCAAGCTCGACATCGGTCTCGCTCAGCCATGCGAACAGCGTGCCGAGGAACAGCGCGAACGGCAGGCCGCTGGCAAAGCCGAACAGCGCCATGAAGCCGGTCTTGCGCTGGCCCATGGCGCGCCACAATTCGCCCCAGCCCGGCTTGCTCTTCTTGCCTTCGGTCGCTTCGGCGGTGCTCACGTGCGCATCATCCTTTGATTATCCGGGCGTTTCCATGACATACTGGCCTGTGACATAACGGCATCCGAAACGATAGAGCCATGCGGCTGGAACCTGACGAGTAGAGATAGCGCGATGAACGCACCGACAACACAACTGCCCAGCATGCGGCCGACCGAAGGGCAACTGGCGCTGGCCGAGGCGATCCGGCAGGGCGAGACGCGGCGGACCGATACGATCGCGACCGTTCCGGCGAGCCGCTATACCGATCCCGATCACTTCGCGCGCGAGAAATCGGCGCTATTCGACCGGTTGCCGCAAGTTCTGGTGCCCAGCGCGCTGCTGCCCGAACCCGGCATGGCGGTGCCCCAAGATGCGACTGGACGCCCCCTGCTCGTCACCCGCGACGGCGAAGGCACGGCACGCGTGTTCCTCAACGTGTGCAGCCACCGTGGAACCCGCCTTGTCGAAGGGAACGAGGTGCAATGCGCCAAGCGGCTGGTCTGCCCCTACCACGCCTGGACCTACAAGCTCGACGGAAGGCTGCTGGCGCTGCCCCGGCCCGAGACGTTCCCCGGCCTGGAAAAAGGCGAGCATGGCCTCGTCGAACTGCCCAGTTGCGAGGCGGGCGGGCTGATCTGGTTTTCGCCTGACAAGCGCGCCGACTTCACCCATGCCGAGACGCTGGGAGAGGATCTCGCCGCCTTCGGTCTCCCCGACGCGCACCTGTTCCGCCGCAAGACGCACCGCGTTGCGGGGAACTGGAAACTCATCATGGATGCCTTCCTCGAAAGCTACCACGTCACCCGCCTGCACGCGAAGACGATCGGCCCGTTCTTCAAGGACGGCGTGACGGCCGGCGACGAGATCGGGCCGCACCTGCGCTCCGCCGTCGGGCGGCTGGAGGAAATGGAGGCGATCGACCTCAACGACATGACGCAGATGCGCAAGGTCGTCACCTTCGCCTACCAGTTGCTGCCCGGCACCGTGATCGTGCCCAGCCCCGATTACGTCAACGTCATGGTGCTGATGCCGCAATCGCACGGCGAAACGCTGGTCGAGGATTTCATGCTGATCCCCGAGGAACCGCAGACCGACAAGGCCCGCGATCACTGGGAGCGCAGCTGGAAACTGCTCGACGGCGGCGTGTTCGCGAGCGAGGATTTCCGCGCCGCCGAGCTGGGTCAGCAGGGTCTCGAAAGCGGGGCGCTGAAGGAATTGACGCTGGGAACGCTCGAAGGCGGGATCGCCCGTTTCGATGCGATCTTGCAGGACGCCTTGCGGGCCGCGAACTGAACGCGTAGCGGCGCGGGGCATGCCCACCAACCCGCCAAAGTCCGAAGGTCGCCCGGAAGGGGACCGGATCGCCAAGCTTCTCGCCCGCGCCGGTGTCGCCAGCCGCCGAGAGGTGGAGCGCATGATCGGCGATGGTCGCATCGCCCTCAACGGCAAGGTGCTGGACACCCCCGCAACCATCCTCACCAGCCTGCGCGGGGTGACAGTGGACGGCAAACCCGTCTCCGCGCCCGATCCCACGCAGCTTTTCGCGTTCTACAAGCCCACCGGCCTGATCACCGCCGAGCGCGATCCCGGTGGTCGTGCGACGATCTACGATGCGCTGCGCAACGCCTTGCCCGCCGATACCCCTCGGTTGATGCCCATCGGCCGCCTCGACCTCAACACCGAGGGGTTGCTGCTGCTGACCAACGATGGCGGCCTGAAACGCCTGATGGAACTGCCCGCCAGCGGCGTCCCGCGCACTTACCGCGCCCGCGCCTTTGGCGAAGTGTCGCAGGAGCAGCTCGAAAGCCTGAGCGAAGGGGTGGAGATCGACGGAGTGCGCTATGGCTCGATCGATGCCAACCTCGAACGCAGCGGCGGCGGTGCCAGCCGCAACCAGTGGATCGAGGTGACCATCACCGAGGGCAAGAACCGCGAGGTGCGCCGGGTGCTCGAATATCTCGGCCTAAAGGTCAATCGGCTGATCCGCACCGCCTATGGCCCGTTCCTGCTCGGCGACCTGCCGCGAGGCGGTGCCGCGCGTATCCGCAAAGGCGACCTCGACCGCTTCGTCAGCACGCTCAAGCGGGATAGGCGCGCGAAGTGAGGATCATCGCCGGCGAATGGCGCGGTCGCAGGCTCGCTTCACCCAGCGGTGATGCAACCAGGCCCACCGCCGATCGCATGCGCGAGACGCTGTTCTCGATGCTCGCCAGTCGCCTCGGCAGCTTCGAGGACCTGCGCGTCGCCGACCTGTTTGCGGGTTCCGGCGCGCTAGGGCTCGAAGCGTTGTCGCGCGGTGCGGGGCATTGCCTTTTCGTCGAAGAAGACCGCGCGGCGCTGGATGTCATTCGTGAGAACATCGCCGTTTTCGGTGCGCGCGACCGCACCTCCGTCGAGCCGGGATCGGTCACGCGCCTTCGCGCGGCGAGCGAGACATACGACCTCATCCTGCTCGATCCTCCCTATCGCACGGGCGCAGGCGAAGTCGCGCTCGACCGCTTGCTCCGCCTTGGCTGGATCGGCGATGCGACGTGGATCGCGCTGGAAACGGCGTTCGACGAGGAGCCGCAAATCAAGGGACTTCTTGCGGATACCACGCGAAAGATCGGCAGGGGCCGGCTGACGCTGTTGCGCCGCGAGCCGACCCTCTGAACTCCCGGCGCTGTAGCCGGAAGTCGGGTGAAGCGACCTAACCGTCGGCGGGCGGCGTCGTGGCGCGCATTTCCAGTTGCTCCCATGCCGCGTCGCGCTCCGGCCCCGTCATGCCAGCAAGGGCGACCTTGTCGTCATCGCTCAGGGCCCAGAACATTTCCTGCCGTTCGGGTTCAAGCGACCAGTAATAGGTCTGCGTTTCAGCCGGCCACGCGTCGAAGGCGACTTGCTGCTCGCTAGGCCAGTTCGAATATTGGGCGTTCTGCTCGGCGGTGCGGGCCGAACCGGGCTCCATGGCAGGATCGGCCATCTCCGCCATCGTATCCTCGGTCGGATCGGTCATGTCATCAACGGTGTCTTCGGTTGGAACGGTCATGTCCTGCGCGGCGAGCGGCGCAGTAGCAAGGCTACCGAACGCGGCCAAAGCAGCACTGGAAAGGAACAGACGGGACTTACGCATTGGTGTTCTCCTTCGAACTAACCCAAGCGTCGACGAACGCGGTCGGGGACATCCCGGCGCCCTCGCGAAAATCCCCTTTCGCGCTGACACCATTGTGTGTGCCACCCAATCGGCCCCCTGCGAAGCCTTGCGCGAGATTGTCGCCTCCGATCAGGCACACTCCAGCGGAAAGCGTTGTAATTTCGGGGCGAAGTGAGCAAGCGGGTCCGCTCCAGACACAAAAAAGGGCGGCGTGAGCCACCCTTCTTCGTCTTTCAGGTCATGCGCGCTTACATCGAGCTGGCCGGCTGGCCCGGCCAATACATCAGCGGGCGGTTGCCCCAGTCGAGCCCGGCGGCACGCGGGTTGATGCAGCCGTCCTGATCGTTTGCCATGCAAACATCGTAAACCTTGCCATCGATGCGGACCTTCGTCACGCGGCCACGGTCGTTGCGTTCAACGATCTCGGGCGACTGGGCCTTCCAGTTCGCATCGCCGGTCACCGTGCTCTGGTCGTCCTGCTCCATATGGTCATCGGCCAACGCCGGCGCGGCGGCGCCCATGGCGGCGAGCGAAGCGGCGGCGAAGGTTGCTGTAATCAAATTCTTCATGGTCAGTTTCCCTTTGTGCAACAATCGGTCAACTTTGCAACGCGCCCGAACGCGTCGAGGTTCCGAATTGGCAATTTCCGGCGATCGGACGACCTGCTCCAGCGACGAGCCGTGCGGGTAGCAACCAGCTTGCGGATCGCGACCGCGTTCCCTACGTGTTCTGCTTCCATGTTCGCGATCCTTCCATGACCACGCCTGTTTCCCTTCCTTCCGGTCAAGCGCCGCCCACCGGCGCGGTGCCGCCATATGCCGCGCGGCTCAATCCGCCGCAGCGTGAGGCGGTGCTCACCACCGAAGGACCGGTCCTGATGCTGGCGGGCGCCGGAACCGGGAAGACGGCAGCGCTGACCGCACGGCTCGCCCACCTCGTCGCGACAGGGCGCGCCTGGCCGAGCAAGATCCTGTGCGTCACCTTCACCAACAAGGCCGCGCGCGAGATGCGTGAACGCGTCGCAAGCCACCTTGGCCAGCCGGGCGAAGGGATGCCGTGGCTCGGCACGTTCCACTCGATCTGCGCGAAGATGCTGCGCCGCCATGCCGAACTCGTCGGCCTGCAGCAGAATTACACCATCATCGATACCGACGATCAGTTGCGACTGCTGAAGCAATTGATCGCGGACAGCGACCTCGACGAGAAGCGCTGGCCGGCGCGCCAGCTGGCGGGCCTGATCGACCGGTGGAAGAACCGGGGGCTCAATCCGAACGATCTCGATGCTGCGGAGAACGAGGCTTACGCCAACGGCAAGGGCCAGGCGATGTACCGGCTCTACCAGGATCGGCTAAAGGCGCTGAACGCCTGCGATTTCGGCGACCTGATGCTCCACGTGCTCAACATCTTCCGCGAGCATGCCGACGTCCTGCGCGAATACCAGGACCGGTTCCGCTACATCCTGGTGGACGAATATCAGGATACCAACGCTGTCCAGTACCTGTGGCTGCGTCTGCTCGCGCAGGAGCGAAAGAACATCTGCGTCGTGGGCGACGACGACCAGTCGATCTATTCGTGGCGCGGGGCGGAGGTGGCCAACATCCTGCGCTTCGAAAAGGATTTCCCGGGCGCGCATGTCGTGCGGCTGGAGCAGAACTATCGCTCCACCCCGCACATCCTCGGTGCGGCATCCGGCCTGATCCGCGCCAACAGCGAACGGCATGACAAGACCCTGTGGACCGACGCCAATGGCGGCGACAAGATTCGCGTCATCGGCGTGTGGGACGGTCCCGAAGAAGCGCGGCGCGTTGGCGAGGAGATCGAGCGACTCGAAGGGGAAGGCGCAAATCTGGACGAGGTCGCGATCCTCGTGCGCGCACAATACCAGACGCGCGAGTTCGAGGACCGCTTCATCCAGATCGGGATCAATTACCGGATCATCGGCGGTTTCCGCTTCTACGAACGCGCGGAAATCCGCGATGCCCTCGCCTATCTGCGTGTCATCGCGCAACCGCAGGACGATCTCGCTTTCGAGCGGATCTACAACCAGCCCAAGCGCGGCCTCGGTGCCAAGACGCTGGAGAAGATGCACGCCCATGCGCGCGCCACCGGCCTGCCGCTCGCCGCTGCGTCTTTGCAGCTGGCCGATAGCGACGAATTGCCGACCCGGGCGGCGAACACCATCGCCGGGCTGATGCGGCAGTTCCTCGCCTGGCGCGACGCGGCCGAAGCGATGTCGCCTGCCGACCTGTTGCGAACGGTGCTCGACGAATGCGGCTATAACGACATGCTCGCCAAGGATCGCAGCGCCGAAAGCGCGGGCCGCGCGGAGAACCTCTCCGAACTCGCGCGCGCGATGGAAGAATACGAGACGCTGGGCGATTTCCTCGAACACGTGTCGCTGGTGATGGACAACGATCGCGGCGAGGACGAGGAAACCGTTACCATCATGACGATCCACGCCGCCAAGGGTCTGGAATTCGACCACGTGTTCTGCGTCGGCTGGGAAGAAGGGGTCTTCCCCTCGCAGCGCGCGATCGACGAAGGCGGGCTGGCCAGCCTCGAGGAAGAGCGCCGCCTCGCCTATGTCGCGATCACCCGCGCGCGGCGGCGCTGCATGATCCTGCATGCCGCGAACCGGCGCATCTACGGCCAGTGGACCAGCTCCATCCCCTCGCGCTTCATCGAGGACCTGCCCGACGAACATATCGAGCAGGAAACCACCATGACCGGCGGTGCATCGCTATGGCGGGCCAACTGGTCGGAGAGCGAGGATCCGTTCGCGCACGTCGCGCGAGATCGCCCCGATCGTGCGCAGGCGCGCGGCCCCGGCTGGCAGCGCGCGGTCGCGACGGGCTACGAAACACAGCAAAAACGGCTCGCCGAACCGGGCCGCTCCGCCGCCAGCTTCGCCGCCGCACCGCGCAGCGACATTAGCATTGGCGCGATGGTCGAACACGCGAAGTTCGGTCGCGGCTGCGTCATCGATCAGGAAGGTAACAAGCTGACCATAAATTTCGAGGATGCGGGCGAGAAGCGCGTGATCGACAGCTTCGTCAAACTGGCGAACTGACCGGCCATCATCGTAGCTCTTCAGGTCGGCCTTACCTATGGCTGCCCGCATGTGGCCGCAGCTCATCATCCTTGGCGCTATCATCGGCAGCAACAACCTCGCAACTGCTCTTGCCATAGGGGCTTGCGGGACCGTCGAGCGACGCTGGCGGGTCGTGGCCGTGTTCGCGGCGTTCGAATTCACGATCCCGCTTGTCGGCCTGTGGATCGGTCAGCGCGCTTCCCAGACTGTGGCGGAATACGTTTCGTGGCTGGGCCCGGCGATTTTGATCGCCATGGGCCTCTGGATCACGATCTCGGCCTTTCGGGCCAAGGACAACGCGGAGAAACTGGCCGAGCGGGTGACGAGCTGGCGCGGGCTGATCACGCTGTCCGCCGCCTTGAGCATCGACAACCTGATCGTCGGTTTCAGCCTCGGCCTCGGCGATATCGACCCGCTTTCGCTCGCGACTACGATCGGCGCATTCGCGATCCTGTTTGCGTGGCTCGGCATGAGGGTGGGTGCCTATGCGCAGGCGAAGCATCGGCTCACGACGAAGGTCGGTACGGGGCTTCTGCTGATCGCGCTTGGCCTTGCCGTGGCGACCGGTTCTTTCTGAAACGACCGGCTTCGCGCCGAGCCAGGTTAGCCGAAGCCGATGTCAAGGAAGCCCGGCTTCGGGCCGTTCCATTCGCCAGCCGGCACCGGCTCTTCGTCGCGGGAATTGCGCCGGCCGCCGCGCGAACTGGTCTTGCGCGCCGGCTTTATCGTTTCATCAGCGTCCGAAGGCGCGTCCGGCGAAGCGGACTTGCCGTCGTCGGCCTTCTCATCGCTCCGATCATCCGCCTTGCGCCGTGAGCGCCTGGGCTTTGCGGGCTTTTCTTCGGCGCTCTCGTTATCCGGAGAACCGCCCTTCCCGCCCTCGCCCGCCTGCGCGAGTTCGACGCGGACATCGTCCTTGCCGAAGGTCTTGATCGCGTTGCCGGTCAGTTTCTCGACATTGGCTATCGCCTCCGCATCCTCGTCGGCGACGAAGGTGAAGGCACGCCCGCTGGCGCCCGCGCGGCCCGTCCGACCGATCCGGTGAACGTAATCGTCGGGGTGCCAGGGCGTATCGTAATTGAAGACGTGGCTGACACCCTTGATGTCGAGCCCGCGCGCGGCAACGTCGCTGGCGACGAGGATATTGACCTCGCCCGCCTTGAACCGGTCGAGTTCCTTGATCCGGCTCGACTGGTCCATGTCCCCGTGGATCTCTCCACTGCGATAGCCATTGCGCTGGAGATGCTTGTTGAGTTCGCGAACGGTCGTCTTGCGGTTGGCGAAGATGATCGCGGTCTCGACCTGATCGTTCGCGAGCAGCCATTCGAGCGTATCGCGTTTCTGGCGCGATTTCACCGGCACCTTGAACGCGGTGATATTTGCGTTGGTGGATGCCGCGCGGCTGACCTCGATCCGCTTGGGATTGTTCAGGAACTGCTTGGCCAACTTCGCGATCGGCGGCGGCATCGTCGCCGAAAACAGCATGGTCTGGCGCGTTTCGGGCAATTTGGAACAGATGAATTCGATATCGGGGATGAACCCCATGTCGAGCATCCGGTCGGCCTCGTCGATCACCAGCAATTCGCAGCCGTTGAGCAGGATCTTGCCCCGCTCGAACAGGTCCATCAGCCGGCCCGGCGTCGCGATAAGCACATCGACGCCTTCATTCAGCGTCTTGAGCTGGTCGCCCATCTGCACCCCGCCGATCAGCAAGGCCATCTTGAGATCGTGGTTCGCGCCGTATTTCTCGAAATTCTCGGCTACCTGCGCAGCGAGTTCGCGGGTCGGCTCCAAGATCAGCGAGCGCGGCATAAGCGCGCGCCTGCGCCCTGCCGCCATGACATCGATCATCGGCAGCACGAAGCTCGCAGTCTTGCCCGTCCCGGTCTGGGCGATCCCGATCAGGTCCTTCATCATCAGGACAGCGGGGATCGCTTCCGCCTGAATCGGCGTCGGCTCGGTATAGCCGGCGTCCTCGACAGCCTTGAGCAATTCGGGCGAAAGGCCGAGATCGGCGAAAGTCATGCGGGTTCGATAATGTCCAGAAAGGGGCAGGCAACTGCGATGGTTGGAAAGGCCGCGGAAACATCGGACCGCAGCAAGCATCCGCCCGTGGCCAAAAAGGGCCCGAAAGTCAAGGAATACGCGTAGGTGCGCGGTTGGGGGTTCAGTCCTCGACCGCGACGAGCTGACGCATGCGCTCGATCTCGCATTTGGCGCCACTGCGAGAGTGCAGCCGGTCGCGCCTTACGCAAAGTTTCCCGTCCTCGCTGCGTTCGACGTAGAAGCCGGAATAGAAATCGCGCGCGCGGCAGGACCTCTCGAGGTTCAGGCTGATTATCCGCTCGTCGTCGAGGAAAAGGAGCAACCGGTTGCCGTTGCCCGTCTGCACGCCCGCGATGCGCCCGACCGCCAGGCAATCGGCCATCTTTCGCTCTTCGAACCGGGTGGTCAGCGCGCGCGGCGGCAGGCGCGACAGCAGCGGATTGGCCGACCCCTCCCGCGCCGGTGAGATACGGATGGTGATGCGGCGCTCGATGCGAACCTGCCGGACGGCCTGGTCCTCGTAGAACGCGCTGAGCGGATCGAGCGTGCCTGTCTGCGCAGTGGTCCCGTCCTCTACGGAAGACCCATTGAGCGAGCATTCGCCCGCAACGCTCGGCATCGTTGCCTCTTGCTCGTTCGCGGGCGCAAACGGCGTGCCCTGCCCGATCATCGGCAAAAGGAGGGCGAACGGCGCGGCGAGGGCGAACAGGCTCGGCATGTTTGCGGTGAGAAACCCCTCGATCCCGTGGACAGGCACCAGCCGCCTCGCGCGCCGGAATACGATCCTTCGACCGGCCCGATTGCTAGCATGACCGATTGAACGCTCGCTTAACTGGCTCTCGAGCACAAGGACGCTGGCCAGTTCGCGGGCAGGTGTGGCATGATTGCCGCAATGGCTACCATCGAACAGACCGATCGCACGCAAACGCAGGCGTTTCTTGCCGAGGCGGAAAAGCTGCTTGGCCCGAAAGGGCTTACAACCGGGAAAGAGGCTCTGGAGCCGTGGGTCACGGACTGGCGCGGTCGCTATACGGGTCGCGCGCTTGCCCTCGCGTCGCCGGCATCGACGCGCGAGGTCAGCGCACTCGTCAAACTGTGCGCGAAGCACAGCGTCCCGATCGTGCCGCAGGGCGGTAACAGCGGCATGGCCGGGGGCGCCACGCCCGACGACAGCGGTACGGCGATTGTGCTGTCGCTAAGACGGATGGACGCGATCCGGTCGTTCGACAAGGACGAGCGGCAGGTGATTTGCGAGGCCGGCGTCATCCTTCAGACCCTTCACGAACATGCGGACGATGCAGGCCTGCGTTTCCCCCTGACCCTTGGCGGCAAGGGCTCTGCGACCATCGGTGGCCTCGTTTCGACCAATGCCGGCGGAACCCAGGTGCTGCGCCACGGGACCATGCGCGCGCAGGTCCTGGGGATCGAGGCGGTGCTTGCCGATGGGCAGGTTTTCGATGCGCTGACCGTGCTCAAGAAGGACAATCGCGGCTTCGATCTCAAGCAATTGATGATCGGGTCGGAGGGGTCGCTGGGCATCGTCACCGCCGTGACCCTGAAACTGGAGCCGGCAATCGGGGCGCGGGTCACGGCGTGGATCGGGCTCAACAGCATTCACGATGCGGGCACGCTCCTGACGCGCGTCGATGCGGCCATGGGACCGGCCCTGGAAGGTTTCGAAGTCGTGCCGGGCCACTGCCTCGACGCGGTGCTCGATCACTTGCCCGATGCGCGCTCCCCCCTCGCCGAGCGCCACCGCTGGAATGCCCTGATCGAATGCGTGACCGCGGATGCGGACGACGCGCCGCTTCGCGAGCGTTTGCAGACCGCTCTTGGCGAAGCAATGGAAGCCGATCTGATCGCCGATGCCGCGATTGCGGCGAACGAGCGCCAGGCCGGGGACATGTGGACCTTGCGCGATTCGATCTCGGCCGCCGAACGCGCCCTTGGACCGGCGGTTCAGCACGACATCTCCGTCCCCACGGCGCGAATGCCCGATTTTATCGAGCAGGTCGGCCCGCAGATCGAGGACGCATTTCCCGGCGCGCGGACCATCGCATTCGGTCATTTGGGCGACGGGAACGTCCACTTTCACGTCATTGCACCAGAGGGCGCGGTGCCGGGCGAGTGGGAAGAAAACGAAGGCAAGGCCATCAGCGCGCGGGTGTATGATCTGGTCACCGAATGGGGCGGCTCGATCAGCGCAGAGCACGGAATCGGACAGATGAAGATCGAGGATCTAGGGCGTCTTGGCGATCCGGTCGCCCTTTCGATGATGCGCTCGGTCAAGGCCGCGCTCGACCCAAACGACTTGCTCAATCCGGGCAAGCTGGTGCCGCCGCACAGTGCCTGACCCGACATCGATCCCCATGCGCTGTCCCCGGGCATGACCTTGCGCGCACGGGGCGGAACGCTTAAGGGGCCGCCATCCGGCAGCGCACCGGCTCAAGCAGCCCGGTCTTTGAATGCCGCGACCAGTTCAATCTCGCTTATTTCGGAGACGTTTCCATGGCCAGCGCGCCGCAACCGCAACTTCCGCTGTTCTATCAAGACCTGCTTCCCCTCAACAGCCGCGATCACAGCGACTGGAAGGTTTCGAGTTTCGACGATGCTGGCTTCGTTGCGAACAACCACGCGATCCCGCTGACCGTCGATGAATTCGTCGATGCGCAGCGCAATTTCCCGATCGTCTTCACATCGGGCGACAATTCGCTCCCGATCGCGTTGATGGGCCTCAACGAAGGCGTGAACACTTTCATCGCAGAGGACGGCAAGCTGGAAGCCGGGATCTACGTTCCGGCCTATATCCGCCGCTATCCCTTCCTGCTTGCCAAGCTCAAGAAGGAGAACGACGACATGTCGCTCTGCTTCGATCCGAGTTCGGGCGTTGTAGGCAAGAACGAGGATGGCCAGCAGCTGTTCGACGGCGATGGAAAGCCGACGGAATACACCAACGGCGTGCTCGAATTCTGCAAGAAGTTCGAGGAATCGGGCCAGCGTACGCGTGCCTTCCTCGATGAGCTAAAGAAGCTCGACATCATGATGGACGGCGAGATCGCGATCACCCGCGGCGACATGCCGGACAAGCCGTTCGTCTATCGCGGCTTCCGCATGGTCGATGAAAACAAGCTGCGCGAACTGCCGGCCGAAACGGTCGAGCAGCTGAACAAGAGCGGCATGATGATGCTTATCCACGCGCACCTGTTCTCGATGAACCTCATGCGCCGAATCTTCGAGCGCCAGAGCGCGCAGGGCAAGGTTCCTTCGCAGAACGAAGGGTCCCCGGCGGGCGCAAACGCCTGATCCGCCAACGCTGGCGAAACTAGCGTCGAAAAAAGGGGCGGTGCGGGCTTGAACCCCCACCGCCCCTGTCTATTTCAGTGAGGCAGGCAGCCCTTCCCCCCTCACGGGCTGCGCTGCACTGCGCCCCAAGTGGCGTAGTCCTCCCTGAACCTGGCCACCTCGTGCTCTCCCCCTCAAAATCGCACGGGGTGGCTTTTTTCTTTGCGGTTTGAGGGATTCCCTTGAAATCGGCGTGTCGGGCTTCGGCTATTCGGCCGCCTGGAGGAAGCGTTCGTTTTCGGCGAGCCGAGCCGTTGCCGCACCCAGCACGCGAACCAGTCCGGCCAGCATCGTCGCGATAGGCGTCAGGCCTTCGCTCGGTTCGCTGAAGGCGCGGTCGAGATAGGTCGAGCGGCACAGTTCGACCTGCAACGCATGAATTCCCCGCCGCGGCGCCGCGTGGCGGTCGAGAACGTAGCCACCGGAATAGGGCCGATTGTGCGCCGCTGCGCAGCCCTGACGCTCGAGGTAGCCGAATGCCTGCTCGACAAGTCCGGTATCGCACGAAGCGCCGAATCGGTCGCCCAGAACGATACGCGCGCGCGGTCCGCCATGCGTTGAGCGACGCAGCGGCGGCATCGAATGAAGGTCGACCAGCAGGGCGGCGCCCCAGGCATCGCGAATGCGAGCAAGCTCCTGTTCCAGAAAGGAATGGTAGGGGCGATGGATCGCCTCGATCCGATCATCCAGTTGGTCGCGCGTCATGGGTTCGCGCCAGATCTCGCCGAACCCCGGGAGCCTTCGCGGGACAAGCCCCAGGCCGCTTTGCGCGCGCTTGTTGGCTCCGGCCTTGCCCGCTTTGCGGCGCGACGGCCTTGGTAGAGACTGGGTATCCTCTTCGCCTTTCACCATGCCCCAGTCGATATCGTCTTCCCCGCGATTGAGGTCGAGCATCGCGCGCGGCGCGTGGGCCAGCAGCAGGCCGGTCCCCGTGGCCCGCGCGATCTCCACCGCAACCTTGTCGACATGGCGATCCTCGAGCCGCAACTGCGACAGGGCCGGATCGCGCATCCGGGCGAGGAGATCGGCCGAATAGGCGCGGCCGGCATGGGGAACGGCAATAAGGACAGGCAGGGGCATCGATCGCGGCGCGCTGTGGCTGAAGGCCGCTGCACCGCTGTTGCCGGGCACGGAACCGCCTACCGCCCCGACCGCACGCGTGCCCGCCGCCGCTTCTTCTGGCCGCTCGGAGGTGCGTTTTGTCATGCCGTGTGTTCCGTGTCCGCGAAAACCGGGACACCCTTTGGCGGGACGATTCTCGCTGCCCGCCCGCTACCCAATCCGGCGAATGTGTTCGCAACCATCGCTCGGCGCTGCCCGTTTTGCGGGCCGCTGTCAAAACATCCTGCGATCCGCGATAGCTGCGAGGAGCGCAGACTAGAAAATGTTAAGCGATACAGGCTAAAAGCGGTCGCCATGACAGCGAATCCTTCCCGCCGTATCCTTCTTGCCGAGGACGACGAAGCCATGCGCACCTATCTGGAGCGCGCGCTCGATCAGGCCGGCTATGAGGTGAAGGCGGTCGACCGCGGCACCTTCGCCCTGCCGCTGCTTGAACAGGAACCGTTCGATCTGCTGCTGACCGATATCGTCATGCCGGAAATGGACGGGATCGAACTGGCCCAACGCTGCGCCGACATCGCGCCGCGTACGAAAGTGATGTTCATCACGGGCTTCGCCGCCGTCTCGCTGCGCGCCAGCAGGGAACAGCCGCACGCCCGGGTCCTGTCGAAACCGTTCCACCTTCGCGATCTCGTGCTCGAAGTCGAACGCGTCTTCGAGGAACAGCAGCAGGCCAGCATCTAGCCGACCCCATGGGCAAGGTTGCCCCGTTCGCGAATCGCTTGCGTCGTGCTGCGACCTTCGCTAACGCGCCGCTTCGCTTCGAACGGTTTTAAGGGCCTTGCGAAGCGTACTCGATGGATCGGGCGTATAGCTCAGTGGTAGAGCACTGTGTTGACATCGCAGGGGTCGGAAGTTCAACTCTTCCTACGCCCACCATCAACTCCTAGACAATCAATGGAAATTTGGACGGTGCCTAAGGGCACTGTTCAAATCCGTGCACGCTGTATCCCGCTTGTAGAACAACAGATTTGCCCGGAGTGGGCAGACGATGACTGTTCAAGATCTGCCAACCGGGATGGCCGCAAGTCGGCTTCCCATCCGGTTGCACTCATTCGCAGCCAGCCGACCGGCTTCTGAGAGCCGAAACGCTGGTATCGCGTTCTGCTGTATAGAATCGGCCTTTCTGCTGACGGCCCGATTACAGCCGTGATCGGGCGGCCCCCAATGTCCCGCGTTCCGCTCCGGTTTCCAGCTTGGCAAAGTCGCGCTAGGGATGGCCTTCTTGCGCTCAACCAACCATCGATGGCAGCGGCTTGATCGTCAATTTTGAAGCGAATATTTGGAAGGTTTGGGGCAAAACAGATGGGACCAGGTCACAAAGTCTCGACAGGCGTGTCAGGCCTCGACAACATTTTGCACGGCGGGCTGATGCCGAACCGCGTGTATCTCGTCGAAGGCGCGGCGGGTACGGGCAAGACGACGCTCGGCCTGCAATTCCTGCTGGACCAATGCGCAGAGGAAGAAGACGGGAATGCGCGCGTTTATGTAACGCTTTCCCAGTCGGCGGCTGAACTGCGCACTATTGCCGATTCCCACGGTTTCGACATTTCGGGAATCAAGATCGTCGAGCTGCTCGCTGCCGAAGTAAAAGATCGCAGCATCTCTCAGACCGTCCTGACCACTTCCGAGGAAGAGTTGAACGATCTGATCGACAAGATCGAGGAGATCGCCAGTTCCAACAATCCGTGCAGGCTGGTGATCGACAGCCTGTCCGAACTGCGACTGATGAGTGGTTCGGTCCTGCGTTTCAGGAGGGCGGTTCTGGGCCTTGCGATCAAGCTCGGCGATATGTGCGCAACCACGATGCTGATCCAGGGACTGGAGACGACACAAACATCGAACAGCAACGAACTCAGCACCCACGGGACTATCAGGCTGGACTGGAAGGCCCCGGATTTCGGTGTCGTTCAAAGGCGGCTTCAAGTGCTCAAGATGCGCGGCATGCCGTTCTTCGAAGGCTATCACGACATGGCGATCCAGGAGGGCGGGCTGGAAATCTTTCCCCGTCTCGTACCGGAATCGAACCCCGATCGCGAAGTCGAGGGTTGGGAACTGCGAAGCGATGACGAGACTCTGGATGCCTTGATCGGAGGAAGCCTGCCGGGCAATGGAACGACATTGATTTCCGGCGATACCGGTGCGGGCAAATCCGTCCTCTCCACGAAATTCGCACATGCCACCGTGAAACGCGGCATCAAGACCTCGATCTACCTCTTCGAGGAAATGACGGACGATTTTCTCGAGCGCTCAAAAAGGCTCGGGATGGATTTGAGTGATCCCGAAGTGCGCGATCTGGTATCGGTGGAGCACTTCAATCCGGTCGAGACGTCGCAAGGCCAATTGTTCGCGACCATTCGCGACCAGGTGCGAAACGGCACCCGGCTGGTGATTCTGGACAGCCTCACAGGCTTTGTCCGAACGCTGCGCGCGGGGGGCGATATCCTGCCGCAATTCAACGCGCTCCTGAATTCGCTGAAGCAACTGAAAGTGGCAACGCTGATGACTCTCAACGCGAGCGAGAGCCACCAGGCGGGACAGGACGAGGTCGACTTCAGCTTTCTCACCGACAATGTTATACGGGTCGCCTACTTTCGACAGGGCGGCAAGGTTGGCCGTTCGATCTGGATGGCCAAGAAGCGTTATGGTCCCCACTCACGCGAAGTGCGCTCTCTCGACATCGGGCCGGAAGGCGTCAGGGCTGAAGAAATCAAGGGCAGTTTCAACGTAACCCGACAGACAACCAACGAGCAGCAAAGTGACAGCTTCTGAACCGATTATCATCGAACAAGAGCCGGTGTTCGTGTGCGCGCCATTCGGGCGCGACGCTTGGATACTGGATCATGTTATCTCGGCCGGTACGCCGTCTCTTGTCCAGGTTGTTAACGACTTCGATCAGTTGGCGGATGCGCAAGCGGAGACTGCCGGCCTGTTCGTAATCACTGCGGAAGCTGCAAAATCCGGTTTTCTAGATCCCCTGGGCGATTATCTGGCTGCCGAACCAACCTGGTCGCTTCCTCCGGTGGTTTGCCTGCTGGATCGGACCGAGGATGCCGGTCCCATTGCAGAGCAATTGGGACTTGCGCGACCGGGCCTTCACATCACGGTCCTGATCCGGCCTTGCAGCAAGATCGAGATCGTTTCCGCAATCGGGGCTGCGATTGAAATTCGCCGCCAGCAGTACCGAATCAGGGACCTGTTCCGACAATACGAGGCAGCCGAGAAACGTGCCGATTTCCTGTTTGAGGAATTGAGTCACCGGGTAAAGAACATGTTCGCGGTCGCTACGAGGCTTGCCGTCAAGACCGAGAAGGGGTCGGAAACGTCCAGGCAATTCAGCGACGATTTCAGCGCACGTATGCAGGCGCTTTCCAACTCTTACGATACTTTGCGCGAAGGCAATTGGAAACACGCGCCGCTTTCCACGCTCATTCACAATTCCGTGCAGTCAATCCTCGTTCCGACGGAATTCGGGCGACTACGCCTTTCTGGACCGGAATTGCAGATCAGCAGTCACCAGGCAACATCGCTAGGGCTGGTACTGCACGAACTGGGTTCGAATGCCCGGAAATACGGGGCCTTGTCCAACGCTGAAGGATGGGTTCGTATCGAATGGCGGACGATCGATGACGGCGACAGGCTCGAACTGGATTGGTCCGAAGAACGCGGACCACCGGCATCTCTGCCGGAGCAAGAGGGCTTCGGCCTCACTGTGATCAAACGCTCGATACCATCTGCCGACGTCAAATTGGATTACGCGGCCGAGGGATTGCGTTGCAGGCTGAGTTTCAGGCTATTGAACTGACGAGATTGTCTGCTTTCGTTCAGCTGGTCTTGGCTTTGAACCTGCGAACCATGGGCGACGATCCCTGTCAGCATCCCGCCTCGGTTCCTGTCATGGAAGCCCTGGCGAACCCACGCTGAAAAGCCCTCAATCGATTACAGCCTACCGGCTGTTGGTCATTCGGCGCGTGGTATCTGCATCCCGCTTGCGAATATCGCATCGAAGATCCCGGCACTTTAGGTCGGATCGTCCGTTGGCCGGACATGACACGCATCCTCCTTTTCGGCGCGACCGGCGATACCGGTCGCAAGGTCCTCGACCAGGCGCTCGATCGGGGTCTGCACGTTCGCGCGGCAGAGCGAGACTTCCCGGCCGACTTTCGCTCGCACGAGCAGCTCGAGAAGCGGAACTGCAACCTGCTGACGGGTGGCCTCGACGAACTGATGGACGACGTGGAATGCGTCGTCTCGGCGGTCGGATTGCCGCGCGACCCGCAAACGCTTCTGAGGCCTCCGCCGCTCTATACCGAGGGGGCCGTCAACTTGATCGAGGGGATGCGCAAGGCGCGGGTCAAGCGGCTGGTGGTGATCTCGGCCGCCTTCGCCGATCCCGACGCGACCGTCCCGACCTGGTTTCGGGCCGCCACTAGCCCCCTCGACCGGATATTCCGGCAGATGGGCGAAATGGAGCGCATCCTGCGCGTTTCGCAGGATATCGACTGGACCGCGGTGCGGCCGGGCTGGCTCCTCAATCGACCGCATACGGGCGAGTTCTCGGTTTCGACCGAGGACATGCCTGCAGGTACGCTGCGCACGCGGCGCGCGGACCTCGCGCATTTCATGCTCGATTGCGCGCTGGAAGATCGTCACGTGCGCGAAACCCCCTTCATCACGCGCAAGGAGAATGCCTCGCTTGAAACGCCTCCGGCGCTGCTCGAGGAATTCTGGCCGTTCTGATCAGCGACCGTCAGCGAGCTCTCCTCGGATATGGCGGCACCGCCACCTTGCACCGGTCGGCACCTCTGCTAGAGCGCGCGGCAAGAGGGATCGCTTCACGCGCCCCGTCACTCATTCAAAGTCCAAGGGAATAGGGCTCACGCCATGCAGAAAATTCAGGTCAAGAACCCGGTCGTCGAACTCGACGGCGACGAGATGACGAAAATCATCTGGAAATGGATCCGCGAACGGCTGATCCTGCCCTACCTCGACATCGACCTGAAATATTACGACCTCTCCATCGAAAAGCGCGACGAAACGGACGACCAGATCACGGTCGATGCCGCCAATGCGATCAAGGAACACGGCGTCGGCGTCAAATGCGCGACGATCACGCCCGACGAGGCGCGCGTCGAGGAATTCGACCTCAAGAAGATGTGGGTCAGCCCGAACGGGACGATCCGCAATATCCTGGGCGGCGTGGTCTTTCGCGAACCCATCGTGATCGACAACGTGCCGCGCCTGGTTCCGGGCTGGACGCACCCGATCGTCGTCGGTCGCCACGCTTTCGGCGACCAGTACCGCGCGAAGGACACCCTTATCCCCGGCCCCGGCAAGCTGCGCCTGGTGTTCGAAGGCGATGACGGCGAAAACATCGATATCGACGTGTTCGAGTTCGAAAGCTCCGGCATCGCGATGGCGATGTACAATCTCGACGATTCGATCCGGGCGTTCGCCCGCGCTTCGATGAATTACGGCCTGGACCGCAAGTGGCCGGTCTATCTCTCGACCAAGAACACGATCCTCAAGAAGTATGACGGCCGGTTCAAGGACCTGTTCGAAGAGATCTATGAAAGCGAGTTCAAGGACAAGTTCGAAGCCGCCGGCATCAGCTACGAACACCGCCTGATCGATGACATGGTCGCCTCCGCGCTCAAGTGGAGCGGCAAGTTCGTCTGGGCCTGCAAGAACTATGACGGCGACGTGCAGTCCGATACCGTCGCGCAAGGGTTCGGCTCGCTCGGCCTGATGACCAGCGTCCTGATGACGCCCGATGGCAAGACGGTCGAGGCCGAGGCGGCGCATGGCACCGTCACGCGCCACTATCGCCAGCACCAGCAGGGCAAGGCGACGTCGACCAACCCGATCGCCAGTATCTTCGCCTGGACCCGTGGCCTCATGTATCGCGGCAAGTTCGACGAGACGCCGGAAGTGGTGAAATTCGCCGAAACGCTCGAGCGGGTCTGCATCGAGACGGTCGAGAACGGCCAGATGACCAAGGACCTGGCGCTGCTGATCGGACCCAGCCAGAACTGGCTGACGACCGAGCAGTTCTTCGAAGCCATCGTCAGCAACCTCGAAAAGGAGATGGCGGGCACGACGGCCTGAGGCCGACCCGCTGATCTGCAATGGCATCGAGGTCGAAAGCGCGGCTGGAAGTTCGGCAAGCGCGGCTTAAGGACGTGCGCGCAATAGGCGATCTCGTCCGCCGCGCCTATGACGACCTGCCGGCGTACACGCAGGGCGAGATACGCGGGCAGATCAACAACTACCCCGAAGGCTGCTTCGTCGCGAAGCTCGACGGCGAACTTGTCGGCTATTGCGCATCGATGCGACTGTCCAAAAAGGTGGCGCTGTCGGACCACACCTGGGACGAGGTTACCGGCAACGGTTTCGGCTCACGTCACAATGCAAAAGGCGACTGGCTTTACGGCTATGAGCTGTGCGTCGATCCCGCCGTTCGAGGCACGCGGATCGGGCGTCGTCTCTACGAGGAACGTCGCGCTCTGGCCGAACGGCTGGACCTTACCGGCATCGTCTTCGGCGGGCGGATGCCGGGCTATGCGCGCGCAAGGCGGCGCAAGCGCAACCGGGCGGAGAGCCCCGAGGAATATCTCGAGCTGATCCTGTCGAGCAAGGTCCACGATCCGGTATTGCGGTTCCAGCTCGCCAACGGGTTCGAGCCGCAGGGCATCCTTGCGAACTACCTTCCCGAGGACAAGGCGAGCCGTGGCAATGCGGTGCGCATGGTCTGGCGCAACCCGTACGTCGATGGCGATTCCCCGCCCAAGCATCGCCTGCCGCGCGATGTCGAAAGCGTCCGCATCGCGACCTGCCAGTTGCAGGCGCGCGCCGTCGGCGGCTTCGACGAATTCCTGCGGCAGATCGAATATTTCGTGGATGTCGCAGCGGATTACGAAGCCGACTTCATCGTCTTTCCCGAAATGTTCACACTGATGTTGCTGAGCGCCGAGGAAGACGAACTCAGTCCGCTGGAGGCGATCGATTGCCTTTCCCAGTATACGCCGCGCATCCGCACGGCGCTTTCGGAAATGGCGCTCAGCTACAACATCAACATCATCGGCGGCTCGCATCCGACCAAGCTGCCCGATGGCGACATCCACAATGTCGCCTATGTCTGCCTGCGCGACGGATCGATCCATGCGCAGGAGAAGATCCACCCGACCCCCAACGAAGCCTATTGGTGGAACGTGAAGGGCGGCGACAGCATCGATGCCATCCCGACCGATTGCGGGCCGATCGGGGTGCTCATCTGCTACGACAGCGAATTCCCCGAACTTGCCCGTCGCTTGGTCGATGAAGGCGCGCGCATCATTTTCGTGCCGTTTTGCACGGACAGCCGGCAGGGATACATGCGGGTGCGCTATTGCGCCGCGGCCCGCGCGATCGAGAACCAGTGCTACGTCGTGCTGTCCGGAAATGTCGGCAACCTGCCCAATGTCGCGAACATGGACATCCAGTACGCACAAAGCTGCATCCTCACCCCATGCGACTTCCCCTTCGCCCGCGACGGCATTGCCGCCGAAGCGAGCGAGAACGTCGAGACCCTGACGATCAGCGACGTCAATCTTTCCGATCTCAGCTGGGCCCGCGCCGAGGGTACGGTGCAGAACCTCGCCGACCGCCGCTTCGACCTCTACAGGATCGAGTGGGACAAGCGGGTCGGGAACATCACCGACCGGCTCGGAGAGGACCACGAAAGCGACGCCACCCAACCAATCGGGCCTCCCTCGCCCGGCGGCGGATGACAACATGACGCGGGCGCGGTAGTCACTCCGCATGGCCGGCGAACTGACCCTCTCCCCGATGATGTCGGATGCGCTCGTGATCCTTGGATCGGCGGGCATCGTCATCCCGGTCTTCGCCCGTTTTCGCGTGACTCCGATCATCGGTTTCATCCTGATCGGCATCCTCGTCGGACCCTACGGACTGGGTGCCCTGGTCGAGCGAATACCCTGGCTCCAACATATCACCATCTCGGATCCGGACAGCCTGACGCCGTTCGCGGATTTCGGGATAATCCTGCTGCTGTTCGCAATCGGGCTGGAACTGTCGTTCAACCGGCTGTGGCAATTGCGCCGGCTGGTATTCGGGCTCGGCAGCCTCGAACTTCTAATCATCGGCAGCATCTCGGCGACATTCTTCGGGTATTACAGCGGGATGGAGACGGTGCCGGCGCTTGCGCTGGGCTTTGCCCTCGCCTTTTCCTCGACCGCTATCGTGCTGCCGATGAGCGGAACCAAGTCCCCGGTCGGTCGCGCGGCGCTCTCGATGCTGCTGTTCGAAGACATCATGATCGTGCCCATCATCTTCATCCTGGGCGCGCTTGCGCCCAACGCACAGGCGGACGGCGTTGGCGGATTGACCGACACGTTGATCCAGGGCGGGATCGTGATCGTCGTCCTGCTCGTAGTCGGTCGCCTCGCCTTGCCTCGCCTGTTCAGTCAGGCGGCGCGCACGAAGAGCCCCGAACTTTTCCTTGCCGCATCGCTGCTGGTCGTTATCGGCGCGAGCCTCGCGACGGCCGCGACCGGACTGTCGCCGATCGTCGGCGCGCTGATTGCGGGCCTCCTTATCGCGGAAACCGAATATCACGGCGAAGTCGAAAGCATCATGGAACCGTTCAAGGGCCTCGCGCTCGGCGTATTCCTGATCACCATCGGCATGAGCATCGACGTCATGGCGATCTGGGCGGACCTCGGAGCCGTCGTTTCGGCCGTTGTCGGCGTTCTCGTTTTCAAGGCGATAGTCACCGGCACGCTACTGCGGCTGATGGGCGCGCGGCGCAGCACGGCTGCCGAAACCGGCGTCCTCATGGCCAGTCCCAGCGAGACCACCCTGATCGTGCTTGCCGCCGCCACCAGCGCGCTGGTGGTCGACGAGGAGACGGCGCAGTTCTGGCAGATCGTGACCGCGATAGGCCTCACCGTAACGCCGCTTCTCGCCCGGCTGGGACGCGTCATCGCACGCCGTGTCGAAGGGGTCCCCGAACTGCCCGAGGAAGATGAGGACGAGGTGCGCACGATCATCGTCGGCGGGGGCCGCGTCGGACGGCTGGTTGCGGACATGCTGCGCACGCACGACCAAACCTATGTCATCCTCGATGCCGATCCGGATCTCATCGCGAACGCCAAGCGGGACGGTTACCGCGCCACTTTCGGTGACGCTGCGCGCGGGGACGCACTTTCGCGGCTGGGGATTGAAAAGGCGCCTGCGGTCGTCCTGACGATGGACGAGCCGGTCCTTGCACAGCGTCTGGTTGGAAAACTGCGCGACGACTACCCCGAACTGCTGATCGTTGCGCGCGCCCGCGACACCGATCATGCCGCAGCCCTTTATCGCTCCGGGGCCAGCCACGCAGTACCGGAGAACCTCGAAAGCTCGCTGCAATTGTCAGAGGCCGTACTGGTGGACATCGGCATCGCGATGGGGCCGGTGATCGCGTCGATCCACGCCAAGCGCGACGAATATCGCGAGCGCCTGGAAAAGGACGGCAACCTCTCAAGTCGCCCCAAACTTCGCACATCGGTGACAGAGGCCTGAGTCCTCGTCGAAGGTGCCGAAGGCCGCTTTTTCGAACCTTTCCCGAAGCTTGTGCGTTGGTGGGGAAAGGAGACAATTGATGAGTAACACCGACCCCACCAAGCCAATCCCGAACGACGAGAAGTTCAAGCCCCAGAACGTCGAGGGTCCGCTCAAGAACCAGGCGCCCACTTCGAAGGGTCGCGGTCAGCCCGGCGATACCGGCGGCAACGACGTGTCGCGCGGTAGCGACGGACAGACGAAGAAGACCCCGAACGCTTCCTCGAACTAGGCGATAGCCGCGCTGGTCCGGACGGTCAGCTTGCGAGGAGGCCCTTCACCGCTTCGATAGCGGCCTGCGCGCGCGACCCGTCCGGGCCTCCGCCTTGCGCCATATCTGCGCGACCGCCGCCGCCCTTTCCGCCGAGCGCATCGACACCGGCGCGTACGAGATCGACGGCATTGAAGCGATCGGTCAGGTCTTCGGTAACGGCTGCGGCAATGCTGCCCTTGCCGTCATTGACCGCCACCACGACTGCGACACCCGATCCGAGGCGATCCTTCGCCTCGTCGAGCAAGGGGCGCAGTTCCTTCGGGTTCAGACCCTCGACAACCTGACCACTGAACCTGGTTCCTTCGATCGTGTCGTCGGAAGGCTGCGCAGCGCCCGAACTTCCACCACCCCCAAGCGCGAGAGCCTTCCTGGCTTCGGCGAGCTCGGTTTCGAGCCGTTTGCGCTCCTCCATCAGGGCAACGATGCGTTCAGGTGCCTCCTCAGGGGTCGTGCGGATCGTCGCAGATATCGTCTTCAGAGCTTCTTCGCGCGTGACGAGCCAATCCCGGGCCGCCGCTCCGGTCAACGCTTCGATCCGGCGGACACCGGAGGAGACGGCATTTTCGCCGACGATGCGCAGCAAGCCGATATCGCCCGTCGCATCGACATGCGTGCCCCCGCACAGTTCCACGGAGTAATTGCGCCCGCCCGGACTGCGCCGTCCGATCGACAGAACGCGCACCTCGTCCCCGTACTTCTCGCCGAACAGCGCCAGTGCCCCGGCCTCGACCGCATCCTCGGGGCTCATCAACCGTGTGGCGACTTCCTCGTTGGCAAGGATTTCCGCGTTCACCTCGTCTTCGATCGCGGCGATATCTTCGGCAGAAAGCGCCTTTGGATGAGAGAAGTCGAACCGCAGGCGATCCTCTGCCACCAGCGACCCCTTTTGCGTCACGTGTTCGCCCAACCGGTGGCGTAGGGCGGCATGGAGCAGGTGCGTCGCGGAATGGTTACGGCGCACCGCATCGCGGTGTTCCGCGTCGACATCGAGGTGCACGGCGTCTCCGACCCGCAACGTGCCTGCCTCGATCGTGGTATAGTGAGCGTGCAACCGGCCGAGCGGCTTACCGGTCGACGTCACTCGCGCGGACAGCCTGTCGGGGATTGTCATCGTGCCGATGTCACCGGTTTGACCGCCGCTTTCGCCGTAGAACGGTGTCTGGTTCGTCAGGACGACAACCTCATCGCCAGCCTTCGCCTCGCGTGTTTCCGCTCCGTCCTGCACGATCGCGACGACGCGCCCCTCGCCCGAGGTCGCAGTGTAGCCGGTGAATTCGTTCGCACCTTCGCGTTCGGCGATATCGAACCAGACTTCGTCCGATGTCGCCTCGCCCGAACCTTTCCAGGCTGCGCGCGCCGCCTTCTGCTGGCGCGCCATTGCGGAATCGAACCCGGAGCGATCGACGCCGATGCCGCGTGAGCGCAGGGCGTCTTCGGTCAAATCGTAGGGAAAGCCGTATGTGTCATAGAGTTTGAAGGCGGTTTCGCCATCGAGCTCGTCGCCGCGCGGCATGTCGGCGGTGGCATCGTCGAGCAGGCGCAAACCCTTCTCGAGCGTACGACGAAACTGCGTTTCCTCGCGTTCGAGCACTTCTTCGATCAGCGCCTGCCCGCGCGCGAGCTCGGGAAAGGCCTGACCCATTTCTGTCACGAGCGCGGGCACGAGGCGGTGCATGACCGGGTCTTTCGCGCCGAGCAGGTGCGCATGGCGCATCGCGCGGCGCATGATGCGCCGAAGCACGTAACCGCGCCCTTCGTTCGACGGAAGCACTCCGTCTGCGAGCAGGAACGAGGTCGAGCGAAGGTGATCGGCGATCACGCGGTGCGAACTTGCGTTCTCCCGCGTATCGGGCGCGTCGGTCAGCGCCTGCGATGCCGCGATCAGCGACTGGAACAGGTCGATATCGTAATTGTCGTGTACCCCCTGCATGACCGCCGCGATCCGCTCGAGACCCATGCCGGTGTCGATCGAGGGGTGCGGAAGGCCGGTCCGTTCGCCGTCCGCAGATTGGTCGAACTGCATGAAGACGAGGTTCCATATCTCGATGAAGCGGTCGCCGTCCTCGTCGGGGCTGCCGGGCGGGCCACCGGCGATATGTTCGCCGTGGTCGTAGAATATCTCCGAGCACGGACCGCACGGCCCGGTTTCGCCCATCGACCAGAAGTTGTCGCTCGTCGCGATCCGGATGATGCGCTCTTCCGGAAGGCCGGCAATTTTGCGCCACAGGTCGAATGCCTCGTCGTCGGTATGGTAGACGGTCGCCGTAAGCTTTTCGGCAGGCAGGCCCCATTCGCGGGTCAGCAGGGTCCAGGCGTTCTCGATCGCCTGTTCCTTGAAATAGTCGCCGAACGAAAAGTTGCCGAGCATCTCGAAGAACGTGTGATGCCGGGCGGTGTAGCCCACATTGTCGAGATCGTTGTGCTTGCCGCCCGCGCGAACGCATTTCTGGGAGGAGGCAGCGCGTGGCGCCGGAGGGGTTTCGAGCCCCGTGAAGACGTTCTTGAACGGCACCATGCCGGCATTGACGAACATCAACGTGGGATCGTTGTGCGGAACGAGCGGTGCACTCGGCAGTTCGGCGTGGTCGCGGCCCTTGAAGAAATCGAGGAAAGAGCGGCGGATGTCGTTGGTCGATGTCATGATGCGCAGTTAGGCACCGGCGGGAAATCGGGCAAGCCACTGCGTGCAAACGCCCGCCCCGCATGAAGCGAAAAGGCGGGAGGCAAAGGACGCTGCCGACCCTTGCCTCCCGCCATACTTCAGTCGATCCGGTATATCCCGGCCTGTCGCCGGAGCCGGTTTACTTTTCGTCGTCGGAGTCCGGTTCGGGGCCGGTCATCATTTCCTCGGCCACCTCGTCCGTCTTGCCTCGAATTGCGGCTTCGAGCCGTTCGCGCACTTCGGGGTTTTCCTTGAGGTAGGTTTTCGCATTCTCGCGGCCCTGGCCGATGCGGATGCTGTCGTAGGAGAACCAGCTGCCCGATTTCTCCACCAGGTCCGCCTTCACGCCGAGATCGAGGATCTCGCCGATCTTGGAGATGCCCTCTCCGTACATGATGTCGAATTCAACCTGCTTGAACGGCGGCGCGACCTTGTTCTTGACCACTTTCACGCGGGTCGAGTTGCCGATCACCTCGTCGCGATCCTTGATCTGGCCGGTGCGGCGGATGTCGAGCCGGACCGAGGCGTAGAACTTGAGCGCGTTGCCGCCCGTCGTCGTCTCGGGATTGCCGTACATCACGCCGATCTTCATGCGCAGCTGGTTGATGAAGATGACCATGCACTTCGACCGGTTGATCGAGCCGGTCAGCTTGCGCAGCGACTGGGACATGAGGCGCGCCTGGAGCCCGACGTGCGAATCGCCCATCTCGCCCTCGATCTCGGCACGGGGCACCAGCGCCGCGACCGAATCGACGACTAGGATGTCGACCGCATTCGACCGCACCAGCGTATCGGTGATCTCGAGCGCCTGCTCGCCCGTATCGGGCTGCGACACGATCAGTTCGTCGATATCGACGCCGAGCTTCTTCGCATAGACGGGGTCGAGCGCGTGTTCGGCATCGACGAACGCCGCGGTGCCGCCCGCCTTTTGCGCTTCAGCGATGCAGTGCAGCGCGAGTGTGGTCTTGCCCGAGCTTTCCGGCCCGTACACCTCGATGACCCGCCCTTTGGGCAAGCCGCCGATGCCGAGCGCGATATCTAGCCCCAGCGACCCGGTCGAAATCGATTCGACCTGCATCGCCTTGCGCGAGCCGAGCTTCATCGCCGACCCCTTGCCGAAAGCCCTGTCGATCTGCGCGAGTGCGGCGTCCAGCGCCTTTTGACGGTCCACGTCCTTTTCCTTCTCTACTAGCTTCAATGACGCAGCCATCGCACGCACTCCCTTCCTTGCCTAGGGGACAACCCCGGGTTTTCCATCGGCGCGGGAGAAGCGTTCGACCTCGCCCGTCGCAACGCTATGTATCGCATTTGTTCTGACGGAACAAGTAGGGAACGAAAATTCGCGGTCGAGGCGCGACGACGCACCTGCGATGGCTGCGTGTCGAGCCCTTCAGTTCTTCGTCGTGCCGCGCGCCTCGCGCATGACCCGGCCGACCTTGTCGCCGATCTCGGCGACGCTGAAGGGCTTGGCGATGAAGTGCATGTCGGGGATATCGATATCCTTGCGCAGCGATTCCTCGGCATATCCCGACATGAACAGGACCGGCATCTTGGGCCGCTGCTTGCGGATCGCGCGGACCATGGCCGGTCCGTCCATTCCGGGCATGACCACGTCGCTGATGACGAGGTCGAATGCCGCGCCGTCCTCGATTTCGGCAAGGCCTTCCTCCCCGCCCGCGCACGCCGTCACTTCGTACCCGGCCCGCGATAGCGCCCGTTCCGCGACCGCGCGGACCATGTCCTCGTCTTCCACAAGCAGGATCTTTCCGCCGACCGACCAGTCCGATTCCTCGACGTCAGGACGCGTGCGCCGCTTGGGCGCCTCGCCCTGGTGGACCGGGAAGTAGATCGTGAACCGCGCGCCCTGGGTACGCCCGGCTTCGTCGGCGACATTGTCAGCGACGATGAAGCCGCCCGACTGCTTGACGATGCCGTACACGGTCGAGAGCCCCAGCCCGGTGCCCTTGCCCCGCTCCTTTGTCGAAAAGAACGGTTCGAACAGCTTCGGCAGGACTTTTTCGGGAATGCCGCCCCCGTCGTCGGAGACGATCAGCACGGTGTAATCGTCCGCAGGAAGCACGTCCGCCCCAAGCTTGGCGGCATCTTTTGCGGTGAGGCTGCGGGTGCGAAGCGAAATCCGGCCATAGGTCGCCCGCCTTGTCGCGGGCCCATCGGCGATCTTGCTGTTGATGGCGTCGCGGGCATTGACCGCGAGGTTCATGATGACCTGTTCCAGCTGCTGCGGGTCGGCCCGGACTGGGCCGAGATTGCGGTCGTGCTGGACATCGTAGTCTATCTTTTCACCCAGCAGCCGCTTGATCAACGGGCTGACTTCGCTGACTACGTCGGGCAATTGCAGGACCTCGGGCCGCAAGGTCTGCTGGCGGGAGAACGCCAGGAGCTGCCGGGTCAGCGATGCGGCGCGGTTCGAATTGGCGCGGATCTGCTGGATGTCGTCATAATCGCTGTCGCCCGGCGTGTGGCGCAGCAACATGAGATCGCAGGTGCCGATGATGGCGGTCAGCACGTTGTTGAAGTCGTGCGCGACACCACCCGCGAGCTGGCCGACTGCCTGCATCTTCGTCGCCTGCGCAACCTGCCGCTTCAGCTTGTTCTCCTCGCTCGAATCGGCAAGGCTCAGCAGCACCGCCGCTTCGCCCAGCCCGCGCACCCCGGCAAGGCCCAGCGAAACCGGTTCGTCGGGCAGGTTCGCCAGCCGCACCGCGACATCGCTGCTAGTCGCGGAGCCCCGGCCATGACGGCGCACGGCATCGGAAAGCGCCGCCTTGTCCTCGCGCACCACGAGGTCTGTGGGATAGGTGGGCAACCCGCCCTCCTCGCGTCCGGCGGAGTTCAGGAACGCCTCGTTCCCGAACAGGAAGCGCCCGTCGCGATCGGTCATCGCAAGGCCGAGAGGCAATTGCGACAGCAGCGCTTCCAGTTGCGCGACCCCCGCCTGCGAACTGCCGTCCCATGCACCGCCGATCCCCACTCCGGCATCGATCAGCATCATCAGCGAAGGCGAAGTCTCGGCAGTGGCCGAGAACCCGGGATCGTCGGACTTTTCAGTGTCGCTCAGCGGCACGTCGATCAAGGTCTGCGGCGCCCCGGCGCGCCCCTCGCGCGCGAACAGGATGCGATCGCGCTCGTCGGCGCGCAGGTAAGAGACGAATTGTTCGCCCACGACCTTTGCGTCCGGGTCTCCCACCGCGCGCTCGCAGAAACCGGCGCTCGCGGTGCGGATCGTGCCGTCCGGGCCCGTGATCACGGTTTCGATCCCCGCCCTGCTCAGCATCCGGCCGATCGGTCCATCGAGGTCGAAATTGGGCACGGGGTTGCGCTGGCGGGAGACGCGGCGGTCGAAGCGCCAGACCAGATGGTCCTGCGCGCGCCCGGCCCGCTCGACCACGATCGCCCAGAGGCCCTGGCTTTCGTCCCGCAGCGCCTCCAGTTCGGCGGTGCCATCGCGCCATGCCTCGCGCGCCAGCACCGTCAGCCGCTCGACGTTTTCGGTCCCGACATCGAGGGTCGGGGGCGCATGTCCGACACCGAACGCCTCGGTATAGGCGCTGCTTGCGCATACGAGCCGGTTGGCCCGGTCGGTAATGGCGATGGCGATGCCGGGTTGTTCGATCGCGGCAAGCGTGACAGACCAGTCGGGAGCATCCGAGATACCGGGCACGTCCTCCGCTCCGCCACGCTCGAGCGCGGCGAGTCCCACCAGCAGCAGCGCGACCCCGGCCCCGTATGTAAGCGCGATCACGATGCTGGCCGTCACGGCGAACAGCAGCAGCGTCGTCACCACCACGCCAGCACCCAGCAATGCGAGCGTCTTCCGGTCGAACCCGGTGCTGCCCTGCCCCGGCGTATCGTCCGGCGCCGCTGGTTCGGGCCCCGCTTTCACTTCGCGCTCAATTTCGCTGGGAGTATGGATGTTCATCGGTTTCGGCAGGCTCTCCGGGCCGAGCGGGTTCGACCGCTCAGGCTTCGTCGCCGTGACTAGTTGGCATCGAGCCGCTGGTCGAGACGCATTTCCATCTTCTTCAAGCGCTTTCGGCGTTTACGCGCGATAAAGATGCGCCAGGTGGCGCTGGAAACGAGATAGCCGACAGCCGATGTGACCACCGCCAGCACCATGAAACCGACTACGGTCACGCCTGCGACCTCGAAGAAATCGACCACGCTCGCCCACAGGCTGCTCTGCATCTGTTCGCTGGCGACGCGCGCCGCGCTCGCGTCGATCCGCAGGATAAACTGCCCGACGCGGTTCGCGATGAACAACCAGAATGCGATGGTGAACGGATTGGTGACGAAAGTGACGAGCGCGGCGAGCGGCACGTTGGCGCGTGCCGGCAGGGCGAGGAACGCGGCGAGGAACACCTGCCCCAGCGGGATCACGAAGGCCGAGAACAGGCCCAGGGCGACGCCGCGAGGGACCGAACGGCGCGTGAAGCGCCACAGCTCGGGCGACAGGAACCGGTGCGCGATCGGGGCGAGGTAACGGTTGTCAGCCATGCCTTCGCGCGTGGGCATGTACTTGCGGATGAGGTCCATCGCGAACGTCTTCTTCCGCGACCGTTCACCCGATTGTCCGCGCGGCATGCTCACAGGCAATGCCCGGTCGGACGTCGAACGACTGCGCCCGGACAGGGGTGGCGATGATCGCTGGAAGGGCGGCGTCCGGTCATGCTGGTCCATATGGGTAGGAGCTGGCATCTGACCAATGTCTGAATCCGATAGTGGGTCCGTAGCACTGCGTACGGAACGGCTTGTCACCCCCGTTCGCGAATCAGCCTGGCCTTGTCGCGCTTCCAGTCGCGCTCCTTGATCGTCGCGCGCTTGTCGTGCGCCTGCTTGCCCTTCGCCAGCGCCAGTTCGACCTTCGCCCGCCCCTGCCCGTTGAAATAGACCGACAGCGGGACGAGCGTCATGCCCTTGCGCTCGACCGCACCGAACAGGCGATTGATCTCGCGCTGGTGGAGCAGCAGCTTGCGCGGGCGGCGCGGGTCGTGGTTGAGCCGGTTGCCGTGGCTGTATTCGGGGATGTTCGAATTGATCAGCCAGACCTCCCCGTCGCGCACTTCGGCATAGCTTTCCGCGATTGTCGCCTCGCCTGCGCGCAGTGCCTTCACCTCGGTGCCCTGAAGGGCAATTCCCGCCTCGAACCGGTCGTCGATCTGGTAATCGAACCGCGCCCGCCGGTTTTCGGCGACGGTCTTCTGCTTGTCGAAGGTTTCGGGTTTGGGTCGTGCCATGGTCGGGGCGAGATAGGCCCCTTTCGCGCGAACGCAAACCCGGAGAAATACGTCGGCCGAGGATCGAACCGTGCCTCAACCCGGCTTGCAGCCTGTCACGAAATCTGAAACTTATAGCGGTACGCTTGCTTGGCGTTTCACCGGGGGTCTCTTGATAACATGGTCTTTCACGCTCTTGCCGCAACTGCGGCGCTTTGCGTCTGCAGTCTGTTCGCCACGCCTGTCCTCGCGCAGGCCATGCCGGCACCGCCGCTGACGGCCTATGGCGACCTGCCCGCGGTCGCGGAGGCCGACATTTCTCCCGGTGGCAACTATATCGCCTTGCTGATGAGCGCCGGTGGCGAGCGGTTCATCACCGTGCTCGACGCAAAGGGAGAACCGGTGCAACGCTTCGTTGTAGGCGATGCGAAGGTTCGCGGGATCGAATGGGTGGGCGAGGAGGCGATCCTTCTCCTGCGATCCGAAACGGGCCGCCTGCCGCGCCACTTCATCGACGCCAAAACTGAGTTTGCGCGCGGTAACGTCATACCGCTCGACAATTCGCGCAGCCCGGTCTCCATCTTTGCCGACCAGCGCCACATCGCCAATGCCATCGTCGGCTTCTATGGCGTGCGACAGGTCGATGGCCGGTGGCTCGGCTATTTCGGCGGGTTACGCCGCGGTAGCACGTCCGGCGATCGCAACCGGTTGCTGGACTATGCGGCCGCTTTGTTCGCCGTGGATCTCATGACGGGCGACACGCAGATCGTCGCCTATCCGGACGACTATCCGAGTGTGCGTTACTGGCTCGTCCACGATGCGGGCGAGGTCGGCGCGCAATTGCAGCTCGACCACGTCAACGGCAACTGGCGGATAGAGAACGGCGAGGGAAAGACCATCGCGCGCGGGCAGCAGGAGCGGGGAGACATTTCCCTCATCGGCTTCGACGAAGCGGGAACCGGCGTCATCTACGGTTTCCACGACGCGCGCGAGGTGTGGGAGGACGAGGCGATCCGCAACTATATCCGCCAGCCCTATTCGGCACGCGTTCTCGGCATCCAAGGACGCGACGGGCACATTGTCATGAGCGATCCGGCGCAGCAGCACGTGCTGAACGACACGCTGAATGCCTTTTCGCATACCAGCCACGCCGAAATCGCCGACTTCGATACAGGCTTCGACACGCTGGTCGCGCATACGAGCGGAAATTACGATAGCGGGACGTGGTACCGCGTGGATGGGAACAGCGGCGAGCGCGCGATCATCGGCATGGCTCGGCCCGCGATCCAGGGACCGACGATCGGCAAGGTTTCCACGGTAACCTGGCAAGCGCAGGACGGGATGGAAATTCGCGGCATCCTGACCCTGCCCCCGTCGCGCGAGGCGACGGACCTGCCCGCCATCGTCCTGCCGCATGGTGGCCCGACGGCACACGATATCGAGGCGTTCGACTGGTGGGCGCAAGCCTTCGCCTCGCGCGGATACGCCGTGCTGCAACCCAATTTCCGGGGCTCCACCGGACGCGGTGCCGATTTTGTGCGAGCGGGCGACGGCGAGTGGGGGCGCAAGATGCAGACCGACAAGTCGGACGGTCTGATGGCGCTTGCCGAACGCGGCATTGTCGATCCAGAGCGCGCCTGCATCGTCGGCGCAAGCTACGGGGGTTACGCAGCGCTGGCCGGGGTGACATTGCAGCAAGGCATCTATCGCTGCGCCGTTTCGGTGAACGGCGTCGCCGATCTTTCCAGCCTAACCCGGCTGGAGCGGACCGGCGGACGCGACATCATTTCCCGGTCCTTCGATCGACAATTCGGCGACGATCCCGATCTCGATGCGATCTCGCCAAGCGAGAATGCCGCGAAGGCCAACGCACCCATCCTGCTGATCCACGGGCGCGACGACACAGTGGTTCCGTTCGAGCAATCGGCGCGGATGCTCGACGCGCTTCGAGATGCAGGCAAACCGGTGGAATTCGTCGAGCTCGAGGGCGAGGACCACTGGCTATCAAACGCGGCGACCCGGCGTGCGATGCTGAAAGCTGCAGTGGATTTCGTCGCGCGGCACAATCCGCCGAATTGATACATCGATACTGTATCCGCATCGGCGCCGCTGCAAGGCAGCCCCTAGACCAGACCCGCATGCTCCAGCGCTTCGTCGACCGCGGCGCGCGAGGCTTCGCTGGCGTTGCAAAGCGGCAGGCGGACATCGGGGCTGAACCAGTCGTGCACCCGGCTGAGCGCGTATTTCACCGGTGCGGGGCTGGCATCGGAAAACATCGCGTAGTGCAGCGGGAACAGCCGGTCGTTCAACTCGCGCG
>JBARZK010000124.1:0-9485 GCA_049649965.1 Erythrobacter sp.
GCGCTGCAATGGGCGGCCAAGCGCGCGCCGCGACCGGCAAACCCGCTGCTGCGCTCGGCGCTGTCGAACCTGCACCGGCCCGGTGCGCCTACCGGCGCGTTGGTTACGGCCCTTGGCTTCGGGCTCGCCGCGTTCGTCCTCCTCGCTGCGATCCAGAGCGCGATCGACGGCAATATCGAAAGCCGCGTGCCCAGCGAGGCGCCCGACTATTTCGTCATCGACGTCCCGCCGGAGGGCGAGGCCGGCTTCCGCTCCCTGGTGGAAGAGCGCTTTCCCGGTGCAGCGCTCAGCACGGTGCCGACCCTGCGCGGCGCGATCCTCGCCTTCGGGCCGGAGGACGACATGCAGCGCACCGCCGACCTCGAGGAAATTCCCGAAGGCGCGTGGCCACTGCGCGGCGAGCGCGGCATCACTTATTCCGACACCCCGCCTGAAGGCAGCCGCGTGGTCGAAGGGGAATGGTGGGCACCGACGTGGGAGGGCGAACCGCTCGTTTCCATCGACGCCGATTTCGCCGAGGCCGCCGATCTGGAAGTCGGCGACATGCTCACCATCGGCATCCTCGGGACCGAAAGGGACGTGCGGATCGCCAACTTGCGAGAGATCGACTGGGAGACGATGGGTTTCAACTTCACGCTGGTCTTTTCCCGCAACGCCATATCCGACGCCCCTCACAAGCTCGCCGCGACCATCGAATTGCCCGAAGACGCAGCGCCCGATGCTCGCGGAGAATTGCTGCGCGCGATGGTGCAGGAATACCCCTCCAGCTCGGTGATCGAGGTGGGAGAGGTGCTGGTGCAGGCTCGCACCCTGCTCGAACAGGTCGGTCTTGCGACGCTCGCCGCCGCGGCGGTGGCGGTGCTGGCCGGGCTGGCCGTGCTGATGGGCGCGATCGCGGCGGCGCGCGCGGCGCGCACCTATGACACGGTGGTCCTGCGCGTGCTGGGCGCGAGCCGGCGGCAGATCCTCGGCCTGCAGCTGGCCGAATACGGCCTCATCGCCGCGGCACTGGCGCTGGTTGCGCTGGCGCTTGGTTCGGGGCTCGCCTGGGTCATCATTACCCAGTTGTTCGAATTCGACTGGCTGCCGGACTGGGGCGCGGTGCTGGCCGTCCTGGGCCTCGGCCTGCTGATCGTGCTGGCCTTCGCGCTCGGCGGTTCGCTTCCGCTGCTGCGCGCCAAACCGGCACGCGCGCTGCGGGAGCTTTAGCGGCAACCTATTCGAAGGTTTCGGGGTCGTACCCGACCCGCCCCGGCTTGCCCTTCACCACCAGCGTGCTGGCGAGAAGATCGTGCAGGCCCTGCTTCTTGTCGGTGAAGGCGACCATGATGAAGCCGATGAACAGGATCAAAGTCGACAGGATCTTCGCGAAGTAGCGTCCCAAGGCGCGCAGGAAGGAAATCCGCCCGCCCTGGCCGTTCGTCACAATCAAGCCGAGCGCCATCTTGCCGGGCGTCGCCTGCTTTTCAGATGATTCGAACCCGGCGAAGTAGAGGACGCCAAGCACGAACAGCACGAGCGAAAGTAAGGGATCGTCGGTATTCGCCTGCGCCGCAAACCCCGTGGCCGACATCGAACCGAAGGACGAATCGCCGAAGATCGTTAGCAGAATCGTCTGCGCGACCAGCAGGATTACGAAATCGATCAGATACGCGAGCACGCGTATCCAGAAACCACCAAACTTCACGATTACCCCCTCGCGATACGATCAGCGCTAGTCGCTCGATCTTACGAGAAGGTTTCCGTCTCGTCGCCTTTCGGGTCGGGACCGTACTTGTTGGGACCGCGCGTTCCTTCAAGCGCCATGAATACAAGCACGATAATTCCGCCGACGAGGGGAATGAAGCCGAGCAGGACCAGCCAGCCGGTCTTGTTCTGATCGTGGAAGCGACGGACCTGCACGGCGAGACCCGGAACGATCAGCGCCAGAAGGAACAGGGTCGTGAGCGGTCCGTACACCCCGAACACCATGCCCCCCAATCCGAGAACCGCCTCTATGATGGCGAGCACGATGGCGACGAGAACGACGCCGAGAAGGAACATCCAGTATTCCTTGCGCCTCGAACGCCCCTGAAAGTCGGCGTAGCGGCGCAGCGGCATCATCATCCATTCCATGAGACCTACCCCTCTCGATCCTGATCGTGGCAATGCATCACAACGCGTGCGCAGACACAAGCGCGAAGTCGAAGAATGTCGTGGGCATACGAAAAAGGCCCCGCCGTTCCCGGCGAGGCCTCCTTGCGATTGGTAGTCCGATGCTGGATCAGAACTTGTAGCGCACGACGCCGCCATAGGTCCGCGGCGGGTTGGGATAGCCGAGCACCGTGCCGGCCTGCGCGACGCCATCGAACACCGTCAGGATATACTGGTCGTCCAGCAGGTTGCGGGCGAAGGCACCGATTTCGAACCCGTTGGCGAGCGCCAGCGTGATCGAGGTGTTCACCAGGTTCACTTCGCGACGGAAGATCCGGTCATTGCCGAGGCTCGCGTTGAACGTTGGCAGGCCGTTGTTGATGTCGGTGTTGCTCTCGTGGTTGTAATCGACCCGGCTGATGATCCGTGAGCCGCTGTCGAATTCGTGGGTGTAGGTCGCGCTGGTGGCGATGGTCCACTCGGGGATGCCGCCCGGGCGCTGACCCGACAGGTCGCCCACAACCGAGCCTTCGAAGCTGTCGTAAAGCGGGTCGAGATAGGTCGTCGCGAAGGTGAAGACCAGGCCATCGGCCGGGTTGATCGTCGCGTCGAATTCGAAGCCCTTTACCGACTGCTCACCTGCATTGCGCAGCGCGAAGCCGGTGCCGGTGAACGCGAAGCTCTGGAACCCTTCGATCGTCTGGTCGAACAGCGCGAGGTTGAAGCCGAAGCCCGGCCACTGCGCCTTCAGGCCGATTTCGTACACCTCCGCCTCTTCCGGCCCGGCGAAGCGGGTGCCCGAATTGAGGTTGGGGATCGCAAGGCCCGCATCGCGGATGGGCGACGACGGCGCAAGGATCGTCGAGCCGAGCGGGCCGGGCGTGAAGTCGCTGCCGAGCGGACGGCTGTCACGCGACAGGTTGACGGAGCTCGCCTTGAAGCCGGTCGCGTAGCTGGCGTAGACGTTCACCTCGTTCGAGACCTGGTACGCCGCGCGCAGCAGGTAGGTGAACTCGTCGTCGTTCGTCATGCCGTCCTCTACCGAGTTCGGCACGTCGAGGAAGGGCGGGATGAACTGGAACGGTTGCAGGGCCAGCAGCTGGTTCTGCGCGGGATCCTGCGCCGCTGCGGCGATTCCGGCAAAGAACGGCGCGGTGGCGGGATCGGATGCGAAACCGGCAATCACGTCGGGCGTGACCTGGCTCGGCGGGATCATCAGCGCCTGCGCGATGCCGCCGACGATGAAGGCGTCGACGAGATTCACGTTCGCCAGCGGGTCGAAACTCGTCTGGCTGAGCGCGAACTCCTTCTCGTCGTCGGTGTAGTTGAAGCCCGCGGTGAAGACGAGACCGTCCACCGGCTCGAAATCCACCGTACCGAACACCGACCACGCGGTGTTGTCGAGCGTGAAGAACTCATCGCTCAGCAGCGGCGTGGTGAAGATGCTTTCCTGCGGCAGGCCAAGGCCCGCTTCGACCTGGTTGAACAGGCTCGGCTGGCCGGTGAGAACCGCAACGGCGTCCGCCCCGGCAAGCAGTTCGAAAAAGTCGCGGATCTGCGTACCGTTTTCCAGCTGGCTGCGCTGTTCGATGCTTTCATCGAAATAGAAGCCGCCGAGCAGGAAGTTGAACGGCCCTTCGAAATCCGTCGTCAGGCGCAGTTCCTGCGTGAAAGTTTCGACCTTCTGGTCGCGCTGTTCGACCGAGTTGTCTACGCTGCTGAAGTCGATATCGGTGCGGAAGAAGTTGTCCAGCTCGCGATAGGCGGTGATCGAGGTGAAGGTGAACGCCCCGGTTTCGTAATCGGCCTGGATCGATCCGCCGTAATTGTCGACTTCGTTGACCGGTACCTCGTTCAGGAAGGCTTCGTATTCGAAGAAATCCTCGGGCGGGCTGAACTGGCCGCCGAGCGCCGTGATCGCGCCCGCAGCAGGGCCGGCGACCAGCGTGGCGACCTGGCAGCAAACCTCGTCGATGCGCGAATAGTCCGCGATCGCCCGGATGCTGAGGTCGGGGGTCGGTTCGAACAGCAACTGGCCGCGCGCGGACCAGCGGTTGCGATCGTTCTGGTCGACGCCGAGATTGACGATCTCGGCATAGCCGTCACGCTTCTGGTAGGTCCCGTCGAGCGAGAAGGCGATGGTGTCGGACAGCGGGCCGGTGATGTCGCCCTTCAGGAAGACCTGGTCGTAATTGCCGTAGACCGCTTCCACGCTGCCGCCGAAATCGAACTGCGGCGGGCGGGTGACAACCGAGATTACGCCGGCGGAGGCGTTCTTGCCGAACAGGGTCGATTGCGGGCCGTTCAGCACCTCGATCCGCTGCACATTGGGAAGATCGCTTAGCGCCGCAGCAGAGCGCGAACGGAACACGCCGTCGATGAACACGCCGACCGAGGGCTCGACGCCGAAATTGTTGTCGCCATTGCCGAAGCCGCGAATGATGAAGGTCGAGGCGGAGGATGACTGAAGCTGGCTCACACGCAGCGACGGAGTGACCGTCTGCAGGTCGAGCACGTCGCGGATCTGCGCCTGCTCCAGCGTCTCGCCACTGGTCACGCTGACCGAGATCGGCGTTTCCTGCAGCGTCTGCTCACGCTTGGCGGCGGTAATGACGATGGTGTTGCTGTTGCCAAGGTCGTCGGCGAGCCGATCGTCTTCCAGCGTCAGTTCGTCCGCATCGTCGGAATCGGCAAGCGGGGAATTGTCCTGCGCCAGGGCAGCGCCCGGAGCGCCGATGACGAAAGCTGCAGCGCCTGCAAGCAGGGTGACACGAAACGAACCGGCACGGCCGGAGGCATTGGAACGCATGATGATCCTCTCTCAAAATCCCACATCGGGCCGCTGTCTTCCTGCACTGGGCGCAAGGAGGGCCTCGAACGGGGAACCCACTATCGCTTGCGACCGGGCGCGACAAGCGACCTCGCGCGCGGTGAGTGCGTGCTTTCAGCACTGTGGCAAACAGGTTACACCGGGCGGGGACAGGCGGTTGCGATGCCACAGGCCAACCTCGCCCTTGCTGCAAGGGTCCTCCTGCGCTACGCGCTCGCGCATCGCGCCGCCCGCCTTTGCGGGCAGGGCAGCAACACCGGCCTCACCGCCGCTTCCCGCCCTCCGGGCCACCCGCACAACCTGCGTCCTCTCGAACGAAAGCCAATACCGCTCATGTCCGCCTCCCCCACTTCCCTGCGCAATGTGGCGATCATCGCGCACGTCGATCACGGCAAGACCACGCTGGTCGACCAGCTTTTCCGCCAGTCCGGCACGTATCGCGACAACCAGCGGATCGAGGAGCGGGCGATGGATTCCGGCGATCTCGAAAAAGAGCGCGGGATCACCATCCTGGCCAAGTGCACCAGCGTCGAATGGGAGGACCCGCAGGGCGAGACCATCCGCATCAATATCGTCGACACGCCCGGCCACGCCGATTTCGGCGCCGAGGTGGAACGCATCCTGAGCATGGTCGATGGTGTGATCCTGCTGGTCGACAGCGCCGAAGGCGCCATGCCGCAGACGAAGTTCGTCACCGGCAAGGCGCTGGCGCTGGGTCTCAAGCCCATCGTCGTCGTCAACAAGATCGACCGGCCCGACGGGCGCCCGCAGGAAGTGCTCGACGAGGTGTTCGACCTGTTCGCCAGCCTCGATGCGAACGATGAACAGCTCGACTTCCCTTCGCTCTTCGCGAGCGGGCGCGATGGTTATGCAAGCGAGGACGAAAGCGCGCGCGAGGGATCGCTCGAACCGCTATTCCAGCTCATCGCCAGCCATGTGCCCTCCCCCGGCCTCGATGCGAGCGGGCCGTTCAAGTTCCTTGCCACCCTGCTCGACCGCGACAATTTCATGGGCCGCGTGCTTACGGGCCGCGTCCAGTCGGGGACCGTCAAGGTCAACGATCCCATCCACGCCATCGACATGGACGGCAAGGTCGTCGAAACGGGCCGTGCGACGAAGCTGATGAGCTTCGACGGGCTGGAGCGCGTGCCGGTCGATACCGCGAAGGCAGGCGACATCATCGCGCTCGCCGGTCTGGAAAAGGCGACCGTTGCCAACACCATCGCCGATCCCGCCGTCAGCGAACCGATCGAAGCGCAGCCGATCGATCCGCCCACGCTCGCCATGCGCTTTTCGGTCAATGACAGTCCGCTCGCCGGGCGCGAGGGGAGCAAGGTCACCAGCCGCATGATCCGCGACCGCCTGCTGCGCGAGGCGGAAACCAACGTCGCCATCCGCGTGACCGAGGCGGACGACAAGGACAGCTTCGAGGTTGCCGGGCGCGGCGAACTGCAACTGGGCGTGCTGATCGAGACGATGCGTCGCGAAGGCTTCGAACTCGGCATTTCGCGCCCGCGCGTGCTGCTGCGCGAGGAGAATGGCGAGAAGCTGGAACCCTACGAAACCGTCGTCATCGATGTCGATGACGAGCATTCGGGCACGGTCGTCGAGAAGATGCAGCGGCGAAAGGCCGACCTCACCGAGATGCGCCCGTCGGGCCAGGGCAAGACCCGCATCACCTTCTCCGCCCCCAGCCGCGGTCTCATCGGCTATCATGGCGAATTCCTGTCCGACACGCGCGGCACGGGCATCATGAACCGGCTGTTCGAGAAATACGGCCCCTACAAGGGCACGATCGAAGGCCGGATCAACGGCGTCCTGATCTCCAACGGCGACGGCGAGGCCAATGCCTACGCGCTCAACATGCTGGAGGAGCGCGGCGAGCTGTTCGTCGCACCGCAGATGAAGCTGTATGAGGGCATGGTGATCGGTGAAAATGCCAAGCCCGACGATCTCGAAGTCAATCCGATGAAGGCCAAGCAGCTTTCAAACGTACGCTCGACGGGCAAGGACGATGCGATCCGCCTGACCCCGCCGCGCCGGATGACCCTGGAACAGTCGATCGCCTATATCGACGACGATGAAATGGTCGAGGTGACGCCGGAGAGCATTCGCCTGCGCAAGAGCCTGCTCGATCCGCACGAGCGCAAGAAGGCGCGCCGCAGCAAGTAGGGCGCGCTCCGCCTTCAGGGGCGGTGGTTCAGGGCCGGTGGTTCAGGGCCGGTGGTTCAGGGCCGGTGGTTCAGGGACAGCGGACCCACGTCATGCGCTCGTCCTTGCCATAACGGAACCGCAGCCGCTCCTTGCCCTCCAGCGCCATGTAGAACACGTAGGTAGAGGTCCGGTCGGCATAGGTTTCGTCGATGGTCGCGGCGGCATAATCGCCGTCGACATTGACCTGCTGGACGACGCCGTTGCTTTCGAAAAAGTCGATCTCGTCCGTTTCGACGGTGAAATTGCCGTGGCTTGGAATGTCGCAATCTTCCAGTGTTTCGGCGTAAGTACCGTGGAAGCGTGCCGGGATCGTATCCTGCGTTTCGCCTTCGCTCGCCCGGCGCTCCTCGGCGTCCTGCGGCGCATCGGCATCGGCGCTCGACGTCCCGGCTGCGGTGTTGGCATCCGAGACTTGCGCCTGTCCGCCTTCGTCCTGTGCCATAACGGACGACTCCTGCGCCGGTGACGGCTCGGAGGCCGGGTCGCCGGAACAGCCCGCGGGAACGACGGCAGCGAGAAACAGGATCGAGAACGAGCGCATCATTTCAACTCCATGAGCCTTGGCAACAACGAGGGGGACCGTCCCCGCGATCAATGCGCGGTTACGCGCTCCAGGACAACGAGTCCGGCATAAAGCGCCCCGCCCGCCGCGAACGGGATGAAGCGGCTGCGACGATCCTCGGGCAGTTCCTCTTTCAGCACGACCAGCGTGATCGCACCGGCAAGAAAGGCGAACAGGCATCCGATCAGCAATTCGGGGAGCGCCACCAGAACGCCGGTGGCCCACCCCGCTAGGGTCGCCGCGACCAGCACCCAGCGCCCCGTCGAATCGTATAGCGCACGGTGATTGCTGCGGGTGCCGAAATCGGCGGTCACGAAATGCAGCGCCATCGCCCCGAAATACAGCGCAAGCCCGGTCGCCGTCGGATCTTCACGGTGGTTGAGGAGATAGGCGATCACCATCACCAGCACCGCCGAAAGCCCGATATGCGGCCAGAACAGCTCCGCTTCCGCTTCGGCGTCCGGATTGTCGCCTTCGCGTTCGCCCCGGCTCAGGACAAGTTCCCGCTCGATCCCGTAGAAGGACGCGAGACCGACAAGGGCCAGCAGGTAGATCACCTGCTCGGCCGCCATTTCGTCGAGGCCCGTCGCCCGCGACACCGTTTCCGAATGCGCAGCGAGTTCGGGCAGGATGTGCAGGAACACGTACCCGACCGCCACGCCCCCGGCAAAGCTCAGCCAGCGGCTGCGCGGCTTCACGTCGAGGAAACGCAATTTCCCCACGAACACGTGGATCGCGCAAAAGGCGAGCGCCATCGCGAAGGTGAGCAGGGGATCCATCGGCTCGCAGATCCTGCCTTAATCGACGGCCGAAAAGTTGGGCTGGCCGTTCGAGGCGCTGACCCCGCCATCGACCGGCAGGTTCGCGCCGGTGACGAACCGTGCATCGTCGCTGGCAAGGAAGGCGACGGCGCCGGCCACATCCTCGGGCTCACCCATGCGGCCGAGCGGCAGGCGGCGCATGAAGGCATCCTTCAGGTCCTGGTTCTCGGCGATCCCGGCGCTCATGTCCGAACGCGTGACCGAGGGCGCGACCGCGTTCACGCGCACGCCCGCTTCGCCCAGTTGCAGCGCGAGCCCGCGCGTCAGGTTCGTCACCGCTCCTTTCGACGCGTTGTAGATGGGCATGGTCCAGTCACCGCCTGTGCCCGACACGCTGGAGGTGTTGACGATCGACCCGCCGGTCTTCTGCAATTCGGGGATCGCGGCGCGGCACATGTAGAGGAGGCCTTTCACGTTGATGTCGATGACGCTCTCGATATCCTCGTCGCTTGCATCGGCCAGCATGCCGCTGGCCGCGACGCCGGCATTGTTGACGAGCGTGTCCAGCTGCCCGAATTTCTCGACCGTCGCGTCGACGATCTTCTTCGCGAAGTCCGGCTTGCCGATATCGCCTTCGACGATCAGGGTGCGGCTCTCGTCGAGATCGGCGGCGACTTTCTCGCAATCCTCGCGGCTGCGCGAATTCAGCACGACATTCGCCCCCTCGGCGGCGAAGCGGCGGGCGATCCCCTCTCCGATACCGCTGGAGGATCCCGTCACGATAACGGTCTTGCTGGTGAAGCGGGAGAGGTCGGCCATGGATGTTCCTTCCGGTTTTTCTGGTCTTGCGTGTCTTCAATGAACGGAGCGCCCGGGATTTCCTACCGGCCTCGCAGCAGATAGACACCCTCCCCATGTCGAACGATCGCAAGCCCCTGTCCCCGCACGCCTTTTTCGCGCGAATAGGGCCTGGAAGTTTTCGCCC
>JBARZK010000125.1:0-17164 GCA_049649965.1 Erythrobacter sp.
GAGCCGACGTGCGCGGCGGGAGCAGGGCGTTCGTCGCCGGTTGCGGCGCCCGCTTTGCCGCGCTCGATCTCCACGATCGCGGCGCAGCTGTCGGCCAGCATTTCGGCAACCTTGGCGGCATCGGGAACGGCGCGCAGCATCGGTTGCGGGCGATGCAGGTGCCAGGGTCGCACGTGCGGCCAAAGCAGGACGTAACCGAGCAGACGCTCGCCGCCCAGTTCCAGTGTGATGTCGCCATGACCCGATCCGCGCGGACGCAGGTTCGCCGCCTGCACGTGGCGCAACGGCACGTTGATCCGTGTCTCGATAGCCATGCCGATCCGCATGATCAGCCGGGTCTCGGTAAGGATATAGAGCGTCGTGCGAGCGCTGAACCACGCGATCGAATAGAGGATGGCGATGGCGATTACGCCCAGGACCGCGAAAGTGATGGCGGCGTTCGGATTGCCCGAAAACACCCATATCCCTACCAGCGCCGCGAAATAGACCGCGAGGCTGCGCGTGTGCATCGCGGTTCGCGCCAGCACGTGGGGGTCGGGTCGCCCTTTCCACAGCACCGTCTCGTCATCCGCCGGCGTGCCCATGGGGTCGCCGTCGGCCCTGGGTTCGTGCGGGAGTTCCACGGGTTGGGGCATCGCCCTTTCGCTCAAAGCCATGGTTCAGACCTTTCCGGTGTCGCGTACAGGTAGCCGCCGCCGAAATAGGCCATGATCCGGTCCTCTTCGTAGCGGGTGATCTGGCCTGCGGTTTCTACCACCGGGGCGTCATCGAACTGGTCAGATCGGATCGCGGTGATATCGATCAGCGGGGTGGTGTCGTTGAACAGCCTGTTCTGCTTGCGCACCGCGGCGACGAACATCGGGGCGAGCACCTTCTTGCCCGAAACGGTCGTCACCTCGAGATAGCGGATGATGTGTTCGGACTGGTCCACCCAAACGTCGCTGACCTTGCCGGCGAGCTTCTTGTCGGCGCCGTAGACCGGCATGCCGACCGGCGTCGGATCGTTCGGAGCGATCACGAGGTCGTGGCTGTCCGCAATCGGAATGATGCGCGGTCGTCCATCGAAGGTGAGGTCGGGATATTTTGCGCGATCGGCCCAGGCTGCCGGCCCCATACCCTCGGCAAGAGGATTGCCGGTCGGCACCCAGGGTGCGCCTGCCGCGCCGAACGCCTGGCGTCCAGGCACGTTGACCGGATCGCGCGGCACGTCTTCGGGAATGTAGATGCCGCGGCCATGCGGCAGGTCGAAGACCTTTTTCGTCCCGTCGGTCAGCGGTTTGCCGGGCTGGACGATACCGGTCTGCTCATGCTCGAGCGGATAGCCCTCGCGTCGGCTTTCGCGGTTGAGGTACAGGACGAGGCCGATGAAGAAGAAGAAGAACAGGTAGAACGTCAGTTCGGCGACGTCGAATTCTCCGGCTATATAGGCGTGGTTCATTGCACGTTCCTCTCGTGTGCGATGGAGGACGGGCAATGGCCTCCCCCGTGAGCGCGGATGGTTTCCGGCGCTCTCATGTCGGGAATTCGCGCAGGCCGAACGATCGGTCGGCGCCCTCCCGCAATGCTGGTGCCGTCCGGTTGGCATGGCCGACGAGCGGCCCGATCGCGGCAAGCGCGGCGAGCAGCAGGACGATCTCGATGATGTAGACGCTGGTGTAACCCGTTGCCCGCGTGGCGATTGCAGCGCCGGGCTGCGAACTCATCGCGTAGAGCGCGACGAGATCGCGCACTGCGCCGCCCACGACGATCCCCGCGCCCGCGCAACTTGCCTGCACCGCGCCCCATGCGCCAAGCGCGAAACCGGCGGCTTCCGACTTTGCGATATTCATCGCCTCGATCAGCGTGCCGACCGAAAAGAGGCCAAGACCAAGGCCGATGAACAGCGCGCCGGCATAGAGCATCGCGGATGATTCGAACGGTGCGGCGAACAGCACCAGCAGGAATGCGCTCAATCCGGTGACGAGGCCCGTTCCCGCGATCCGCAAGGGATCGGCACCGCGCGAAAGCGAGCGGCCCGACATCATGAAGCCGACGAGCGCACCCAGCGCCCAGGCCCCCGTCAGCGCGGTGGTGGCGCCGACCGACAGGCCAAGGATTTCGCCGCCATAAGGTTCGAGCAGCGCGTCCTGCATCGAAAACGCGGCCGCCCCGATGCCGATCGCGACCAGCAGCCGGGCATTGCGCCCATCGCGAACGAAGCCGTTCCACAGCTCGCGGAAATCGGGCGAGGCCTCTTCGCCCTCGGCCTTGCGACGCGTGCGGTCGGGGGCGCGGGCTTCCTGCTTCCACAGGGCCACGGTGTTGAGCACCAGCGTCAGAACCGCCGTGCCCTGGATAACCTGGACCAGCCGCATTGGGGTAAAGTCGATCAGGAGCCCGCCAATGACGAAGGCCGACAGCATCATGCCGACCAGCAGCATGACGTAGAGAAGCGCGACCGCACGCGGGCGTTTGTCTTCAGGGGCAAGGTCGGTCGCAAGCGCGAGGCCCGCCGTCTGGGTGATGTGAAATCCCGTCCCGGTAAGTAGGAACGCCGCCGTCGCCGCGACGAGGCCGAGGTTGAACACATCGGCCCGGCTCAGCAGCAAGAGGGCGAACGGCATGAAGGCAAGCCCGCCGAACTGCATTAGCGTGCCGAACCAGATGTAGGGCACGCGCCGCCAGCCAAGGGCCGAGATGTGCGTATCGGACTTGTGCCCGATCAGCGCGCGGAAAGGCGCTGCAAGCAGCGGCATCGCGATCAGTAGCGCGACCAGCCATGTCGGCGTGCCGAGCTCGACCACCATCACGCGGTTCAGCGTTCCGCTCAGCAGCACCATCGCCATGCCGACACTGACCTGGAACAGGGCGAGCCGCAGCAACCGGCCAAGCGGCAATTCCGTGCTCGCCGCATCCGCGAACGGTAGGAACGCCTTTGCAAGGCCGGTGATGCGCACCGGGCCGTTCTTCAGGAGAGGCGGCGACTTGTCGCTCATCCGTGCTTCACCAGTTCCAGCGCGTGGCTGGTGTAGAACCCGCTCGACACGCGCTGGGAACGCCCGATGCGCCAGCCCGCGATCCGTGACAGGCGCGCACGCAGCTCCGTTTCGGACACCGGGACGATCGCCGGCGAGCGGTCGGACTTGGGAAAGAACTTTCCCGCCTTGTGCATCGCGCCAAGCAGGCGGGTATGCGGGGCGAAAGTGAAGCAGATCGAGCCGGTCGTGCGCCGGGTAAGCGTTTCGATTGCATCGACGAGGTCTTCGGGGGCGTAATGGATCAGGCTGTCCATCGCCACGACATGCGCGAATTCGCCGAATTCGGCATCGAGCATGTCACCGGCGTGCCAGTCGATCCGGCCATGGCCGACAAAGCCCGGCGCCCGTTCGCGCGCGACGTCGACAAGGCCGCTCGCAACATCGACGCCAACGACGTCAGCGCCCCGGCACGCCGCTGCGACCGACAGTGCGCCTGTGCCACACCCTGCATCGAGCACGCGGGTTCGCCGCATGTCCGCTGGTAGCCAGCCGAGGAGGATACCGCGCATTTCCTCGCGGCCCGCGCGCACGGTTGCACGGATCCCGCTGACCTTCGCATCCGAGGTCAGATCGATCCACGCCTGGCGCGCGGTGCTGTCGAAATACGTCGCCAGCGCCTCGCGCTGGGCCGTCCAGGGGGTTTCGGGGGAGCGCGTCGCCATTATTCGAATCCCAGGAAATCGAAGATGTCGCGATCCTTCATCGGGACGGCGGTCGATGGTTCGACCCCGGCCCAAAGCATCGCCGCGAGCCGCAGGTATTCGTCCTGCGCCTGCTGCACATCGGGCGCGTCATCCATTTCGAAGAGCGTGCACTTCTTCAGGCGCGAGCGCCGGATCGCGTCGACGTCGCGGAAATGGGCGAGCCGTTCCATGCCGATCTCGTCGCAGAACCGGTCGATCTCGTCGGTTTCGCGGCTGCGGTTGGCGACCACTCCGGCAAGGCGCACGTCGTAGTTCTTCGATTTCGCCGCGATTGCGGCGACGATCCGGTTCATCGCGAAGATGCTGTCGAAATCGTTGGCGGCGACGACCAGCGCGCGTTCGGCATGTTGCAGCGGCGCGGCGAACCCGCCGCATACGACATCGCCAAGCACGTCGAAGATCACGACATCGGTGTCTTCGAGCAGATGGTGCTGCTTGAGCAGCTTGACGGTCTGGCCCACGACATAGCCGCCGCAGCCCGTGCCTGCGGGCGGTCCACCCGCCTCGACGCACATGACGCCGTTGTAACCTTCGAACATGTAATCCTCAGGCCGCAGTTCCTCGGAGTGGAACTCGACCGTCTCGAGCACGTCGATGACCGTGGGCATCAGCTTCTTGGTCAGCGTGAACGTGCTGTCGTGCTTGGGATCGCAGCCGATCTGAAGCACCCGGTGGCCGAGCTTGGAAAAGGCTGCCGAGAGGTTTGACGAGGTGGTCGACTTGCCGATCCCGCCCTTGCCGTAGACCGCGAACACCTTGGCACCCTTGATCTTGTCGCTCGGGTCGAGCTGGACTTGGACCGAGCCCTCTCCGTCGGGGGGGCTACGTTCGATGGTGGTTTGGAGGTTCATATCATTGGATCCCTGAATGTCATTCGGCAGCAAACACGCCTTCGAGGCGGTCTTCGAGCTCGTCATTGGCTTCACGTAGGGCGGCGAGCGTTGCGTCGTCCGGTGTCCACAATTCGCGGTCGCACGCTTCGAGAAGTCGCCCTGCGACACGGGCGGAGGCCTTGGGGTTGAGGTGCGAGAGGCGCGCACGCATCTCTTCGTCGAGGACGAAGGTCTCGGAGATCTTCTGGTAGACCCATGGCGCGACCTCGCCGGTCGTTGCCGACCAGCCGAGCGTGTTGGTCACGTGCATCTCGATATGGCGTACGCCTTCGAAACCGTGGTCGAGCATCCCCTCGAACCACTTGGGGTTGAGTGTGCGGGTGCGCGTTTCGAGGTCGATCTGCTCGGCCAGCGTGCGCACCTTCGCGTTCCCGCGCGTCGCATCGAGGATATAGACGGGCGCTTCCTTTCCGCGCGCCCGCGCGATGGAGCGGCTGACCCCGCCGAGCCCGTCGACATACTGGTCGAGATCGGTGATCCCGACTTCGACGCTTTCGAGATTCTGGTAGGTGAATTCGACGTCGCCGAGCGCGCTGGTCAGCAATTCGCGCTGCTGGACCGGGGTCCCCTTGACCCCGTAGGCGTAGCCCTTGTGGGTTTCGAACGCGTTGGCCAGTTCGTCTGGATCGGCCCAGACGCCGCCTTCGATCATCTGGTTGACGTTGGCGCCATAGGCACCCTCGGCATTGGAGAAGACGCGCAGCGCCGCCGTTTCGAGGTCGATGCCATGCGCCGCGGCATGGGCGAGACTGTGCTTGCGCACGAAGTTCGCGTGTTCCGGCTCGTCGGCCATCGCGGCGAGCAGCGCGGCTTCGGCCAGCATCCGGGTCTGGAGCGGCAGGAGGTCGCGGAAAATGCCGGACAGCGTCATCACCACGTCGATCCGCGGACGGCCCAGTTCCTCCAGCGGTATAAGTTCGGCGCCGCACAACCGGCCATAGGAATCGCGGCGGGGGCGCGCGCCTATCAAGGTGAGCGCCTGCGCGATCTGCACGCCTTCGGACTTCATGTTGTCGGTGCCCCACAGCACCATGGCGATGCTCTCGGGGAAGTCCGCGCCGCCATTCACGTGACGGGCCAGCAATTGTTCGGCCTGCGCGCGACCCTGCTCGCAGGCAAAGCGCGAGGGAAGGAGGAAGGGGTCGAAGCCGTGGATGTTGCGGCCCGTCGGCAGGACATCGGGATTGGCGACGATATCGCCCCCCGGCGCGGGCTGGACGTACCCGCCGTCCAGAGCGTGGACGAGAGCGGCGAGTTCGTCGCAAGCTTCGAGTTTCGCTTCGAGTTCCTCGCGCGACAACCCCTCTTCGCCCGCAGCCTCTGCCATCGCGTCGAGCATGTCGGCGCGGGATTCGCCCTCGGGATTGCGGCCGAGCACATGAAGGCCGTGAGGGATCAGCGCCTGTTCGAGTTCGTAGAGCTTTTCCGACAGCGCGCCGATATCGCCGTCGCATTCGATGTCGAGCGCGTCGCACTGGTCGGCGATGATCATCGCGAGATCGGCGCGTTCCTCGGTGCCGTCCGCATCGCCCGTCATCCGCCAGCGCTCGACGCTCGCCTTCAGTTCGGTGAGCCCCTTGTAAAGGCCCGCCTGCGCCAGCGGCGGCGTCATGTAGCTGACGAGGGTGGCCGCCGAACGCCGCTTCGCCAGCATCCCTTCGGATGGGTTGTTCGCGGCGTAGAGGTAGTAGTGCGGAAGGTCGCCAATCAGTCGCTCGGGCCAGCAATCGCCCGTCATCCCGGCCTGCTTGCCCGGCATGAATTCGAGCGCCCCGTGCGTGCCGAAATGCAGCACCGAATGCGCGCCAAAATCCTCACGCAGGTAGCGATAGAACGCGCTGAATGCATGGGTCGGGGCGAAGCGGCCTTCGAACAGCAGCCGCATCGGATCGCCTTCGTATCCGAACGCGGGCTGGACGCCGACGAAGACATTGCCGAACTGCTCGCCCAGCACCTGGATATGGCCGCCATCGCTTTGCGCCTTGCCTGGCGCGGGACCCCATTGCGCTTCGATCTCGGCAAGATGCGGTTCGCGCCGGACATGCTCGTCGGCGGGGATGCGGTGCGCGACATTGGCATCGGCCCCGTAGCGCTCGGCATTGCCGGTAAGCAGCGCATCGCGCAGCGCATCGACGGTTTCGGGAACTTCGACGTCGTAGCCATCTTGCGAAAGGCGTTGCAGCGTGGCGTGCAGCGAAGCGAACACGCTGAGGAACGCCGCGCTTCCCGTCGCACCGGCATTGGGCGGGAAGTTGAAGAGGACGATTGCAAGCTTGCGTTCGGCGCGGTCGGAGCGGCGCAGCGCGATCAGCTTGCGCACCCGGGCGGCGATCGCTTCGCAGCGCTCGGAACAGGCCTGCATCGCCTCCATCCGCGCGTCGGCAGAGCGCTCGCACCGCCGTTCGCAACCGGTGCACACCGCCTGCTTGCTGTTCGCACGGCCGCCGAAGACCGACGGAGCGATCGCGCCGTCGAGTTCGGGCAGGGCGACCATCATCGTCGCCTCGAGCGGCAACAGCCCCTGGTCGCGCGCGCGCCAGTCCTCGACCGACTGGAATTCCAGCGCGTGTGCAGCGATGTAAGGTACGTCGAGCTTGCCCAGCACTTCGCGCGCCGCCTCGGCATCGTTGTAGGCCGGGCCTCCGACCAGCGAGAACCCGGTGAGGTTCACGATGGCATCGACGGTCGGCTCGCCGCGCTCCACGAAGAATTGCTCGATGGCGGGCCGCGCGTCGAGGCCGCTAGCGAAGACCGGCACGACCTTCATGCCTGCCGCCTCGAACGCGGCGATGGCGCCGTCGTAATGCGCGCAATCGTTGCCGAGGATATAGGAGCGCAGCAGGATCAGCCCGACCGTGCCGTTCGCGCCGCCGCCATCGGCATTCGCGACCGTGGGAAGCAGCCGCGCGCTTTCCGAGATGCGCTGGCGCGTACGCGGATGGTAGACGCCGATCTCCGGGTATTCGACCGGAGCGTGCGCGTCGGTTTCGCCCCGCCGTCCCTCGCGCTCGCCGGCGGCGTACCGGTCGATCAGGGCACGCACCATGGCGACCACGTTTTCGTCCGACCCCGACAACCAGTATTGCAGCGTCAGGAAATAGGCGCGCACGTCCTGCGCGGTGCCGGGAATGAACTTCAGGATCTTGGGCAGGCGGCGCAGCATCTTCATCTGCCCGGCGCCCGAACTCGCGCCCGCCTTCTTGGAACCGCGCAGCTTCTTCAGCAGAGCGAGAGGACCCTTGGCGGGCGCGTCCATGCTGTAGCTGCCCATCCGGGTCAGCTTTACCACTTCGCCGGCCGCCATCAGGCACACCATCGCGTCGCAATCGGCGCGGCGCGCCTCCAGCGTAGGGAGGATCGCGCGGACGTGATCGTCGAGGAACAGCATCGTCGCGATGACGATATCGGCCGTCTCGATCGCCTGTTTCGTGCGGCTGAGTGCGGCTTCGTCGCGATCCCAGTCGGATGCGGCATGGAGGCTGAGCGAAATCCCGTCGCGCGAAAGGACGCCCTGCGCGCGCTCCACCGCGCCCTTGAGGTGGTTGTCGAGCGTGACGATCACGACCCGAACAGGCGCCACGCGCACCGGAGGGGCGACGCTACCGGGCATAGTGTGCCTTGGCATCGTAGAGAGTATCGAGATCGATCCGCTCCCGCCCCTGTTCGGCGGCGAATTTTTCGGTGTTGCGACGCGCCTTTCCGCGAACGAAAAACGGTATTTTCTTCAGCTCGCGCTCGGCTTCGTCGGTCCACAGGTCCCCATCGAGCACGGTTTCGGTCGTGGCTGCGACCGGCTGGGCGATCGCGTGTTCGGCTTCGTGGCTCGGCTTGTGAACCGGTGAATGGGCCGCATGATGCGATGCGCCCGCTTCGTCGCTGAATTCGAAGTCCTCGCGGAACATGGTCAGCAGGTGTTCCTCAAGCCCCATCACGAGCGGATGCACCCAGGTATCGAAGATCACGTTGGCGCCTTCGAAACCCATCTGCGGGCTGTGGCGCGCGGGGAAATCCTGGACATGGACCGGTGCGGAAATGACCGCGCACGGCAGGCCCAGCCGCTTCGCGATGTGGCGTTCCATCTGGGTGCCGAGCACCAGTTCGGGCGATGCGGCGGCGATGGCATCTTCGACCGCGAGGTGATCGTCGGTGATCAGCGGTTCGACCCCGCACACCTTCGCCTCGGCGCGGAGCTCGCGGGCGAACTCGCGGTTGTAGCAGCCAAGGCCGCAGACCTCGAAGCCAAGCTCCTCGCGCGCGATACGGGCAGCGGCGACGGCGTGGGTCGCATCGCCGAAAATGAAGACCCGCTTGCCGGTGAGATACGTCGAATCGACGCTGCGGCTCCACCACGGAAGCCGGGAATTGGTGTCGCCGAGGGCAAGCGTGGGATCTGCACCTGCCAACTCGGCGACTTCGGCGATAAAACCACGCGTGGCTTTCACACCGATGGGGACGCTGCGAACGGCAGGCTGGTCGAATGTCTTTTCGAGCCAGCGAGCCGCTTCGTCAGCGATCTCGGGATAGAGTACGATATTGAAATCGGCTGCGCCGATGCGCGCGATGTCGGCAGGACTGGCACCCAGCGGCGCCACGAGGTTCACCTCGACGCCAAGCGCGTCCAGCATCTTGCGGATTTCGACCAGGTCGTCGCGGTGGCGAAAGCCGAGCGCGGCTGGGCCGAGAATGTTCGCGCTGGCACGGCGGCCTTCGCGCGCCGGACGCTCCACCGACTTGTCGGCGAGGTGGCGCACGACCTGGTAGAAGGTTTCCGCCGCGCCCCAGTTTTCCTTGCGCTGGTAACTCGGCAGCTCGAGCGGGATGGCCGGGCAGGGCAGGTCCATCGCCTCGACAAGGCCGCCCGGATCGTCTTGGATCAGTTCGGCGGTGCAGGACGCGCCGACGATCATCGCCTGCGGCTTGAACCGCTCCGCCGCTTCGCGCGCGGCGTCCTGGAACAGCTGCGCGGTATCCTTGCCCAGATCGCGCGCCTCGAACGTCGTGTAGGTAACCGGCGGGCGCTTGCCGCGCCGTTCGATCATCGTGAACAGCAGGTCGGCCTAGGTATCGCCCTGCGGCGCGTGGAGGACATAGTGCAGTCCTTCCATTGCCGTCGCGATCCGCATTGCGCCGACATGGGGCGGTCCTTCGTAGGTCCAGACGGATAGCTGCATGGCCCTATACCTCCAGCACGTCGCGGCGGCGCAGGGGGCGGGCGAACAATTCGGCGAGATCGCCGGCCTGGTCGAAACCGTGGATTGGCGAGAAGACGAGTTCGATCGCCCATTTCGTCGTCAGCCCTTCGGATTCGAGCGGATTGGCAAGGCCGAGCCCGCACACGGTCAGATCGGGCCGGTCCTCGCGCACCCGGTCGAGCTGGCGGTCGACGTGCTGGCCTTCGCTGATGCGGATCGTGTCCGGCAGAAGCTCGAGCTCGCGCGCGCAGTGGGCCTTGTGAAGATAGGGCGTGCCGACCTCGACCGGTTCCATGCCGAGTTCGGTGGCGAGAAACCGTGCCAGCGGCACTTCCAGTTGCGAATCGGGCAGGAAGGAAATGCGTTTGCCTTCCAGCGTCGAGCGGGCGTGCTCGATCGCGCGCTTTGCCCGTTCGCGGCCCGGCGCGATCACGCGATTGGTGTGCATCTCGTCCACGCCGAATTCGCGCGCCGCGGCCTGAAGCCACGCCGTCGTGCCTTCCGCCCCGAACGGAAACAGCGAATCGATCCGCTGTGCCCCGCGATCCTCCAGCGCGTGCGCCGTATCGGCGAGGAACGGCTGGGCTAGCAGGTAGCGGGTGTTCGGCCCCACCGGAGGCAGGTCCCGCGCATTGCGAGCAGGCAGAACGCCGACATTCTCGATGCCGAGCTGGCTGAAAAGCCGCAGGAACTGGTCCTCGACGATATCGGGCAGCGCGCCAACCAGCAGCAATTGCTTCGCAGCCTGGGCGTCCGCAGCAGGCATTTCCGGGACCAGCGCCGCAAGGCACGCGTCCTCGCCCTGCGTAAAGGTGGTCTCGATCCCACTGCCCGAATAATTCAGGATGCGAACCCGCGGCATGTGCTGCGCGCCGAGCCGCTGGGCGGCCTTGGCAAGGTCAAGCTTGATGACCTCGGAAGGGCACGATCCGACGAGGAACAGCGTCTTGATATCCGGCCGGCGGTCGAGCAGCCGGGTGACGACCCGGTCCAGCTCGTCCTGGCAATCGACCATGCCGGCAAGGTCGCGCTCTTCCATGATGGCGGTCGCGAAGCGCGGTTCGGCGAAGATCATCACACCGGCGGCGGATTGCAGGAGATGCGCGCAGGTGCGCGAGCCGACGACGAGGAAGAAAGCGTCCTGCATCTTGCGATGGAGCCAGACGATGCCGGTGAGCCCGCAGAACACCTCGCGCTGCCCGCGTTCGCGCAGGACAGGCCGCGTCTGGGGTGAGTCGCAGCCCGGCAGGGTGTCGGAAAGAGGGGGCGCGAGGCTCATGCTGCCAGGGCCTCGCCAGCTTGCTGAAGCCGCGCCATCCGCAGTTTCCAGAGGAACTGGACGGCATTGACTAGATAGGTAGCGTAGGCGGCAAGAGCGACCAGCATCCGTTGCTCTATCGTCCCGAGGCCGCCGAAGAGCATCACCAGATAGAGCGTGTGCAGCGCCAGCACCGCCATGGAAAATACGTCTTCCCAGAAGAATGCCGGTGCGAACAGCCAGCGTCCGAACACGACCTTCTCCCAGATCGAGCCGGTGATCATGATGGCGTACAGGATGAAGGTCTTCGCCATGATCGACAGATCGGCCGCGAACGCGCCTTCACCGGTCGCAAGCGTCCGCAGGACAAGGCCGAGACTGATCAGGAAAACGAGGAACTGGACCGGGGCGAGCACCCCCTGGACCACTGTCCAGACCGAGTCGTCACGCCGAGCACGCTCTTCGGGTGAGTAAAGCACCCGTTGTGTCTCCCTGTGCGCGTCGCTCAGGCCCGTCGGGTCCGAATCTGCGACCGGAGATGCGTGATTCTGTCGCGTCATCTGGTCTCGATAGCCTCTCTGTAGAATTGGAGACTACGCCTACCTCGACGAAGGTGTCAACCTAATTGGACATCCAGACCTGTTGACATATCTTTGCACAAACTTATCGTCATTTGCGCATCGTTTGGAAAAGGGGTAACCATGTTGGAATTGGTGGCTTCGACTCCGATTGCTGTTCGGCCAGATGACCGCCCTGGATCCGGTTTCTCGTATCGGGTCGTAGCCCTGGAGGGAGACCGGGGGGAGAGGAGGGTTCTGTTGAAAGACCCTGAAAGCAGGAACTTGATGAGTTCGGGCCCCGTGACGCTCAAGCGCATGCTGGAGCCGCTGCGATGGCGAAAGAGTCCCGACCAACCTCCGCAATCGCAGCGATGCCATCACGACCCGTTCGACCGGGATACGGTCGCTACCATCATCGAAAGCGACATCGTCCCGCGCCTGCTCATGGCGCATTCCATCGAACCGCTTACCGTTCGCGACCGCCCGCAAAAGCGCATCGACGACCTTGCCGTTTCGCGCTTCGCCGAATTGCCCATGACGCTCGAGGCCGCGGGCCTTCTCGACGAGGTCGATCGCTTCATCGAGGCGGGCGTTTCGGTCGAGTCGGTCTATATCGATCTGCTCGCCCCGGCGGCCCGTTCCCTCGGCGAGATGTGGACGCGCGACGAATGCGATTTCGTCGAGGTCACTATGGGCCTCTGGCGTCTGCAGGAAGTCATGCGCGAGATCAGCGGCCGCTATCCCTCGATTCGGCAATCGGAAGGGCCGGCCCCTCGCATGGCCTGCCTGTTCTCGCCGGTTCCCGGCGACGACCACAGCTTCGGCGCGTTGATGATCGACGACGTCTTCTCGCGCGCGGGTTGGGAGAGCGAAGTTGTGCCCCAGCCGGTACGACGCGAATTGCTCGACGCGGTTTCGCGCCGCCCGTTCGACCTCATAGGCCTCACCGTGTCGCGCGAATGCGCGGCCGGAACGCTGCGCAGCCTCATCACGGCCTTGCGCAAGGCCTCCGCCAATCCGCACGTCGCCATCATGGTCGGCGGGCGGCGTATCAACGAAGACCCTGCCCTTGTTGCAGATGTTGGAGCCGATGGGACCGGCACCGACGCTCGTGCCGCACTTGACGTGGCACGGCGATTGGTCAAGGCCGCGCCCGCCCGCGCATCATCTCAACAATAGGTCACGGCAAAAGATGCTGACACGCAAGCATTCGATCGAGGGGAAGCACCCGTTCGGTAAGGACATCGAGGTATTCGACCGTCTCGATCCGCAGACGGCGATGAAGCTCGCCCTGCTTGCGGGCGACGTGACCCTCGTGCTCGACGATGACGGCACGATCCTCGATGCGGCCTTCGACCCGGAGCATTATCCCGGCTTCGAGCAGATTGAGGGGATGAACTGGATCGACACCGTCACCGAGGAAAGCCGGATCAAGGTGATGGAAATGCTCGCGGCCGCGCGGCGCGGGGAATTGCAGCACTGGCGCCAGGTCAACCATCCGACCGATACGGGCGGCGTTCCGGTTCGCTACGTCGTGCTGGGTATAAACCAGGGCAAGAACCGGCTCGCCATCGGCCGCGATCTTCGCGAGACGGCGCGGATGCAACAGCGTTTGTTGCAGGTGCAGCAATCGCTCGAGCGCGATTACATGAAGATGCGCCAGCTCGATGCGCGCTATCGCCGCCTGTTCGACATGTCGGGCGAGGCGATCGCCATCGTCGAGGCCGGCACCTTGCGCATTCGCGAGGCCAATCCTGCGGCGCACCGGCTGGTCGGCGCGAAACCGGGCTCGCTGCCCGGCAAGAAGGTGCCCACGCTCCTGTCGAAGGATTCGCGCGAGGCGTTCCAGACCTTCGCCGGGGCGGCGCTCGCTTCGGTCGACGTCTCGCCGATAGAGATCGGGGTGGCGGGGATGAAGCGGCGCGTGATCGCCGATGCGTCCTCCTTCATGCAGGACCGGGCGCGGTTCCTGTTGCTGCGCCTTTCCCCGCTCGACGACGGAGCGGCGAGTGCGGGTGCCGCGAATGGCACGCCGATGCTCGAACTGGTCGATTCCATGCCCGATGCCTTCGTCGTGGCGGATGCGAACATGGATATCGTCAGCGCCAATTCGGCCTTCATCGAGATCACGCACGAGGCCTCCCTCGACCAGTTGCGCGGCCGTTCGCTGGCGACCTGGATCGGGCGGCCGGGGATCGATATCGAGCTCATAGAGGGCCAGATCGACCAGCATGGCGCGGCCCGCAACATCAGCACGATCCTGCGCGTCGGAGAGACGATGGAGGACGAACCGGTCGAGATTTCCGCGGTGCGCAGTTCGGGCGACGATCCCTTTTATGCCTTCGTCATCCGGCCGATCGGTCGCCGCTTGCGCGACCTGCCGCCCGATGCGCAGGACCTGCCGCGTTCGGTCGAGCAGCTGACCGAACTGGTCGGGCGCATGCCGCTGAAGGACATCGTGCGTGAAAGCACCGATCTGATCGAGCGGCTGTGTATCGAGGCGGCGCTGACTTACACTTCGGACAACCGTGCCTCGGCTGCGGAAATACTCGGCCTGTCGCGACAGAGCCTCTATTCCAAGCTGCACCGTCACGGCCTGGGAAATCTCACCGGCGAGTCAGAATAGACGCCTTTGCGACCCGGGCCGGTGAGGACAACCTCGTCGGCGGATTGGAGATACCGAACAGGGGTACACAAGGGGGTCTGAAAGTGCGCAAACCTGGTCTGAACAGGGTTTGTGACGAGCCACGCGCGCCCTGAAGTTCCCAGCGCTTTCGATAGGGACTGCAGGTTCGACCCCGATTTCGCTTCGATAACCGTGGACGCGGTGTCAAAACTGTTTGACGCAGGGGACTGTCAGGCATAGCTTCCAGTAATGGAGCGTTCCGCTATCCCGACTCATCGTGTGCCGATCCCGGCACCGCGGGACGTGCTCCAGCTTCTCAAACCCATCACCTGGTTCCCGCCGATGTGGGCCTTCCTGTGCGGGGCGGTGTCGTCCGGTGCCGGGATCGACGGGCGCGGCTGGTTCGTGCTCGGCGGCATCCTGCTGGCCGGACCGCTGGTTTGCGGGACCAGCCAGGCGGTGAACGACTGGTTCGACCGGCATGTCGATGCGATCAACGAGCCCGATCGGCCGATCCCTTCGGGCCGGATCGCCGGGCGCTGGGGTCTTTTCATCGCCCTGGCGGCAACCGCCCTTTCCGCGCTGGTCGCATGGCTGCTCGGCCCGCTGGTGTTTGCTGCCGGTCTCGTGGGGCTGGCTTTCGCCTGGGGTTACAGCGCGCCGCCCTTGCGCTTCAAGACGAGCGGCTGGACAGGCCCCGCCATCGTCGGGTTCACCTATGAAGGGTTGAGCTGGTTCACCGGTGCCGCGGTCATGCTGGGCGCGATGCCGCGCGGCGAAGTGCTGGCCACGCTGGTGCTCTATTCGATTGGCGCGCACGGCATCATGACATTGAACGATTTCAAGGCGGTCGAAGGCGATCGCGCCACCGGGCTGGGATCGCTTCCCGTGGTCCTGGGCGAACGACGCGCAGCGCGGCTCGCCTGCGCGGTCATGGCGCTGGCTCAGGTCGCGGTCGTCGCGCTGCTGGCATGGTTCGGGCTGGTGATATCGGCGCTGCTGGTCGCCGCTGCCGTGCTCGCGCAACTGGCTGCAATGCCGCGCCTGCTTTCGAACCCGGCGCGCTTCGCCCCCTGGTACAACGGCGTGGGCGTGACGCTCTACGTGCTTGGCATGATGGCCGCCGCCCTCGGGCTTGGCGGTTATCTGGACGGTTATCTGTGATGGCCTCGCCCGCAGGTCTCGGATGGTTTTCGATCGTGCGGATCGGGCTGGTGCAGGCCTCGATCGGCGCGATCGTCATGCTGGCGACCTCGCTCCTCAACCGGGTGATGGTGGTCGAATTTGCACTGGCTGCGGCGTTGCCTGCCGGACTGGTCGCATGGCATTACGCCGTGCAGATCGCCCGTCCGGCCTGGGGGCATGGATCGGATCGCGGGCGTGCCCGCACGCCGTGGATCGTGGGCGGGGTGGCGATCCTTGCCGGAGGGGCGATGCTGGCGGTCAAGGCGACGCTGATGTTCGGTGCAGGCGAAGCCGGTGCGCTGCTGGTCGCTATCATCGCCTTCACCCTGATCGGTGCGGGCGTGGGCGCGGGCGGAACCTCTGCACTGGCGCTGCTCGCATCGGGTGTCGCGCCCGGTCGCCGTGCCGCCGCGGCGGCGGTGACGTGGATCATGATGGTCGCCGGCATCGTCGTCGCGGCGGCGACGGCGGGCGCGCTGCTCGAACCCTTCTCCAGCGGGCGGCTGCTCGCGGTATGCGGCGGCGTTGCAGGCGGGGCGCTGCTGGTCACGATACTCGCGACGCTGGGGCTGGAGCGCGGACTGATCGCGAGCGGCGGATCCCTGTTCGCCGAAACCCGCAAGGACGGCGATGTGCCAAGCTTCGCAGCGGCGATCCGCGAGATCTTCGGCGAACCCGAAGCGCGGCGCTTCACCATCTTCATCTTCGTCTCCATGCTCGCATATTCGATGCAGGACCTGATCCTCGAACCGTTTGCCGGGCTGGTCTTCGACATGACGCCGGGCGAATCGACCAGCCTTTCGGGCATGCAGCACGGCGGAGTGCTGATCGGCATGATCGTCGCGGGGATCGGCGGCAGTGCCTTTGCCGGGCGGATGCCGGTAGACCTCAAGGTATGGATAGTGACCGGGTGCCTCGGATCGGCGCTGGCGCTTGCGGGCCTCGCGCTCGCGGCGGTGGCGGGGCCGGGCTGGCCACTCGCCGCCAATGTCTTCGCGCTCGGGCTGTTCAACGGGCTGTTCGCCGTCGCGGCCATCGGATCGATGATGGGGCTGGCGGGCGCGGGCCGGCAAACCCGTGAGGGCGTGCGCATGGGAGTGTGGGGCGCATCGCAGGCGATCGCGTTCGGCACCGGCGGACTCCTGGGTGCGCTCGGCGTCGATTACGCGCGCGGCGTGCAGGCGAGCGACGGTCTCGCATTTCAGACCATTTTCGCTCTCGAAGCTGCCCTGTTCGTCATCGCTGCCGGCCTTGCCCTGCGCGCGGCCCGTTCCAGCTCGCCCCTTTCCCCGCAACCGCCAGATCAGGAAGCACAGGTGTACGCATGACCCAGACCAACCAGGATATCCCGATCTACGATGCCGTTGTCGTCGGAGGCGGCCCGGCCGGAGCGATCGCGGCGGAGGAGCTCGCGCTCGACGGGCATTCGGTGCTGCTGATGGAGCGCGGCGGGCGGATCAAGCCATGCGGCGGGGCAGTCCCGCCGCGAATGCTCGCCGATTTCGACGTCCCGACCGACCAGCTCGTCTCGCGCGCGCGCTCTGCCCGGATGATCGCACCGTCGGGCCGCGCGGTGGACATGCCGGTGGGCGATATCGGCTATGTCGGCATGGTCGACCGCGAGCATTTCGACGAATACCTGCGCGAACGCGCTCGCCACTCGGGGGCGGAGCGAATGACCGCCACCTTCGAAAAAATCGAGCGCGACGATAAGGCGCACCCCATCGTC
>JBARZK010000126.1:0-9621 GCA_049649965.1 Erythrobacter sp.
GTCTTGACCCCGGCGCGGCGCGAAACCGCGAAATTGCACGGCAGCCCGAGATCGTCCTCGAGGAAATGGCGGATGCCGCGCGCGTGGGTCTCGTTCGCGACGATACCGAAGCTCGCGGTGGCGAAGAAATCCTGCGTGACCGAACGCCACAGGTCCCACAACGGCTTGATCGTCGTGTGTTTCTCGCGCTCGATGAAGGGTTCGGGGTCGAGCCCCAGTTGCTCACTGAGTGCGCGTAGGAATTTCGTGGTGCTGGTCAGCCCGACCGGCGCCTGGAAATAGGGGACTTCCAGCGTCTCGCACAAGTTCCGGCCGAACTCGCGATACATGCATACGTTCGCGTCCGCCGTGCCGAGCTGGCGGATATCGGCAAGGTGGCAGCCAAGCGGGAAGACAACGCCGACCTCGGCTCCGATCCCTTCGACCAGCCGCCGGATCTCGGCGAGGTCCGATGGCATGTTGAACATGCCGTAGGAGGGGCCGATGATGTTGACGATCGGCTTCTCGCCCTCCTTTCGGGCGCGCGGTTTGGGCGTTTTCTTCGGGCCGAACTCGGTCCACAGCCAGGTGAGCGCGCGGTCGGCGCTCTGCCACTGGTCCTCGTCGATCGTGCGCGGCAGGAAGCGCTTGATATTGGTGCCTTCGGGCGTGACGCCGCCGCCGATCATCTCGGCGATGGAGCCGGTGACCACGACCGCCGGCAATTCGGGGTCGAGCGTTTCCCAGGCGCGCTTCATCGCGCCCTCGGTTCCGGTCTTGCCCAGTTCTTCCTCGCCAAGGCCGGTGACGACGATGGGCAGTTCGTGCGGGGGCAGGGCGTCGGTGTAGTGCAGGACGCTCGTCACCGGCAGGTTCTCGCACCCGACCGGCCCGTCGATGATGACCTGCAGGCCCTTCACCGCGGTGAAGACGTAGGTCGCGCCCCAATAGCCGCCCGCCCTGTCGTGATCGAGGATCAGCGTCATACCACGCCTCCCCTACGGCTTGAGATCGCGACGAAAACGAGGACTTCGTGATCGAGGATCAGCGTCATGTGCCCACCGCCTCGGCCGCCTTGCGGGCCGCTTCGTTCAGGGCAGCGTATTTCTTCCGGAATTTCGGGCGGTCGACCGGGGTGTCTTCCCAGACGCCCGTGGCGTGTCCGTCGCCGACCCCTTCGAAGAAGTCGCGCATCGCATCGAACCGGCCCTTGTTGCCGATGGCGGCGTTGACGACCTGGGCGAGGCTGCCTGCACCCGCCGGGCCCATCAGGGGGCGCGCGGAAATGAGGTTGGTGAAATAGAGCGCCGGGATCGCCTTGGCCTTGGCATGCTGGACCACTGGTGTGGTGCCGATGGCGAGATCGGGGCGGAATTCCTCGACCGCGGCAATGTCTTCTTCGAGGCTGGCGCGGAAATTGACGCGCACGCCCTTCGCTTCGAGCCATTCGCGGTCGGCGTCCGACCACTTCGTGCGCGGGCAGGCGCTGCCGACATAGGGGACGTCCGCGCCGCTCTCGACCAATAGCCGCGCGACCAGCAACTCCGAACCTTCATAACCCGAAACGGTGATGCGCCCCGCGATCGGCTTGGCCGCCAGCGCGCCGCGGATTGCGCCGAGCATGGTGTCTTTCACCTGGCCCACCGTATCGGCCTTCAGCCCCAGCGCATCACCGAGGCTATCGAGCCATGCCGCGGTTCCGTCGGCGCCGACGGGGGCGCTGCCGATCACGGGGCGCCCCGCCGCCTGAAATTCGCGGATGCTGGCAGTGTAGAACGGGTGGATCGCGGCGGCGACACTGCAATCGAGCGCGGCGTAGAGCTCGCGCCATTCGCGGGTCGGGACGACCGGTCCGGCGGAAAGGCCGAGCGGTTCGAGCATCTGCCCGATCACCATCGGATCGGCCGGGAACATCTCGCCCAGCAGGGCGACGCTCGGGCGGTCGGAGGCTTTGCCGCGAACGCTGTCGGGCGCAGCGACCGGCCCCGCATCGACTTCCGCGCGGGCATATTGCAGCATGGCGCCCGCAAGGACGTCCTTCGCCTCTGCGTGGGTCGGAATGCCGAAGCCGGGCACGTCGATGCCGATGATTCGCACGCCGTTGATCTGTTTCTTCAGCAGCCGCAGCGGCACGCCGCTGGCGGTCGGCACGCACAGGTTCGTCACCACGATCGCATCGTAATGTTCGGGATCGGCGAGGTCTTCGACCGCTTCCTTGATATCCTCGAACAGCTTGCCGGTGACGAGCGTTTCTGAACTGAACGGCACGTAGCCGACGGTCCGCCGTGCGCCATAGAAATGCGAGGTGAAGGTAAGGCCGTAGACGCAGCACGCGCTGCCCGAGAGCACCGTGGCCGTCCGCTTCATGCGAAGGCCGACGCGCAGGCTGCCAAAGGCGGGGCACATCGATTGCGGCTGGTCGTGCGGGCCCTTTTTCGGGTCGGCCGGATAGTCGGCGGCGTAGCGGTCCAGCACGTCGCTCTTGCCCGCCTTGCGAGCCGCGTCGCGCATCGTGTCGCCGCTGGCGCAGCCACCCTCGGTCGTGCCCAGTTCGAGCGTATCGGGTGTGCGTTCCGCTTTCGAGGTGCCGGGATCGCTCATGCGTCGTCGTACACCACTTCGAGGGACGGCTTCTCTTCGAACACGCCGCCGCGCATGTCGGCCTGGGTCGCGGGGATCAGTTCGATGTTGCGGCCGGTATCCTCGGCCGAAAACAGGTTCAGCAACCCATCTTGTTCCAGCGGCGTCGGCTGGAGCGGGGGCGCTTCGGCGACGTTGACCGCCAGCGTCTCGAACAGGCTCGCCCATTCGCCGCCGGGCTTGCCGATGATCTGGTAGTTGGCGCTCTTCCGACGGATGTCCTCGTCCGCAGGAATGGCCGTCAGCACGGGAATACCGACTGCCTCTGCAAAGGCGTGCGCTTCGCCTGTGCCATCGTCCTTGTTCACGATCATCCCGGCAACGCCGACATTGCCGCCCATCTTGCGGAAATATTCGACCGCGTGGCAGACATTGTTCGCGACGTAGAGCGATTGGAGGTCGTTCGATCCGACGACGATCACCTTCTGGCACATGTCGCGCGCGATAGGCAGGCCGAACCCGCCGCATACGACGTCACCGAGGAAATCGAGCAGGACGTAGTCGAAGCCCCATTCGTGAAAGCCCAGCTTTTCCAGCAATTCGAAGCCGTGGATGATCCCGCGCCCGCCGCAACCGCGCCCGACTTCGGGGCCACCCAGTTCCATCGCGAACACGCCGTCGCGCTGGAAACACACGTCCTCGATGCTGACGTCCTCCCCGGCAAGCTTCTTCTTGGAGGAGGTCTCGATGATGGTCGGGCAGGACTTGCCACCGAACAGCAGGCTGGTCGTGTCGCTCTTCGGATCGCAGCCGATCAGCAGCACCCGCTTGCCCTGCTGGGCCATCATGTAGCTGAGGTTGGAAAGCGCGAAGCTCTTGCCCGAACCGCCCTTGCCGTAGATCGCGATGACCTGTGTTTCGCTGGTTGCTTCGCCGGTGTGGACGGGATCGAGCTCTTCCGCGGCTTCGTCGCGCAGGGCCTGGGTCTGAGTGTCGAGCATGGTCATGCAGATTGGCTCCAGTCGAGTGCCATTTTCAGGCAATCGGGATCGGTGAAGGCCTGCGGATAAGCGTCGAGCGCGTCGCGGGCGGGGCGGCGGTGGTCGATCAACCCGTCGAGGTCGAGCCGGCCCGCCTCGATGAGGTCGCGCGTTTCGGAGAGATCCCCGGGCTGCCATTCGGCCGCGATGCGGAAGCGCGCTTCCTTCATGAAGGCCGGAGGGAAGGCGAAGTTCACGCGCTGATCGTAGAAACCCGCGAGCGTGATCTCGCCGTTCTTCGCAAGACGCGCGATGAGCGAGTCCACGATGTCGGCATCGCCGCTCGCATCGTAGATCGCGTGGTAGTCCGAACGCGTGTCGGCATCGGGGGTCGTGACCTCGTAGCCTGCCGCGCCGCCGCGCCGGTGGGCGCTCGTTTCCCAGACGGTGGGGGCAGGGCCGCCGCGCGCAATGGCAATCCGCGCAAGCAATCGTCCAAGGACGCCGTGGCCGATAATGAGGTCGGGGCTTTCGCCGCCGGCGATCGCGTGGAGCGCCGTTGCGGCAAGCGCGCAGAGCACGCCGTTCGACCCGAGCGTTTCGGGAACCGGGAGCGCCCGCGAACCGGGTACGACAAGATGGCTTGCGGTGCCGCCGAACAGGCCGCGCGCGCCGTGGAAACAATTGGCGCCGGGCACGAACACCCATTCGCCCACCCGGCCTGCCGCGTGCGTTCCGGCATCGACGATCCGGCCGACCGATTCGTATCCCGGCACGAGCGGATAGCCCATGCCAGGGAAGGACGGCATCCGCCCGCTCCAAAGCAGTTTCTCGGTTCCGCTGCTGATCCCGCTCCACGCGGTTTCGACGAGGACGTCGTGTGCACCCATCGGCTCAAGCTCGAGCGACCGGAGCGCGAGGCTTCCGGGCTGTTCGAGCAAGACCGCTTGGGTGTGCATCCTCGTATCGGCTCCCCTTCGAGCTGGCGGCGGGTCCCGAGTCGTCGGGTGCCACGTGCCGCACTGCTCCTGTTTCTCAATCCATCTACTACGCTTTACATATTACGGTGTCAAACAAAGCGGACACTCACTGGCACTACGGTTAGGCGGTGGCGACCACGAGGCTCGCATTTATCGGCTGCAGCGTTGGAATTGCTCGGGTTCCGGCAAATCCCGCGGCCTTCGCCATGGATGCGATTTCGTCCGGGCTGCGCGGCCTGCCCGAGCCCATTGCCCACAGGTACATTCCGAAAAATGCTTCTCCCATCGCCTCCGCGCCCGCAACACGCGCCATCGGTTCGGCGATCAGCAGCCGCGCGCCGGGCGCAAGGCTGCGGCGGATGTTCGCGAGCAGTTCGGCTGCCGGTTCATCGTCGTGATCATGAAGGATTCGCACCAGCGACACGATGTCGTAGCCTTCGGGGATGGCGGCCCGGAAGAAGTCGCCCGGATGGACGCTTACGCGATGCGAGCCGAGAGCTTCGCGGAGCCGTTCCCCGCCAGCCTCCGCGACTTCCGGCAGGTCGAACAGCCCCAGTTCCAGATCGGGATAGGCCGTGCCGATGCGTTCGAGGAACGCGCCGTGCCCGCCGCCGACATCGAGCAGTTTCGCGCGCCGGGGAAACCGGAAGCTCGCCAGGACCTGGTCCGCCACGAAATGCTGCGAGGCCGCCATGAGCTGCGAATATTCGCCGGTATCCTCGCCCGCCTGCCCCGCGCCGTGAAGCGCCCCGGCATAGGACCAGTAGCGCGAAAGGTCGGTCGGCTCCTTCCTGTCCCGCCGCAGCAGGGCGAGCGGGTCGGCGAGGTCGCGGTAGAGCAGGCTCTGGTGGCGGATCATCGCTTGCGCGCCCGGATTGGCGGCGAGGATCGCTCCCTGCTCCCCCAACATCCATTCGTCCTCGCCGGCTTCATCGGCCAGTTTCAGGGCGCGGCCCGCCCTTAGCAGCGTCAGCGCGGCGTGGTCGGAAAGGTCGATCGCCTTGGCTACGTCGCCATGCCCGACCGGTCCTTCGGACAGCACCTCGAACAGATTGCTGTCGACGAAGGCGCGAAGGACCTGCGAATAGGTGAAACCTGCAAGGATATCGAACGCGGCGCGTGCCCTGATGCGCGCGATCCTGCGGATGATCGGCAGCTTGGCGGCCCAGTGCTGGAACCTCGGATCTGCGAACACCGCATTGCGCCGCGCGATCCAGCGCGCGCGCCGGGATGGCCATCCGCCAAGGTGAGCGGGTGTGGATTTCACCTTGGATCTCGAAAATACACTGGCATATGTCCAAACGGTTGGACACATGATACAGTCGCGTCAATCGGATTGTCGCGCAACGGCCGTCATGGGGCGGCGCACGGCGACAATCATGATGATGGGACGAGGGGAATCGGGCCAACGCCATGAGCGGACGAGTCGTCGTTATCGGAGCAGGGATGGGCGGGCTGGCCAGCGCCGCGCGTCTTGCCGCCCGCGGCTACGATGTCACCGTTCTGGAAAAGGAAGCGAGCGTCGGCGGGAAAGCGCGGCAGGTCGAAGTCGATGGCCGGATGGTAGAAGCCGGACCTACCGTCCTCACCATGCGCGACGTGTTCGACGACATCTTCCGCGCCTGCGGCACCCGGCTCGAAGATCATGTCCGGATGCGCCGGGCCGAAATCATCGCCCGCCACGCCTGGAGCGAGGATGAGCGACTCGACCTGTTCGCCGATCCGGCAAGGAGCGAGGACGCGATCGGCGATTTTGCCGGGGCGGATGCGGTTCGCGGCTATCGCGCGTTCCGCCATGAGACGCGCCGGATCCACGACATCCTCAACGAACCGATGATGCGCGGCGACAATGTCAGTTCCCCTCTGCCGCTGCTGTGGCGGATCGGGTTGTGGCGCTTCGACGCCTTCGCCGCGATGCGCCCGCACCAGAGCATGTGGAAGGCGCTGGATCGCTTCTTCCCCGATCCGCGCCTGCGCCAGCTGTTCGCGCGCTATGCCACCTATTGCGGGTCATCGCCCTTCGCCGCGCCCGCGACGCTGATGCTGATCGCCCATGTCGAGGCGACCGGCGTGTGGCTGGTCGAGGGCGGTATCAACGCCCTTGCTCAAGCGCTGCGGCAGGTGGGGGAAAACCGGGGCATGGTGTGCCGCACGAATGCTGAGGTCGTGCGCGTCACCACCGACGCGCGCGGGCGCGTCGATGGAGTCGAGCTGGCGGACGGCGACCACATCGCGGCGGACGCAGTCATCTGCAACGCCGATCCCGGCGCCATCGCGCAGGGCCGTCTTGGCGACGATGTCCGCCGCGCCGTGCGACCGTTGCCTGAGAACAAGCGCTCGCTATCGGCGATGGTGTGGTTCGCGCATGGCGATGCGGGCGGTTTCGACCTGTCGCATCACAACGTTTTCTTCTCGCCCGATTACCCCCGCGAATTCGATGAGATCGCCGCCGGCGATATGCCGAGCGAGCCGACCGTCTACGTCTGCGCCCAGGATCGCGGCGGTTCCGCCCGCTGCGCCGTGCGCCATTCCGACGGCGCCGCTCCCGAACGCGAGCGGCTGCAGATCATTGTCAACGCGCCCGCCAATGGCGACACCCGTTCCTATCCACCGCAGGAGATCGAGAGATGCACGCAACGAATGAGGAGCACGCTCGAGCGCTGCGGCCTGACACTGGAACCGGATATGCCGCAACAGGTGGCGAGCCCGGCGCACTGGGAACAGCTGTTCCCGTCCACGGGCGGCGCCCTTTATGGCAGAGCGTCGCACGGCTCGGGGGCCTCCTTCCTGAGGCAAGGGCCGCGCACGGGGGTGCCGGGGCTCTATTGCGCGGGCGGCGCGACGCACCCCTCTGCCGGGGTGCCGATGGCCGCCTTGTCCGGGCTGCTCGCAGCGAGGAAGGTCGCTGTGGACCTCGCTTCGACCAGCGCGTCCCGTCCGGTGGCTATTCGTGGTGGTATGTCGACGCGATCAGCGAAGACGGGCGCCACGGGCTGACCATCATCGCCTTTCTGGGCAGCGTGTTCTCGCCCTATTACAAGGCCAGCGGACGCGGCGACCCGATCGACCATTCCTGCCTCAACATCGCGCTCTACGGCCCGAACCATCGCTGGGTCATGACCGAGCGGCCGGGCGCCGACGTGTCCCGCGATGCGCGCAACCTTCGCATCGGGCCCAGCGGAATGCGCTGGGACGGGGACGTGCTGGAAATCGACATCGCCGAACGGGACACTCGGCTGTTCAATCCATTCCATCGCCCGGTTCGCGGGAAAGTTTGCGTCATGCCCGAGGCGCTGAACGCGCAAAGCTTCGCGCTCGACCCGCGCGAGGACCACGTGTGGCAATGCATGGCTCCGCGCGCGCGGATCGAGGTGAAGATGGACGAGCCGGGCGTGTCGTGGTCGGGCAACGCCTATTTCGATCACAATCGCGGGCGTGAGCCGCTGGAAAGCGGGTTTCGCGCATGGCACTGGTCGCGTGCGCACATGCGCCGCGGCGCAGTCGTCTGCTACGAAGGGGAACGCGGCGATGGCTCGGTGTTCGCCAGCGCCATCCGCTTCGATCGCAACGCGGTGCCGGACGAGATCGACCTTCCCGCAATCGCCAGCCTGCCCCGCAGCCGCTGGCAGGTCGAGCGGCGCACCCGCTCCGAGATCGGCGTCGCCAAGGTGCGGCGCACGTGGGAGGATACGCCGTTCTATGCGCGGTCCGAACTGTCGTCCAAGCTGCTTGGCGAGGAAGTCGTCGCGGTGCAGGAAAGCCTCGACATGCGGCGCTTCGCGTCCCCGGTGGTGCAGTTCATGCTGCCGTTCCGGATGCCGCGCCGGACGGCGTGAGACATCACTTGGAGGTGGCGTCGTCCTCTGCCGCTTTCTCGCGCGCCTCGCGCTCGGCCCGGTCGCGCTTTAGCTCGCGGTCCATCTTGAAATATTGCCACAGCCCGATGCCGATCGCGAGACCGTAGAACAACGCAAGTTCGATCCAAGCGAAGTTTCCCAACGCCCGCGCCTATCGCGCCTTCGCCAGATGCTCTTTGGCGAAATGTTCGATCCGCCGCGCGACCTCCCGCGGGTCTTCTTCGTGGGCGAGATGTCCCAGTCCTTCTAGCACTTCGAGCCGCGAATCGGGCAGCCAGCCATCCGCCTCCCGCGCCCAGTCGAGCGGTATCGCCGCGTCATTATCCGAATGGACGAGCAGGACGGGGTTTTCGATCTCGCCCATCCGCGCGCGCAGGCCCGGAAGATCCCAGTTCGCCATCATCGCCAGCGCGCCTTCGGTATGGCGCGAGTTCTGGAGCAGCGCCGTGTAGCAGGCGAGCCCTTCCTCATCGATTCGCGAATTGGTCGCGCGCTGGAGGAACCGGCGGGTATCGCCCGTAAGGCTCGCCATCCCGGAGAACAGACGCGGGACCAGCGGGTTGACGAACAGGAGCTTGGCGACCGCCGGGAAGATCTGCGCTGCCGGACCGGGAAACGGGCGCAGCGCGGAATTGAGGCCGACGATCGGCCCGTCAAACCCGTGATCGAGCGCCATTTGCAATCCGATCGCCGCGCCCGCGGAATGGCCGACCACGACGGCGGGATCGAACTTCTCGGCATCGAGCAGGTCCGCGATCGCGGTCGCCATGCGGGGCAGCGACATGGCATCGGGCGGATGGCCGCGCGTGAAGCCCTGGCGGGGGAGGTCGGGGGCGAGGACGTCGAAATTCTCAGCCAGCAGCGGCATGACCGCGCGCCAGCTATGCACCGATGCGCCGGTGCCGTGGAGCAGCAGCATCTGCGGCTTTGCGGCGGTTCCACCTGCACCCATGCGCTGCAAATGCCAGCGCGCCGCGCCCACATCGACGAATCGGCTCGCCTCGCGGTTGGGCCAGATACGACCCTCGCGATCCCAGTTCAGGGCCGCGCTCACGTCGAGGCTCTCGCCGGGTCGGCTGTACGCACCGCCTTTGCAAGGGTTGCCGCATCGGCGCGGGGGAGGGCGAGGTAGCGCGCCCGCATCGCTTCGGCGAGCGCGGGCGCTTCGGTTCCGGCCCGCGCGGAAATGTCGATGACGAGGGCGTCGATACCCTCGCGCGCGATCGCTTTCGCCGAAGCCTGTGC
>JBARZK010000127.1:0-3587 GCA_049649965.1 Erythrobacter sp.
AGCGGCAGGCGGACATCGGGGCTGAACCAGTCGTGCACCCGGCTGAGCGCGTATTTCACCGGTGCGGGGCTGGCATCGGAAAACATCGCGTAGTGCAGCGGGAACAGCCGGTCGTTCAACTCGCGCGCCCTCTCCAGTTCGTTGGCGGCAATGGCTGCGTGAAATTCCGCGCACAGCGCCGGTGCGACATTGGCCGTCACCGAAATCGCGCCCGCTCCCCCGGCGGCCGCATGGGGCAGCCATAGCTCGTCATTGCCTGAAAGCTGGCAGAAATCGCGGCCGATGCCCATGCGGTGATCGGCAACGCGCGACAGGTCGCCGCTTGCATCCTTGATCGCCACGATCCGCTTCGGATAGCGGGTGACGAGTTCGACCACCGTCTCGTCCTCAATATCGGTGACGGTGCGGCTGGGCACGTTGTAGAGGACCATCGGCAGGTCGCAGTTCTCGGCCAGCCAGCTGAAATGCGCGATCAGCCCGGCCTGGCTCGGCCGGTTGTAATAGGGCGCGACGCACAGGCCCGCCGCCGCGCCGGCTTTCTTGGCGAAGGCCATGTGCAGCGCTGCGTTCTTCGTGTCGTTGCTGCCGCATCCCGCGATCACCGGGACCCGGCCCGCGGCCTGTTCGATGCAGATCTCGATCACGCGGTGATGTTCCGCGTTCGACAGCGTGGAGGCTTCCCCCGTAGTCCCGCATGGAACAAGAGCGGCGCTGCCGTTTTCGATCTGCCAGTCGATCAGGCGCCGAAAAGCGCGCTCATCGAGAGCGCCATCGCGAAAAGGTGTGGCAAGTGCGGGAATGGATCCGCTGAACATTGAAAAATTCCCGTTGCAAACAACAAACTATTTACACGACGGATCGGATCGACCGCCCTGCTTATCCGTTGACCGGTTGAACCTGTTAAGCGCCTGATAAGGAGCCAATCGGCAAAATGTCCACCATGCCAACCAAAATGCTTTCACACCCCACTTCGCTCCTCGCGCTGGCCTCCGCCTCGCTTGTCGCCCTTTCCGCTCCGACCTGTGCGCAATCTTTCGACAACAACGCGCGCACCAGCATGGTCGCGCAGCAGCCCAGCCAGATCGGCGAAGCCATCGCGCGCTGGGAAATGCTGCAGGAAAACCGCGAGCTTTCCTTTGCGCAATATGCGGGCTTCGCCCTGCGCTATCCCGATTTTCCGCGCACCGAACTGATCCGCCTGCGCGCCGAGGCGGCGCTGGAAGACGAAGCGCCGAGCCGGCAGCAGATCATCAGTTTCTTCGACACCTTCCCCCCGCTGACGAACAGTGGACGCGCGAGCTATGCGCTCAGTCTTGCGGCCGAACAACGCAGCGATGCGCTGGAAATGGCGCGCGCGGCATGGCGCGGCGGCGAGATGAGCGCTCCGGCCGAAGCCTATCTGCTCGGCCTGTTCGGCAGCGACTTCACTGCCGAAGACCACGCCGAGCGGATGAACGCGCTGCTGTGGCAGGGTAATGCCGAAGCGGCGAGCCGCCAGATGATCAACGTGCCGCCGGTGGATCGTCCGCTGGCGATGGCGCGTCTTTCGCTGGTTCAGGGCAGCATGCCGCAGCAGGACGGCCTGACCGTTCCCGCCGACGCGATGAGCGATGCCGGATACGTCCACAGCCTCGTCAATTATCACCGGTCCAAGCGACAGACCGACGCGGCAATCCGCGTCCTTGCCAACCGGCCCGCCTTCGATGAACCGGCCTTCGATGCCGAGGACCTGGTGGGTGACATGCTGGCGGTTGCAGAGGCTGCTGGCGCGACGAGTTCGGTCCTGATCGCGAGCAAGATCGACGATCTGTTCGCACCGGGTACCGACATCTCGGCGGGCTCCTTCACCCTGCGCGACCGCTACACCGATCTGATGTGGCTGGGGGGTACGAACGCACTGTGGGAGTTGGGCGACGGGGCATCCGCCGCGCCGCTGTTCTATCGCTACGGCAATGCCGCGCGTACGCCGCTGACTCGCTCGAAAGGCTTTTACTGGGCCGGGCGCGCCGCGCGCCAGGCGGGACAAAGCGCGGAGGCCGAACGCTATTTCGACCTCGCCGCGCGGTATCCGCACCAGTATTACGGGCAACTGGCACTCGGTTCGCTGGGTCGCCCGATGCCCGAATTCGAACCGATCCCGCAGGCGCGTATCGAGCCCGAAGTCCGCGCCGAATTCGAACAGCGCCCCGTGGTCAAGGCGATCCGGGCGCTGGCCGACAATCGCCGCGACTGGCGTACGGAGCGGCGGTTCTTCCAGGCTCTGGGCGAAAGCGCCGACACGCCGGAAGAACTCACCATGATCGCGCAGCTCGCCGCCGAAACCGGGCTGGACGAGATGGCGGTGGTGCTCGGCATGGAAGCCGACGAGAACGGCATCTTCGGTTACGAGCGGCTCGGCTTCCCGACCGTTGCCACGCCGACAGTGCGGGACTGGACGCTGGTCCATGCCATCGCGCGGCAGGAAAGCGAATTCGACCGCACCCGGCAAAGCCATGCGGGCGCACGCGGCCTGATGCAGCTGATGCCGGGCACGGCGCGCGAACAGGCGGGCAAGCTTGGCGTCCAGTACATGGCAGCCAACCTCTACACCGATCCGGCCTACAACATCCGGCTGGGCGATGCGTATTTCCAGCGCATGCTCAATTATTACGACGGGTCCTACCCGCTGGCGCTTGGCGCCTACAATGCGGGTCCGGGACGGGTGAACCAGTGGCTGCGCCTCAATGGCGACCCGCGCACCGGGGCGATCGACTACCAGACATGGATCGAGAAGATCCCGTCCAACTTCGAAACCCGCTATTACATCATGCGCGTGCTCGGAAATGCGGTCACGTATTCGCATATGTATCCCGAACAAGCCGGTCTGCCGCGCTCGATCGACGCGTTCCTGCGCTAGGTCCGCGTTTCGGGGGCACGGTGATGATGACGCGCGGCGATCCGCCGATCACCCCGCAGGGCATGGCGACACTGCGCGCGCGCTACGATCATCTGCTCGGCACCGAACGGCCCGAGATCGTGGAGATCGTCAGCTGGGCGGCGGGCAACGGCGATCGCAGCGAAAACGGCGACTACATCTACGGTCGCAAGCGCATGCGCGAGATCGACCGGGAGCTTGCCCATCTGGCGCGGCGGATGAAGGTGCTGCGCGTCATCGATCCCGCGACCCAGTCGGATCGCACACGCGTGTTCTTTGGTGCGCGGGTCGCGCTTGCCGACGAGGACGACGTACGTCAGAACGTGACGCTGGTGGGCGATGACGAGCAGGATGCCGGCGCCGGACGGGTCGGCTGGAACTCGCCCATCGCGAAGGCGGTGCGCGGCGCGCAGGTCGGCGATGTGCGCACGGTACGCCTGCCCGGCGGGGTGAAGGAGTGGGAAATTCTCAGCATCGACTATGAATAGGCCGCTTTTCGCACTCGCCGTTGGAGCCTGCCTCACCGCGCCCTTGGCGGCGAAGGACAGCCTCGGCATCTACTCGAGCTGGGGTGCGTTCCGCGACGATGGTCCGGTGCGCTGCTATGCCATCGCCAAGCCGGAGCGGGAGCGCGACAGCGATCCCTTTGCCAGCATTGCGACCTATCCGGCGC
>JBARZK010000128.1:0-8117 GCA_049649965.1 Erythrobacter sp.
CTTCTTGACCGCGCCTTCGACCATCTTTTCCTGGACGTTCTCCGGCTTGCCGCTTTCGGCGGCTTTTTCGCGGGCGATGGCGCGCTCGCGCTCGATCACGTCGGCGTCGAGCCCGTCGGCGTCGAGCGCCTGCGGGAACATGGCGGCAGCGTGCATCGCGATGTCGCGGCCCAGCGGTTCGAGCACGTCGGCGGGGGCATCGCTTTCAAGCGCGATCAGCACACCGATCTTGCCGAGATCATTGGCTTCGGGCGACACGGCGTTGTGCATGTAGGGGACGACCGCGCCCTTCGACACGGAGACCGTCTTCATGCGGCGAAGTTGCTGGTTCTCGCCGATGGTCGCGACGTTATCGGTCAGCTTGTCGGCGACAGTGCCGCCATCGGGATAGCTTGCAGAACGCAGCGCTTCGACATCGTCATTGTCGAGGCCGAGCGCGACCTTCGTGGTCTTGCGCACGAAGTCCTGGAACTTGTCGTTCTTGGCGACGAAGTCGGTTTCCGAATTGACTTCAACCGCGACGCCCTTCGTTCCTTCGACGGCAACCCCGACGAGACCCTCGGCCGCGGTGCGGCTGGACTTCTTCTGGGCGGTGGCGAGGCCCTTGGCGCGCAGCGCGTCGACGGCGGCCTCGATGTCGCCATTGGCTTCGGTAAGCGCCTTCTTGGCGTCCATCATGCCTGCGCCGGTCTTCTCGCGCAGCTTCTTCACATCGGCGACGGTGAAATCGGCCATGTCCGTTGTTCCTTCTTGTGCAATTGCGGGCGCCGGGCCCCGCTGGATGCCCGGCGCGCTAAGGTGAGATTGTGACGCGCAAACGACGCGCGTCGTAAGAGTCCTGGACCTGCGGTCCGGGTCGCAGGGCGCTCAGGCGCTCTGCGGAGCCGGATCGGTCTGGGTTTCGTTTTCGGGCACCTGCGGCGGGGTTTCGGCCGGCGGGGTGTCCATCGCGCCGAAGTCCTCGCCCGACTGCTCGACAGCCTTGCCACGGCCGGCATTCGCCGCCGAACCGATGGCTTCGCAATAGAGACGCACGGCCCGGCTCGCATCGTCGTTGCCCGGAACCGGGAAGGCGATGCCGGTCGGATCGACATTGGTGTCGAGCACCGCGATCACCGGAATGCCGAGCACGGCGGCTTCCTTGATGGCAAGGTCTTCCTTGTTGGCGTCGATCACGAACATCACGTCCGGGATGCCGCCCATGTCGCGGATACCGCCAAGCGAAAGTTCGAGCTTGTCGCGCTCACGCGTGAGCTGCAGCACTTCCTTCTTGGTGAAGCCGCTGGTGTCGCCTGCAAGCTGTTCCTCGAGCGTCTTGAGACGCTTGATCGAACCGCTGATGGTCTTCCAGTTGGTCAGCATCCCGCCGAGCCAGCGGTGGTTGACGAAGTGCTGGCCGCTGGCCCGCGCCGCATCTGCGATGGGCTCCTGCGCCTGCCTCTTGGTGCCGACGAACAGCACCTTGCCGCCAGCGCGGACGGTCTGCTCGACGAAGTCGAGCGCGCGCGCGAACAGCGGCACGGTCTGCGACAGGTCGATGATGTGAACACCGTTGCGCGCGCCGAAGATGTACGGCTTCATGCGCGGGTTCCAGCGGTGGGTCTGGTGGCCGAAATGCGATCCGGCCTCGATCAATTGCTGCATCGTGACGGTGGTGCCCGCCATAGGTATTTCCTTTCCGGTTGTTCCTCTGGAAGGCTGGAACCGCGCTTGCGAGGCAAAAGCCCCGCCTGCGGCACCGGTATGTGCGCCTGCCATGTGAATTTCGCGCGAACCGGCCCCGGCGGGACCGATATGGATTCGGCGATGGCACGGCCCCTAGCCGACCCGGGACAGGAAATCCAGCCCCCAATCGTCCTCGCGGTCGATCTGGACATGCGCGCCGAAAGGCGCTTGACACAGCGGAACACTTGGAGAACAAAGGCAATGGAACAAATGTCGAACACCTTTGTCGAGGAGCGTTGCCATGATCGCCGTTACCCTGTCCTGCCTGTTTGCGCTCGCCACCGTCGCCGTTCTGCTGAGCCTTGTTGACAGCTGGCTTCACGCGATCGGATCGGCACGGTCGCTGATGCAGCAACGGGCATTGTACGAGGCCGGCTTCGTGCCCCAGGTCGAACAGCCCGCCGAAGGTTTCCGGCCTGCCGCGATGCAGCGTCCCTTCGCCTATCGGCGCGCCCGATCGGTCGCGGTTAAGCCGCGGCTTCGACAGCTTCCGCCTTGCGACGCCGCTTGATCCGCCTGTACCTGATCAGCGCATAGGGCATCAGCGCCAGATAGCCGATGCTGATGGCGGTCAGCGACCACCACGGCTCGAGCAGCAGGGCCGCGAAGATCAGCGCGACCACCAGGATCAGGCCGAGGCGGATGTTGCGCCGGGGACGGATCGCATTCCAGCTGAGCGTCGCCATGTTGGAGATCATCAGCACCGCAATCGCCGCCACCCAGATCGTAAGGACGATCGGATCGCGGAAGAACGGTTCGCCGGTCTCGATCCAGAGGAAGGTCGGCAGGAATGCCAGCCCCGCGCCGACCGGCGCCGGGACGCCGGTGAGGAAACCGGCGGATTTGTGCGGCTGTTCCTCGACATCGATGCGCGCGTTGAACCGCGCCAGACGCAGGGCGCAACAGATCGCGAAGGCGAGCGCGGCAAACCAGCCGAATCGTTCGAGATCCTGAAGCGACCACATGTAGAGGATCAGCGCGGGCGCCATTCCGAAGGATAGCGAATCAGCCAGGCTGTCCAGTTCCGCGCCGAAGCGCGACTGGGCGTTGAGAAGGCGGGCGATACGCCCGTCCATCCCGTCGAGCACGCCCGCCAGCGCAACCGCCAGCACGGCGAAGGCCCATTCGCCTTCGACGGCGAAACGCACACCTGTAAGCCCCGAACACAGCGCCGCGGCGGTGATCGCGTTGGGCAACATCCCGCGCAGCGAAAGCCCGCCCGCGTCGCCGCGTGCGACCGGGACGTCGCGGGCATCCTCGTCTTCGGCGGCCTTGGGCCCTACGCGCGCAGGCAGAGCCGAACCTCTTTCGGGACGATCACGCTCGTTCACCGAAAGGCGCTCCTGGCGCTTCGATCGGATCGCGCTAGACGGATCGTGGGGCGGCTCACTGCGCCACGCCCTCGAGCAGTCTCGCTTCACCAAGTTCGGCCAGCACGGTTTCGCCCGCGATGATCTTCTGCCCCATCACGATGCGCGGCTCGGTCCCGGTCGGCAAGTAGACGTCGACCCGGCTGCCGAAACGGATCAGGCCGACCCGCTGCCCCTTTGCGACCGTGTCGCCCGGCTTCACGAACGGCACGATCCGCCGCGCGACCAGCCCGGCGATCTGCGTGAAGCCGATCTGCTGGCCGTCGGCGCGCTCTATCAGGACATACTGGCGCTCGTTCTCCTCGCTCGCCTTGTCGAGGTCGGCGTTCACGAACTTGCCCGGCACATAGACGACGCGCCGCACAATCCCTGCGATCGGGGCGCGATTTATGTGGACGTCGAACACGCTCATGAAGATCGAGATGCGGGTCATCGGTTCTGCGGCCAAGCCCATCTGCCCCGACCCGTCATCGCCCTGCAATTCGGGCGGCGGTTCGACAGTGCGGATCAGCGTGACCAGTCCATCGGCGGGCGCGATGATCGCGTTCTCGGCCTGCGGTACCACCCGTTCCGGATCGCGGAAGAAGGCAAATACGCCCACGGCGAGGAACAGGAGCGGCCAGCCGATGATCTCCCAGTCGAAGATTACCAGCGGGATCAATGCGATCGCGACCGCGATCAACCCGTATTTGCGCCCTTCGGGATGGATCGGCGGCCAGCTCCAGCTGGCTTCGCCGCGTCCCTGATTGTCGAGTATTTCACCTGCCATGGCGGGCTATCTAGGGTGCGCGCCGCCCCCCCGCAAGCAAGCTGGGGAAACCAGCGCGCCCTACCCCGCTTTCCGAACGAACACCGCGCCGGCCGAATAGCCCGCGCCAAAGCTGCAGATTAGGCCGGTGTCGCCATCGGAGAGGTCGTCGCAATTGAGATGAAAGGCGATGATCGAGCCTGCACTCGACGTGTTACCATAGGTATCGAGCACGGTCGGGCTTTCGTCCTCGCTTGCCTCATGGCCGAGCACGCGCTGCGCGATCAGGCGGTTCATCCCGGCATTCGCCTGGTGGAGCCACATGCGCCGCAGGGCGGTCGGCTCGATACCGAGACGCTCCGCCTCCTCCACGATCATTTGCGCGACCATCGGCACCACTTCCTTGAAAACCTTGCGCCCCTCCTGGACGAACAGCTTGTCCGGGGCATCGGAGGTTTCTGGGTGCGCCCGATTGAGGAAGCCGAAATTGTTGCGGATATTGTTCGAGAACACGGTCTTCAGCTTGGTGCCGAGGATATCCCAATGCTGCGCAGGCGCGATATCGACGGACTCGACCAGCACCGCCGTCGCCACGTCGCCGAAGATGAAATGGCTGTCGCGATCGCGCCAGTTGAGGTGGCCGGAAGTGATCTCGGGGCTGACGACCAGCACGCTCTTCGCATTGCCGGAGCGAATGTAGTCCGCCGCCGTCTGGATGCCGAAAGTCGCGGAGGAACACGCGACGTTCATGTCGAAACCGAACCCCTCGATCCCGAGCGCCTGCTGGATCTCGATCGCCATCGCGGGATAGGGTCGCTGCATGTTCGATGCCGCACACAGCACCGCATCGATATCCGCAGGATCGCGCCCCGCCCGCTCGATCGCCTGACGCGCGGCGGCGACGCCGATTTCCGCCATGATCGAGATTTCGTCGTCGCCCCGTTCGTCCCAGCGCGGCGCCATCGTCTCAGAGTCGAGCACCGGCGCCTTGGCCATGACGTGGCGCGCCTTGATCCCGCTCGCCTTCTCGATGAACTCGACCGATGAATGCGCCAGAGCGTCCACCTCGCCGGCGGCGATCGCGTCGGCGTTCGCCTTGTTGAAGCGGTCGGCATAAGCGTTGAAGCTTTCGACCAGTTCGGCGTTGCTGATCGAGTGCTCTGGAGTGAAGAGGCCGGTGGCTGAGATGACCGGACGCGCGCCCTCGACCGGCGCGTTTGCTGCGGGGGTATCTTGCATGGCGTGAACGGATACGATCCGCCTGCGCCGGCTGCAAGCCCGTCAACGGAAAGACTGTTGGTCGAAGTAGGTGAGCGTGATGGCAGGTCGGAAGCGACTCGCTTCGATAGCCCCGATCCGGGCGCTTTCAGTCACGGTCAGTTGGCGCTTGGCCCCGTTCAGCACCCCTTATGCACCCCTTCAGGGACGATCATTATTGGTGCGAATGGTGGACAGGGCTGGATTCGAACCAGCGTACGCTTGCGCGGGCAGATTTACAGTCTGCTGCCTTTAACCACTCGGCCACCTGTCCACACAGGGTCGCATCGCTGGCGTCTGACGCCGCGTCGGTCGGGGGCGAAAGCCGGGGCTCCGCTGCCGAGAGGCGCCCATTTGGCGAAGCGATGCTTGCCTGTCAATGGGCCGGGTGGCAGGGCACCGCTTCGGCGTCCGCTGCGGGCACCGGGGCGCAACGGCTGGAGGCAAACGCAATGGCGAAATCGGAACGCAAACGCGCCCTGCGCGGCCGCGCGGGACGGATGAAGGGCGGACGCGGCTCAGGCCGCGCAACCGCCGGACACGTTCGGCTGTGGGGGCGTCATCCGGTCGAGGCTGCGCTCAAGAACCCCGCGCGCCAGCACCGCAAGCTGTGGGCGACGCGCGAGGGGCTGGACAGCCTCGACGGCGAACTGCCGCCCGATTTCCCGCTCGAATTCGCCGAGGTCACCGACCTCGCCCGCCTCGTCGCAAAGGATGCCCCGCATCAGGGGCTGGTCTTGGAATGCGAACCGCTGGAAGACGTGTTCCTCGATGCGGTCGCGACCGGGGATCCGGATCGACCGGTAATCATACTCGACCAGGTGACCGATCCGCACAATGTCGGCGCCATCCTGCGCTCGGCGGCGGCCTTCGGGGCAGCCTGCATCATCACGCAGGATCGCCACGCCCCGCCCGAAAGCGGCGTCGTGGCGAAGTCCGCCTCGGGGGCGTTGGAGACCGTGCCATGGGTGCGGGTGGTCAATCTGGCTCGCGCGCTCGACGATCTGGCGGCTGCGGGATACTGGCGGATCGGCATGACGGGCGAGGCCGAGCAGACCCTCGCCGAAGCGCTACCCGGCGGCGCGGTCGCGCTGGTGATGGGGGCGGAAGGCGACGGCATGCGACACAATATCGCCGCGCATTGCGACGCCCATGCCCGCCTGCCGATCAGCTCCGCAATCGAAAGCCTCAACGTCTCGAACGCGGCCGCCATCGCTCTTTACGCGGCATCCACGCGTAGCCGATAAAGACCATGATCAGGTAACGCAGAGGGGGGAAAGACGATGATCCATCGCAAGAAAATGCATTTTGTGGCCGGGAGCCTGCTTGCCGGAATGTCCGTGCTGCTGTCCGGCTGCTTCATCGCGCCCGGCAAGTTCGAGGCCGAATTGCTGCTGGTCGAGGAGGACGAGTTCACTTTCACCTATGACGGCGAAGTACACTTCCTCGGCCTGTCGAGCCTCGCGCAAATGGAGGCGGCCACGGAGACCTTCGAAGCCGAACCGTGCTATGAGGACGGCACGTTCGATCGGCGCGAATGCACCGCAGCCGAACTGGCCGAGCAGCGCGGTGAATGGGAAGCGGGTGCGCAGGAACGTGCCGCCGAGGCGGAACGCGAGGCCGAACAGATGGCCGCGATCATGGGCGGCATCAACCCGTCCGACCCCGAAGCCAGCGCCGAACTCGCTGCCCTGCTGGAGCGGCAGCGGGGGTGGGAAAGCGTCGAATCAAAGGGCGAAGGGCTGTTCGACGTCAGCTATTCGGTGACCGGCGCGCTCAGCCACGATTTTGTCTTTCCGCTGATCGAGGGCTTCCCGCTCGTGACGCCGTTCGTTCAGCTGCACCTGCGCGATGGCGAGATGGTGCGGATCAACGCGCCGGGGTTCTCGGCCCAGAACGAGACCAATCCCATGGCCGGGCTGATGGGCGGGATGGCAGGGCTGGCCCAGATGGCGGCGATGGAAGGCGAGAACGGCGAAGCAGCCGACATCCCCGAGATTCCCGTGATCGACGGGACTTTCACGATCGTCACCAAGGGAGAAATTCGCGCCAACAACACCGATGAGGGGGCAAGTCGAACCGCTCGCGGTCAGGTGTTGCGCTGGGATATTTCGCCGCGGACCACGAGCTCGCCGACAGCTCTCATCGATATGGGCGGCTAGTCACGGCCTACGCAGGAGCGTGCGGCAAGACCGCAAGAACGAAAAACCCCGCCGGGCCTGAAGCCTGGCGGGGTTTTTTGTAATCCGGCGCGAGGCGCGGCGCCGACGATTGCCGGACGGGTTTAGTTGACCGCGTCCTTGAGGCCCTTGCCCGCCTTGAACTTGGGCTGGTTGGAGGCCTTGATCGTCATCGGTTCGCCAGTGCGCGGGTTGCGTCCGGTCGAGGCCTTGCGCTTCGCCACGGAGAAGGTGCCGAAACCGACCAGCCGCACTTCGTCGCCATCCGCAAGGGTCTTCTGAATCGCATCGAATACGCCCTCGACGGCGTTCGACGCATCGTTCTTGGAAAGGCCGCTCGATTCCGCGACTGCGCTGATCAGGTCGTTCTTGTTCATCTGGGAAATCCCCCTCTTTTGCTCTCTGCCTTGGTTTCGGTGAATCGCCTCTCCGAAAGGCGCAAATTGAGACGCTTTTGCAAGCGGTGTCAAAGGCAAATCGCCCGGAAAAGCGCCATTTTGCGGCAAAGTGACGTTTTTCTTGCGTGCGTGACACGCAATCATGACGCTTCGGGCGACGGGTCGGGCTCCCGGTGGCCTTCCACCGGGCGCCCGCAACGCCGTGAGAATCAGTGAGCGGTCGGGCTATCTGTAGCGACGCTGGCGGGTAGATGCTGCGCGCCAGGCTGCGACGCGAGGTCGTCCGCTTCCGTCCACTCGATCGGTTCGGGCAAATCGACCAATGCGTGTTCGAGCACCTGATCGACATGGCTGACCGGAATGATCTCCAGCTTGTTCTTCACCGTCTCGGGTATCTCGGCGAGGTCCTTCACGTTTTCCTCGGGGATCAGTACGGTGC